>CAYOAD010000295.1:0-2542 GCA_964401845.1 uncultured Rhodospirillaceae bacterium | reverse complement strand
GTCAAATTCATAAGAATGAGGAACGACAGCAATACGATGATGGCCGCCGAGGCGCGCTCGACAAAAGCCCGTTCCGGGCTGTCCGCCCAGAGGAAAATCTGCACCGGCAGCGCCGTCGCCGGTTCGACGAAGCCGGCGGGAACGTCAACGATGAAAGCCACCATGCCGATGATCAGCAGCGGCGCCGTTTCGCCCAATGCCTGCGCCATGCCGATAATCGTGCCCGTCAGCATGCCGGGCATGGCCAGGGGCAGGGCATGATGGAAGACCGCCTGCAGGGGACTTGCGCCCACACCCAAGGCGGCCTCGCGGATCGGTGGCGGCACGGCTTTCAACGCAGCGCGTCCGGCAATGATAATCGTCGGCAGCGTCATCAGCGCCAGAACCATGCCACCAACCAGAGGGGCGGATCGGGGCAGGACGAAGACATTGAGAAAAATCGCCAATCCCAGAAGGCCGAAAACAATGGACGGCACAGCGGCCAGATTGTTGATGTTGATCTCGATCAGTTCGGTAAAGCGGTTTTTCGGCGCGAATTCTTCAAGATAGACGGCCGTCAGCACGCCGATGGGAAAGGAGAGCAGGAAACAAACGGTCAAGCTTAAGGCTGACCCCATCAGGGCCGCGAGGATACCCGCCAGTTCCGGCTCACGGGAATCGCCCGAGGTGAAGAAACGCGTATTGAACCGTGTCTCGACGCGTTCCTCGGCGATGAGCCGGTCGATCCAGCTTATCTCCTTATCATTCAGGCGGCGTTCGGAGGCCGGCACGTCGCGCCGGATCTCGCCCTTGATCAGCATGTCGACATCGTCCGACCCGACCAGCCACATGGTTTCGGTCCGGCCCGCCAACGCGGGGTCGTCCACTACCATGTCCCGGAGGTCATAGCCGGCACCCGAACTCATGAGCTTGTATAGCCGCCGCTTGTCGCGTCGGGACTTCACTTCGGGGAACATCGACCTCAGTGATTTCTTGACCAAGGATTGGTAGTCGTTCGAGGCGATGGCGGTCTCCTCGAAGGTGATATCGAGAGCCACGAACGTCTGGCGAAAAGCCGAGGCGCCGTTCCAGACCACGCTGCCCAGCAGCACGACCAGAAAACCGATTGCCACGGCGATGGCGGCGATACCGTACAGGCGGAAACGTTTTTCAGCTCTATATCGTCGCGCCAAACCGGTCTCGACCCGTCGCGCCGTATTCGGTGCGGCGCTATTCATAGCGTTCCCGGTTTCGTTTGACGACGGCATGGGCCACCAGGTTCATCACCAACGTCACAGCAAACAGCACCAGCCCCAGGGCGAACGCCGCCAGCGTCTTGGGGCTGTCGAACTCCTGATCGCCGGTCAGCAGGGCGACCATCTGCACGGTCACGGTCGTCATGGCCTGCAGGGGATTGGCGGTCAGATTGGCAGCCAGTCCCGCCGCCATCACGACGATCATGGTCTCGCCCACCGCCCTGGATGCGGCCAGCAGAAAACCGCTGGCGATCCCCGGCAGGGCAGCCGGCAGAATGACCTGCTTGATGGTTTCGGATTGGGTCGCCCCCAGTCCCAACGCGGCATCACGCAAAGCCTGAGGGACTGCGGATAAGGCGTCGTCGGAGAGCGAGGAAATGAAAGGGATCAGCATCATGCCGATGACACCGCCGGCCGCCAGCGCGCTTTCCGAGGATATCTCGATGCCGGAGGCGTCACCCGCCGCCCGCAGCATGGGTGCAACGACTAGGGCTGCGAAAAATCCGTAGACCACCGTGGGGATGCCTGCCAGGACTTCCAACAATGGTTTGATCAGCGCCCGCACCCTGGCCTGGGCGTATTCCGCCAGGTAAATGGCGGCCAGAAGACCGATGGGCCCGGCGACTACAAGGGCGATCAGACTGATCATGACCGTGCCGGCCAGAATGGGAACCGCTCCGAAGGCGCCGGAGGAGCCCACCTGATCTTCGCGGATGGCCGTTTGCGGGCTCCATTCCAAACCGAAGAGAAACTGCCAGAACGGCACCGCCTCGAAAAATCGCAAGGCTTCGAACAACAGGGAAAGGACGATTCCCACCGTTGCGGCCACCGCAATGGTCGAACAGGCCATCAAGCCCGCCAGGACCGGTTTCTCGAACCGGCGGCGCCGACGCGCGGCGGAAGCCGCGGGAAACCCGCGGCCTCCTGTCGCCGGGTAAACCGATCTACATCGAGAGATTGACAAGGCCACGTGCCCGCTTTCTCCAATCAAACCGTTCGGCGTCGGACATCGGGATCAAACCCTTGTCGGTGAGGTAACCTTCTTCACCCCAGGCCTTCTCGCTGGTGAATTCGGCCAGGTATTCCCTGATGCCGGACACCATGTCGGCGTGCGACGCCTTGACGTAGAAGTACAGCGGGCGGGATATCGGATAGTCGCCGGAGGCAATGTTTTCGAAGGTCGGCTGCTTGCCCTCCATGGGGTTGCCTTTGATCAGATCGGCATTCTGATCGAGGAAGCTGAAGCCGAATACGCCAAGCGCATTGGGATTGGCCTGCAGCTTGCGAACGATCAGGTTGTCGTTTTC
>CAYOAD010000294.1:0-2686 GCA_964401845.1 uncultured Rhodospirillaceae bacterium | reverse complement strand
GTTCGGCTCGATGCTGATGATGACTCGGGCGAACTGGCCCGCCCCGCCCGACTGCTTCTTGTGGGTTTACTCGATCTCCTTGGCTGAGCCCATGATCGTCTCGCGGTAGGGAATGCGCGGGGACTTGGTGTCGACTTCCATCTTGAAGAACCGCTGCATGCGCGACAGAATCGAGCGGAGGTGCAGGTCGCCCACGCCGCGAATGACCAGCTCCCGGGTGGTCGCATCGTGCTCCGCCTTGAAGCAGGGGTCCTCTTCGGTGAAGCGGTGCAGCGTGGTGGTCATCCACCAGGAGAAGCGCTCGGCCTTCCAGATGCGCCTCAGCGCCTTCTCGGAGTATCTCTCCAGACCCGCGTCGTCGTTCTTGTTGTAGTGATCGATCAAACCGCGTGAGAGGAAGTAGATATCCGAGGCCGCCAGATTTAGCCCTTTGGCGCCGGTGGGCGGGACGATATGGGCAGCGTCGCCCGCCAGGAACAGCCGGCCATGGCGCAATGGCTCAGCCACGAAACTGCGCAAGGGGGCGATGCTTTTTTCAATCGAAGGCCCGGTCACGAGGTTGGCCGAAAGCTCGTCCGGCAGCCGCGCCACCAGTTCCTCCCAGAAACGGTCGTCGGGCCAGCTCTTGACCTCCTCGGCCAGGCTGCATTGCACGTAATAGCGGCTGCGCGTCATCGATCGCATGGAACAGAGCGCAAAGCCGCGCTGATCGTTTACGTAGACCAGTTCGTCGGCGATGGGCGGCGTATCCGAAAGAATGCCGAGCCAGCCGAAGGGGTAGACCCGTTCGAACGACTTGATCTTGTCTTCCGGGATCGATTTGCGGCAGATGCCGTGGAAGCCGTCGCAGCCGGCGATGAAATCACAATCGATGCGGTGGCTCTCGCCGCCCTTCTCGTAGGTGACGTAAGGCGCATCGCCGTCAAAGTCGTGGGGCTGCACGTTCTGGGCTTCGTCGATGATGGTACCGCCCATGGCGTCGCGGGCATCGAACAGGTCCTGGGTCAATTCCGTCTGGCCGTAGACCATGACCGTCGAACCGCCTGTCAGTTCCCGCAAATTGACATAATGGGATTCCCCGTCGAAGACGATGTTGAAGCCGTCATGCACCAGGCCTTCGCGGTCCATGCGTTCTCCCGCACCCGCTTCGCGCAACAGGTCGACCATGCCCTGTTCGAGCACGCCGGCGCGGATGCGCCCGAGAACGTATTCCCGGCTGCGGTTTTCCAAAATGACGGATTCGATCCCCTGCTTGTGCAGCAGCTGCGAGAGTAAAAGGCCGGAGGGACCGGAACCGATGATTGCCACTTGCGTCTTCATGGTGACTATTTCTCCAATTCCTGTACAACGCCTTGCCATAGCATAACGCGTTTCGGGTATCATATTGGAATAGCGGAGGACCTATTCGAATGTTCATTAACGGCGACTGGTCGGCGGCGCTGGCCGACGGCACCTTCGACGTCATCAATCCGGCCACCGGCGAGGTGTTGGAGACCGCGCCCGACGGCGGTGCGGAGGCCGCCCGCGCGGCCATCAATGCCGCGCACGACGCTTTTCCGGCCTGGTCAGGCACAACGGCACATGCCCGTTCCGCCATCCTCTACAAGGCCTACAACCTGATGCTGGAGGCCCGCGAAGAACTTGCCCGCACCATGACGCTGGAGCAGGGGAAGCCGCTCCGCGCCGCCCGCACCGAGGTCCAGTACGCCGCCGATTTCCTGCTCTGGTTCGCCGAGGAAGCCAAGCGTATCTACGGCGAAACCATCCCTTCGGCCCGCGCCGATCAGCGCTTTATCGTGGCTCATCATCCGGTCGGCGTGGTCGCCGCCATCACGCCGTGGAACTATCCGATCTCCATGATCACGCGGAAAGTGGGACCCGCACTGGCGGCAGGCTGCACCGTGGTGCTGAAACCGGCCGAAGCGACGCCGCTCACCGCCGTCAAGGTGTTCAAGATCCTGGCCGAAGCCGGCGTGCCGGACGGCGTGATCAATTTGGTGACGGCGCGCGATCCCGCGCCTGTGGGAGAGGAATTCGTCAACAATCCCAAGGTGCGCAAGCTCACGTTCACCGGCTCCACCGCCGTCGGCAAGATGCTGGCCGGCAAGGCCGCCGCCAACATGAAGCGGGTGTCATGCGAATTGGGCGGTCATGCGCCGTTCATGGTGTTCGAAGACGCCGATCCCGTTCACGCCGCCAAGGGCGTGCAGTTGGTCAAGTTCCTCAACACCGGCCAGGCCTGTATCAGCCCCAACCGCATCTTCGTGCACCGTCCCCTGGTCGATGCCTTCGTCGATACCCTGCAGGGCCGGGTTTCCAAAATGAAAGCGGGCAGCGGCCTGGAGGAGGGCGTCGCAATCGGTCCCCTGGTCGACGAGCGCGCCGTCGCCAAGGTCGCCAAGCAGGTCGAGGACGCCGTTTCAAAAGGCGCTGAAGTCGTCTGCGGCGGCGAACGCCTGACCGGTAACGGGCTGGATAAGGGATTCTTCTACGCCCCCACGGTATTACGCGACGTCACGCCTGACATGCTGATCTACCGCGAGGAAACTTTCGGACCCGTCGCGCCGATCATCGCCTTCGACGTTCTGTTTCCCGAGGCCGACCGCCTGTCGCCGCATTATTTCGTGGCGAGCTATCCCGAACTCGACGACGCGACTCGCGCTCGCGTCGAGGCGCTGCCGTCCAA
>CAYOAD010000293.1:0-2921 GCA_964401845.1 uncultured Rhodospirillaceae bacterium | reverse complement strand
AAGCTAAATTGGGTAAGGCCAAGGCCCCTCGTCCTACCATTAAATTCGTACAATCAGATTCGTCTTGGCATCGTTTAGCATCAGAAGCGCTCCATATTTCGCCGTTTGCCACGAGAGGAATAGAAGTGTGCTGCTTTATTTTTGCTATCCACTCCCAATAAGCGGGGGGCTTATACCCTTCCGTTTTGGTTCGCGCGTGGACGACAAGCTCAGAAGCACCTGGTCGAGAACGGCGTAATCAGCGCCGAGGAGTTGGCGAACTGTAAGCCGTCTGGTGAGACGCCGACGGCACTCGCCGAGAGGATTTTGCTGGCGGAGAACGTCGAAAAAGCCATTGCCGCCGGCGGTCCGGTCGATATGGAGACTGATGCCGCGCCGGCCTTTGCGCCGGGCGATCGCGTCAGGGCGAAGAACCGCCATCCCACCGGCCATACGCGGGAACCGGGCTACGTCCGCAATCGCGTCGGAACGGTGCATGAGCATTATGGCTCCCACATCCTGCCCGACCAGAATGCCTTGGGGAATAAAATCGGGGAGCACCTCTACAGCGTGCGCTTCGACGCTGCCGAACTGTGGGGTGACGAGGGCAGGGCGGGTGATGGCGTCCATGTTGACTTGTGGGAATCGTATTTGGAGCCGGCATGACTCTGGAACGCCAAATCAAGGATCTGCCTTCCCTGCCGCGCGACGACGACGGGCCGGTCTTTCGCGAGCCGTGGGAGGCGCAGGCCTTTGCCATGGCGGTCAGCTTGTCGGCTGCGGGACACTTCACTTGGCCCGAATGGACCGAAACCTTCAGCGCCGCTATTGAACAGGCGCAGAAGGGCGGCGACCCCGATCTCGGCGATACCTATTACCTTCACTGGATCAACGCCCTGGAGCACATCGTCGAGGACAAAGGCATCGTACTGCAGCCCGAAATGTCGAGCCGCAAGGATGAATGGCGGCGCGCCTATCTGAATACGCCGCACGGTAAACCGATCGAGCTTTCGGCGGCGGACTGAAGCGAGCCGAACATTGCCTGACGCTTTTTTGCTTCAGCCTTGAATCTGTCAAGTCTCCTGGGGTGCGTCAAACGACCGCAGAGACAATCGACCGCATGGTCAATTCTCACCTCTAAATCCAATATCCGCCGGTCAGGAGGACGTTGGTCCGCTATGGACCGGCCTCCGCTGCCCGAATAACGCTTCTGCCCCTCCCAAAGACGGCGATGCCATCAGGCGGCGAAGACATTTTGATATTTGGAGTGAAAAGAAATGTCGGAACACAACAAACAGAGCGGCGGAGTTTCGCGCCGCGAACTACTTGGCAACACGACCAAGGTAGCCACCCTCACGGGTCTCGGAGCGGCGGCCGGCATGGGCGCCATGCTGACGCCCGCGCAGGTTCGTGCCGCGTCCAACAACCGGGCCGAAGTCGGTCCCGGCGATCTCGATGAATATTACGGGTTTTGGTCCGGCGGTCAGTCGGGCGAAGTCCGTATCCTGGGCCTGCCGTCCATGCGTGAACTGATGCGCATTCCTGTTTTCAACCGGGAAAGCGCGACGGGTTGGGGCCAGACCAACGAAAGCCTCAAGATCCTCACGGAGAACCAGCTTCCCCATGAGAAGGAGTTTCTGAAGGACAAGGGCGGCATTCACCACAACGGTGACACCCACCATCCGCATATGTCGTTTACCGACGGCACCTATGACGGGCGTTACGTCTTCATCAACGACAAGGCCAACACGCGCGTTGCCCGCATCCGCTGCGATGTCATGAAGGTGGACAAGATCATCACGATCCCCAACGCCGCCGACATCCACGGCCTGCGTCCCCAGAAGTATCCCCGCACGGGTTACGTCTTCGCCAATGGCGAACACCGCGTACCGATGCCCAACGATGGCCGCGATCTGGAGAACGACAAGGAATACCACGCCGTTTTCAGCGCCATTGACGGCGACACCATGAAAGTGGCCTGGCAGGTCATGGTCGACGGTAACCTCGACAACGTCGATGCCGACTACCAGGGCAAGTACGCCGTCGCCAGCTGCTACAACGGCGAGGAAGGCCTGACGCTGGAAGACATGACCTCCGCCGAGGCCGACTGGGCCGTGATCTTCGACATCGCCGCCATCGAGGCGGGCGTCAAAGCCGGCGACTTCAAGACCTTCGAAGGCGACACGCCGGTGCTCGACGGCCGCAAGGGCTCGAAGTACACCCGCTACGTGCCGATCCCCAACAGTCCGCACGGCGTCAACACAGCGCCCGACGGCAAGTACATCATGATCAACGGCAAGCTCTCGCCCACCGTATCGATCATGGACGTGCGCAAGATTCCGGATCTCTTCGCGGACAAGATCAAGCCGCGCGACGTCATCGTCGGCGAGCCGGAACTGGGTCTCGGCCCGCTCCACACCGCCTTCGACGGCAAGGGCAACGCCTACACCACGTTGTTCCTCGATAGCCAGGTGGCGAAGTGGAATGTCGACAAGGCGGTTCGCGCCTACGCCGGCGAAAAAGTTGATCCGATCATACAGAAGATCGACGTTCAGTATCAGCCGGGCCACAACCACACCTCGATGGGTGAAACCAAGGCGGCCGACGGCCAGTGGCTGATTTCGCTCAACAAGTTCTCCAAGGACCGCTTCATCAACGTCGGTCCGCTGAAGCCGGAGAACGAGCAGTTGATCGATATTTCGGGCGACGAAATGAAGATCGTTCACGACGGACCGACCTTCGGCGAACCTCACGATTGCATGATCGTGCACCGTTCGCTGGTCAACCCGAAGAAGGTTTGGGACCGCGACGACCCGACGTGGGCCGACGCGGCGGCTTTGGCCAAGAAGGACGGTGTCGATCTCGAGGATGCGGAACACGTCATCCGTGACGGCAACAAGGTGCGCGTCTATATGCACTCCGTGGCGCCGAAATTCAGCCTC
>CAYOAD010000292.1:0-3098 GCA_964401845.1 uncultured Rhodospirillaceae bacterium | reverse complement strand
CGGATCGTTGGCGGGCAGCGGGACCGTCTTCCAGTGCGTGCATTCCAGATGCGCCGGGCTCTCGGCGACCCGGGGCGGTTTGACCAGCTCGGCCGGCTCCGGCGTCAGGCCCGCCAGTTCGATCTCGTCGACGTCGGCCGGCACCATGGCCGAGGTGGTGTTCATCTGCTCCGTCAGGGCTTGCGTCGCAAGGTTGACGACGAACTCGCCGGTTTCCTCGATGTTGGTGATGGTGTCCTTGCGCCGCCCGCCGCCGCTGGTGCCGTTGCAGGCGATCATCACCATGGGCGGCTGGTCGGCCACACCGTTGAAAAAACTGTAGGGCGCTAGATTGACGACGCCTTCCTGACTGATGCTGGAGACCCAGCCGATGGGGCGCGGCACGATCAGGCTCTTGAAGGGGCCGTGCGGCAGCCCGTGCGGGTCTTCGGTCTTGTAGAACATGCGGGGATACCTCGGAAGGAAAGCTGTGAAGGCGTCAACTTAATGGGGGTGGGAAAAAGTGTACCTGTCCCGATTTATTTGTGCTACCTAACCCGCCATGAAATACGGGATCACATTTTTGTCAGGCGGCAACACCGCCGGGCGACGACGACGACCGGCCCCAGCGGTCCGCGCCGCCGTCGTATGATCCCCCGCGCGCCGTTCCCGATCCGGGACCGGGCGCACGCCAATCTTCTTCATCGGATCTCCACGAACAGGCTGAGCGCGGTTGCCGACCTCGCTTTGACTCTTGGAATTTCCGACGGAGATAACCCGTGACCGATATCAGAACCAAATCGCCCGCCGACACCGATCAGGTTGAAATCCTGCTGGACGCCGCCTTCGGCCCCGGCCGCATTCGCAATTCGGCCCATGTCCTGCGCCAGGGCCTCACGGAGATGGACGGCTTGTCTTTCGTCGCAGCGGACGGCTCCGAAATCGTTGGCTGCATTCATTTCTGGCCCATGACGGTGGAACCCGAGGGAGGCGGACCTTCGCCGGAGGGCGTGTTGCTGCTCGGTCCCCTGGCGGTCCATCCCGACCGGCACGGCAACGGCATCGGCCAGGCCCTGGTGGACCGGGGGCTTGCCGCTGCCAAAGCGCAGGGCCACCGGGCGGCCATCCTGGTGGGTGATCCCGCTTACTACGGCCGTTTCGGTTTCCAACGTGGACTGGTCGAGGATGTTCATGTGCCGGGTGAAGCGGACCAGCGCCGTGTGCTCGGTGGGGAACTCGTGGCGGGCGCCTGGGACGGCGTCCGTGGTACGCTCAAGGGCGGCTAGCGTTTATTTCCCCTCGCGCCACCAGGCGGTTATCAGGCCGCCCAAGATGAGGAACATGGCCAGCAGGGCCGGCATCAACGGCACCCGGTCGACGCCGGTGACGGTGTAGCTGCCGTTGGCGCGCAGGCCCAGCCAGTTCCGTCCCGAGGCGTCGCGGCCCGGCTTGACGCGGCGGATGTCCGGCAGGCCGGCCCGCCGCGATGGTCCGTCCGCCAGCCAGAACACGCCGCCGTCGGTGGCCTCGGCCAACGGCGCGATGATTTCGCCTGTGGCGCGGACGTCGGCGAATTCCTTGGGATTCAGCGCGCCCGAGACGGCGATGGCGGACCGGGCGTCGTCAGTGGTCCGATAGACGCCGATTTCCGCAGCGTCCATCCCGCCCTGGGCGAGCCCGTTCTTGCCGGCCTCGAGTTGAACTTCCGTGATGGCGCCCGAGGGCGAGGTCACGTTGACCTTGGCCGCCTTGCCGTCGAGGCTGCGTCGGGTGATCTGCAGCCGCCCGCCCGTCACAACGGTGCGCAGGTCCTCTTCTTCCAACTCCGGCTCCTTCATCAGCCAGTGGGCCAGGCGGCGCAGCAGTTCGGCCTGCGGGCCTCCGCCTTCGAAGCCACGGGTCCAAAGCCAGGCGTGGTCGGACAGGAGCTGGGCGACCCGGCCTTCGCCGAAGCGGTCGAGCAACAGCAGGGGCTTGCCCTCCGGACCGGCCATGGCTTCCACGCCGCGCTCGGCCTTGGCGTCGATCAGGCGGAACCAGCGGCCCCAATCGGGCGTCTTGTTGTCCGAGCCGGCGCCGTCGAGATCGTTGGTCACGGGGTGTCGGCGGCCGATATCGGTTAATACCGGTTTGAACCCGCGCTCCAGCACGACGCCGCTGGGTGCGCCCGGCAGTACATCGCCGAGGGCCGAACGGTGGATGGACAGCGATGAAGCGAACTCGGGACCCGAAGCGGCCAGCAGAGCGCCGCCATTTTCCACGTAATTGGCGATATTGAGGAAATAGGCGGGCGGCAAGACGCCGCGGCGCCGGTAACGGTCGAAGATCACCAGATCGAATTCGTCCAGCCGCATTTCGAAAAGCTCGAAGATGGGAAAGGCGATCAACGACAATTCCCGCACCGGCGTGCCGTCCTGTTTTTCCGGCGGCCGCAGAATGGTGAAGTGTACCAGATCCACCGACGGGTCGGCCTTCAGCAGGTTGCGCCAGGTGCGCTCGCCGGCATGCGGTTCGCCCGATACCAGCAGCACCCGCAGGCGGTCGCGCACGCCATTGATGACGATGGCGGCGCGGTTGTTGCGCAGCGTCAGTTCCTCGGGCCCGGCGGCAGCCTCGATTTCGACAACGCTGAGACCGGCATGGTCCAGCACCAGCGGGATGTTTTCGTCGCGGCCGATACCGAGATCGTATTGTTCGGGCGGGTGGCTGTCGCGCCGGATGCTGACGCGGGCGGTGCTACCGGGCTCGGCGCCGCTATCCTCGATGCGCAGGACGAGCGTCAGCCGGCCGTCGACCATGCCGTAAGCCGGGGCCTTGCGCACGACGAGGCGACGGTCGCCCACCTCGCGGCGGCCGCTGATCAAGCCGTGCACCGGCCCGGGGAGATCCCCAGCGCTGTCGTGGATTTGCCCGTCGGTTATGAAGATCGTGCCGGCAATGCGGTTGGCGGGCACATCAGCCAGGGCTTCGCGGGCCGCACTGAACAATTCCGTGCCCTGATCGTCGTCCAGCCTGCGGCCCGGCCGGCGGGCGCCGGCTTCGACGATGCGGACCTCCAGGCCGTTTAAAGTCTGCAAGCGCGTCTGCAGGGCCTCCAGTGCGGCATCGGCCGCCGCCCT
>CAYOAD010000291.1:0-3130 GCA_964401845.1 uncultured Rhodospirillaceae bacterium | reverse complement strand
GGTTGTCCAGATCAAACAGCGCCACGGAAAGGCCTTGCGTCAGCAGGCCGACGGCCTCCTGCAGCGGCGCGGCGAGCAACCAGGCGCAGGCCAGAAGGACCACCGCCCCGAGCAGCCAACGTAGAGCGGTCTTCTTCCGCTCCGCTTCAATCCGTTCCATTACGCCGACAGTGAAATCGTCGCCGGGCAAGTCCTGTTCGGCTTCGGCGAAGAGCACCTGAAGGGCTGGATCGCGTTCGTCTGTCATGCCGTTTCCTCCGATTGTGGGGTCTCACGGTAGGCGGATAGTAGTTGCTGAAGGCGTTGGGTGCCACGGCGGACGTGGGATTTGACCGTGCCCAAGGGTAAATCCGTGGCTTCGGCGATTTCGCCGTGGGTCATGCCCTCGTGATAGGAGAGCACAATGCAGAGCCGCTCGGGTGGGGAAAGCGCTGCCAGGGCGCGGTCGAGATCGATGGCCACGCCGGCGCTGCTGGTTTGGGGAAGCTCGCTGCCGTCGATTTCTTCGGCGTCGCGCAAAGCATCGTGCCTGCGCAAATGCTGCAACCAGATGGAGACGGCAATCTGTTTGAGCCAGGCGCCGAAGCGGCTGGGCTGCTGCAGCGTGCCGATCTTGCGCCAGGCCTGCAGGAACGCCTGCTGGGCCAGGTCGTCGGCCAGGGTGGCGTCGCCGCTAAAGCGCCGCATCAGGTTTCGCATCCAGGATTGGCGGCGGTGCACCAGTTCGGCGAACGCGTTGCGGTCGCCGATCCGGGCGAGGCCGACGATCAGCGCTTCCGCGCTTTGCCCGTATTCCTGTCGAATGGGAGCCACGAATTGGGAACCCGGTCCGTCTACCGGTTCGGATTGGTGGAATTGCCGTTGGCGGCGGCCTTCGCCGCCACCAACAGACCGATCCCGACGAAGCCGACCAGGAAGGCCGCCCCAAGCACCGGCAGGAAGGCATTTTCGTTGAGTTGGCCGAGGAACCAGGCCATCACGGCGAGGCCGGGTGCCACGAAGATGACGATCAGGCCGGAGACCTTGAGGTCGCGGGCCAGGTTTTCGCTCTCGCCGCTGCTGCCCGCCGACATGAGCTTATCCAGCGTGGCGTCGTCTAGTTTCTGGCCGCTTTCGATCAGGCGGCGGACGGTCTCGTGCCGCGCTTCCTTGCGGCGCAGGTCGTACCAGATGCCGGCGACCACGACCGCGGCGATAAATCCCCAAAATCCGATGGCGCCCAGGCCGGCGCCGATACCCATGTCTTCCATCTCGATCTCCTGTGATTTGAGTAAGTGTTACCCATAGAGATGCGGCCCACGCCCGTATGGATGCAGGGGCGCGAAAAATAATTTCAATTGGATGGAGAGGATAGCGGAAAGCCGGGATTACTTGCCCGCATTTTGAGGCGTTGGCCGGCCGGACGCGCTTTCACCGAAACGCATCCGGCCGGGAGAGCTAAGCTTTACTGGCCGGGAACCCCGATGGCCACGGGCCGCACGGGCGAGCCGGAACCGCCGCGCGAGCGCAGCGGCAGGATGATGGTGCAGGAGGTCCAGACCTTGTCCTTCGCCATGGCGCCGAGGTTGGCGTTCTGGATCTGGTGGATGCCGGAAACCGCCAGGTTTTCGTGGTGAATGGCGAACGGCAACCCTTGAGGCGTGCCCTCGGCGGGCGGGGCCTTACCCATCAGCTGGCCGTTGTTGACCGGATCGGTGAAGGGGTTGTCCAGCGCCACCAGGACCACGGCCTTGCCTTTGAGGTACTGCGCCGCGTCGTAAGATAATCCGGGACCCATCGTGTAGTAGGTCTTTTCGGTATCCGGATCTTTCCAATTGTCGCCCCAGCCGGTGTAGATGTAGAGCACGTCGCCCGCCATCAGGCCGCGCCAGCCCAGACCCTGGGCCTTCAGCATGGCTTCGATGTCGGCGGCCGTGACGAGCTGGCCTGGCTTCATCGGCTGGCCGCCGCCCAGATGCGACTTGGCATCCAGCAGCACGGCGCTGGTGATGATGGGCGGTACGTTTTCGATGCCGAGCTTCATCAAGGGCGATTCATCGGACGGCTTGACGTCCTTCTGCATGTAGCCGCCGTAATACTTGGCGTTGGAGGCGTCGGGTTTTCCCTCGCCCTTCCACAGCTTGTCCATGACGGCGAAGTGGCCCAGCGCATCCATCTGGGTGCCCTGCGCGCCAGGTTCGCCGCTGGCGACGATCTCGCCGTTCCAGGCATGCAGCGAATAGGGCACGCCCTTGGTGGCGCTGTAGGTGTATTTCAGCGGTACGCCGAAAGGCGACAGCGGCATGGTGTTGGAGCGTTCGTGGCTGACCTCATAGGTCTTGGCCCCGGCGCTGGTGAGGTGCAGGGCGCAGCGCATCCAGGTGCCCGCGCCCAGGGTATTGGCCATGCCGACCTCGTCGCCCGCCGGCCAGGGCGGCATGGGCACCTTGGATTTGGACATTTCGACGGTTTCACGCTGGCTCGCCGCATCGGCCGAGCCGACGGCGACCAGTCCGGCGCTGCCGGCGATCACGGCGGCGGCAAGCAGGTTCAATGTACGCATGTTTCAGTCCCCCTGATTATTGTTTTTCCTTTGTCACCAACCACCCTTTGACCAAGCAGGCGAACCCAACTGAAACGGAAGCGCTAGAAGCTGTAGCGTTCCTCCTTCCAGGGATCGCCGTCGTTGTGATAGCCGCGTTCCTCCCAAAAACCGGGTCGGTCGGCGGCCACGAATTCAAGTCGTTTCAGCCATTTGGCCGATTTCCAGAAATATTTCGCCGGGATCACCAGGCGCATCGGCGCGCCATGTTCGCGGGTCAGCGGTTTACCCTCCCAGCTGTGGGCCAGGATGGCGTCCTCGGCCCCGAACACCTCCAGCGGCACGTTCGTGGTGTAGCCGTCGTGGGAATGTTGGATGATGTGGGTGGCCTCGGGCTTCGGTTTCACCGCTTCGAGCAGATGCGCGGTGGCGACGCCGTCCCAACGGTTGTCATAGCGCGACCAGGCGGTCACGCAGTGGATGTCGCTGACCATGCTGACCTGCGGCTGCGCGAGGAAATCGTCCCAGTTCCAATCGAGCGGCGCCTCGACCGCGCCGTCCACCGTCAGCGACCAGTTTTTCTCTGAAACATAGGGCTGAACGCCCAGA
>CAYOAD010000290.1:0-3134 GCA_964401845.1 uncultured Rhodospirillaceae bacterium | reverse complement strand
CGAGGCGTAGTCGAGCCATTCCTCAATGGTCAGGCCGTTGCCGCGTGATTTGGAAATTTTCTCGCCGTTCTCGTCAAGAAAGAGCTCATAAGTGAAGCCTTCGGGCGGCGCGCCGTCCAGCACCGAGCAGATCCGGCTTGAAAGCTTGACGGATTCGATCAGATCCTTGCCCGACATTTCGTAATCGACATCCAGCGCCGCCCAGCGCATGGCCCAGTCGGCCTTCCATTGCAGCTTGCAATGGCCGCCGGTAACCGGGGTTTCGACCTTGCCGCCGTCAATGTCCTCGTAGACCACCGTTCCGGCGTCCGGGTTCAGTTCGACCATCGGCACCTGCAGCACCACGCCGGTCTTGGGGCAAAGCGGCAGGAAGGGGCTGTAGGTGGCCTGCCGCGCCGGACCCAGGGTCGGCAGGATGATCTTCATCACCGCGTCGTAGTTCTGCAAAAGCTTCAACAGCGTCTCATCGAAACGGCCCGAATTATACATCTCGGTCGAAGACACGAACTCGTAGTCGAAACCAAAGTCGTCAAGAAACGCTTGAAGGCGGGCATTGTTGTGATGGCCGAAGCTTTCGTGCGTGCCGAACGGGTCGGGCACGCTGGTCAGCGGCTTGCCCAGATGCGGTTCGATGATTTCCTTGTTGGGAATGTTGTCGGGCACTTTGCGCAGTCCGTCCATATCGTCGGAAAAGGCGAAGAGCCGCGAGGGCTGATCGGACAGCAGCGAGAAGGCGCGGCGCACCATTGTGGTCCGGGCGACTTCGCCGAAGGTGCCGATGTGCGGCAGACCGGACGGGCCGTAACCGGTTTCAAACAATACGTAGTCCTTGCCGTTGGGCCGCTTGGCTGCACGGTCGATCAGTTTCTGCGCTTCAATAAACGGCCAAGCCTTGCTGGCCAGAGCGACTTCCGTCTCGCTGGACATAACTACTCACGTTTCTCAGTTTCGAAGGACGCTGGAAACTAGAGCATATCGCCGCCGGATGGAACCGTTTGATGGCGTGCAGCGACCGCCAAGCAGGCGCGACTCGCCACTCCGCCAAAGCGGGCGAATACCGAGGCGGCGCACAGGGCGCCGGGGAGGATCAGTACGGGGCGGACAGGTTGACGATCAGCGCATCGTTTTTCCGGCGGATTTCCGTGGCAATCTTGTGGGCCAGATCCTGTTCCGCTTCACCGCAGTCATTGCAAGTATCGACCGCGGTATGTTGGCCTTCCAGCATGCCGCGGATCGCCGCCGCCTGGATTACCTTGGCAACCGCTTCGGTTTGATCGCTGGACAACGTTCCTTCCAGTTTCTCAAGCGCCTCGTCGACGATGGCTTGCAGTTTTTCCATTCTCTTTATCCTCCCCCACCGAATACGTCATTGTCGCATCCGGCGCGACGCTGCTCAATCTTCGAATTTGAACGACATTTTCAGCTTCACCCGATAGGCGCTGATTTTGCCGTCCTGAATTTGCAGGTCCTGATCGACCACTTCGGCGATGCGCAGATCCCGCAGGCTCTTGCCCGCCCGCTCAACGGCGGCGGCGGCGGCATGTTCCCAGGACTCGGGACTGGAACCAACCAACTCGATGACCTTATAGACACTATCCGACATGACGTCCTCCTTCTCAGCGGCGATGAAAGGACCCAATGCCCCTACGCATCGGCACGAAAGTCTGTCTGAAAATTCAAGCAAGTCACAAGTTCCGGAAAGCGTACTGCGATTCCGGTCGCTGGGGAACTTCAATCCCCCACTGCCTATAGTTTTTCGAGCACCTCGCCGACGCGCAGGCGGACTTCTTCGTCATCGATATCCTCAATGAACCTGACTATCGTCGGTAAGGCGATTTCGGCGTAGGTGACGGCGCCCAGAATAGACACGAAGCGCATGGCCGCGTCCCTGCCCATCGGGTCCTGCCGGCCAAACAGCGCAATCAGACGGTCAACGCTATCTTTGAGATACCAGTGATCGACCTCTGTGGCCCGATCGGTATTTTCCATGAGGTCGCGCAAGATGATGCGGGCGTAATCGGCATGATCCCGCGTCCAGGCCTGCAAACCGCCGATCAGGTCGGTCGTGCCGGGCGGCTGTGCTTCGATCCGGTCGGCCAACCCGTCGAGACTGTCGGCGATCCGTGAAAGGACCAGGCTATAGAGGTTCGCTTTGGATTTGATGTGATAGGCGACGGAAGAAACCGACACGCCGAGAGGGTCGCTGATCATCCGCAGGGAAAGGCCGCGATAGCCGTGCCGGGAAAATCCGGCAACCGCCAAATAGAGGATAAGCGTCATGAGCTCGCGCTCATCCCGCTTGGTCGGACGTCCTTTTCGCGCCGCTATTGCCGTCAGGGCCGTCATTCCTTCGTTTTCTCCCGCGCCGGCCCTAGAGACCGTGATTTGGCCAGACCGGTTTTTTCTTTTCCTTGAAGGCGCGGGCGCCGATGTCCTGAGTGTCCCGGCGGAGCGACATGGAAAGCGTTGCCTCCGCCTCGTTGCGGAAGCGCTCGTCGAAGGTGCGGCCGACATTGCGGTTGACGGTTTCCTTGTCGGTGCGGATGGCCCCCTGAGGCAGGGCGGCAACCCGGCGCGCCAATTCCAGCGCCCGCGTCACGCAGGTTCCCTTGGCCACCACCTCGTTGACCAGGCCGATGGCGAGCGCTTCCTCGGCATCCACCTCGCGCCCGGTGATGATCATCTCCATGGCGCGGGCATAACCCACGATCAGCGGCAGCCGGACGGTCAAACCGTCACCGCCGACAATATTCCAGCGCCGCTCCAGCGCCCCGAACACGGCGTCCTGGTCGGCGATCCGGATGTCGGCCAGCATGGCCGTCTCGAGGCCGGCCGCCACGGCGTAGCCCTGCACGGCGGCGATGACCGGCTTGTTGACATCCATGCGGCGCGTGTAGCCGCATTCGCCCGGCGAGTTGTGGACGTAGCTGCGAAATTCGTCCCAGTCGCCGAGACGCCACTCGGCGGCATCCGACAGATCCCAACCGGCGCAGAAGTTCCTCCCGGCGCCGGCGATGACCATCACGAAGGCATCCTTGTCGTCGCGGAAGCGGGGCCAGACTTCCTGAAGTTCCGCATTCATGGTCCGGTTGATGGCGTTGTGCTGCTCCGGCCGGTTGTAGGTCAAAAGGGCG
>CAYOAD010000289.1:0-3137 GCA_964401845.1 uncultured Rhodospirillaceae bacterium | reverse complement strand
ATTTGGGGGTACCGAAGGTCCAGATTCCTGGAGAAGGCTGTCAGGCGTCTCACCTAATCCAAGCAAAGGTCATTCTGGAGAGGGTTCTTTGGAGAGGCGCCCGGGCCTGTCACAGGGGAGAGCTTTGGGTCCGTCACACTGTGGTCACAGTTGGATGTATATTATCGTATTGTAGACAGCTAGAAACCGTGACAGGTCCTAGCGCCAAGTATGAAGTTGCCGACAGCGTAACCGTCGGAAAGGGCTATTTTCTGACACTCTCCTAGGGATAAGTGGCGACCCCGGCAGGACTCGAACCTGCAACCGCGGGATTAGAAATCCCGTGCTCTATCCGGTTGAGCTACGGGGCCCAAGAGGTATGCCGACCGGTTATCTCACCCGATCGTAGCTGAAGTTATCGGCGTGGTTTGGCCTTCTACATAATTTACAATTCTAGATGATAGCTTGGCGAGGGATGGTAGATTTTAGCTCAATCCACAATTCGGAGCAGCCCGCGACCAATTTTTGGACAAATTTTGGACAAAAATAAAGGCTCGCAGAGCTGCGAACCCGTAACTCGTTGAAATAATTGGCGCTCCCTAGGGGACTCGAACCCCTGTTTCCGGCGTGAGAGGCCAGCGTCCTAGGCCACTAGACGAAGGGAGCGTCGAGGGCGTCCCGCTACATAGCCCCGATTGGACGTACGATCAAGCTTTGAGTCCGGTCGGCCTCGGTCCGCGGCCTATTCCGCCGCGACCATTTCGGCGTGGGCCTTGGCCCCGGCCAGCAGGGCGTCGATGGCGGCGTCCTCGCTGTTCCAGGCGCAGACCAGGCGGATGACGATGGCGTCGCCCTCACGGGTCCAGTGGTGAAAGAGGTGGCCGTCGGCCTCAAGCCCTTCGACAACCTCGGCCGGCAGGCCGACGAATATCTCGTTGGCATCGACGCTGGCGAAGAGATAAGCCCCTGGCAGGGCGGCCAGACCGTCCGACAGGCGCTTGGCGGCGGCGTTGGCGTGGCGCGCGTTGCGCAGCCAGACGTCGTCAGCGAGGTAGGCTTCAAGCTGAGCGGAGAGGTAGCGCATCTTCGACGCCAGATGGCCGCCGCGCATGCGGGTGTAGACGAAATCGCCGGCCGCGGCAGGATCGAAGAACACCACGGCTTCCGCCCCCATCGTGCCGTTCTTGGTGGAGCCGAACGACAGCACGTCGACGCCGGCGCGCCAGGTCATGTCGGCAGGCGAACAATCCAGACTGGCGATGGCGTTGGCGAAGCGGGCGCCGTCCATGTGGACGCCGAGGTCGCGGCTCTGCGCCACTTCGACGATGGCGGCGAGTTCATCAAGGCTGTAGACGCCGCCCAGTTCCGAGGCCTGGGTGATTGAAACGGCCTTGGGTGGCACCTGGTGAGGCGTGCGCTGGCCGGCTTCGGCCAAGCGTTCGGCGAAGTGTTCCGCCGTAAATTTGGCATCCTTGCCGTCGAGCAAAACGAGCTTGGCGCCGCCGGTGTAAAACTCGGTGCCGCCTGCCTCGTCGACCTCGATATGGGCTTCGCGATGGCAGAACACCGAGCCGTGTGGCGGCGTCAAGGTGGTGAGCGACAACACGTTGGCCGCCGTGCCCGTCAGCACCGGGAAGACCGCCACGTCGCGTTCGAACAGCTCGCTCATGCGGCCTTGCAGCCGGGCGGTGATTTCGTCACCACCATAGGACGCCATGGTTCCCGTGTTGGCCGCCGCCAGGGCGTCCATGATCTCGGGCGAAACGGCGGTAACGTTGTCACTGCGGAAGTCGGAGGGTGCGGTCATTTCAAGGTCTCTTGCTGTTCGAATTCGGTTCTACCTATCACGAAGGCTCAATCCGGCATATGGGAAATCGCCAGCGGCTGGAACCACCCTCCCGTTTCTTCCGACAAGTCGTAGCGGTAAGCCGCCAGATCCGTCACCGCGGTCTCATCGACGGCTGCGATCAGCCAGAGCCAGCCCGGCTCCCAGGCCTGGGCGAGGTCGGCGGCGGAGGGCCGGGCGGGCGCACCGGGGTGGGAGTGGTACATACCGACAACGTCTTCCGGCGCGCCCGCGAGGTCGCGCTGCATTTTCAGGCGTTCGGCGAAATCGACCTCGAAAGCCCGCCGCCGGTCCGCCGCCAAATTGCGCGTCGGATGGGCACGGGTGACGGTCGGCACTTCGGCTACCGGCAAGCCCAGCAACAGGCCGCAGCATTCCTCGGGGTAGGCCGCGCGCGCTTCCCGCCCGATCACGTCGCGCACCGCCGACGCCAGCAGCAGGCGGGACGTCACGGGGCCAGCCGGATGGTCCCCAGTTTGCGGCCATCCGCGAGGTCGAAAACCAGAATATGCTGCTCGCCGTCGGTCGTCCTGATCCGTACCATCAGGCGGCCGCGGCCGCTTTCCATTTCTTCGATTGTGGCGCCCGCCGGGAGTTTGGCCTCGACCTCGCCGAAGACCGGGGGCGGCAGGCGTTTGCGCTTGATATCCTGGGAAGCGCCGGCAATGGGCTCGCCGGCGTTCATGCGGCTGATGATGGTGTAAGCGACGACGGCGACGCCGACGACGATCATCACGCCCATGACGGCGACGAGGATCTTAAGCCCGAGGAAGTTCTTGTTCATCGTCTGTCGCCGCCCACGCGCCGCCCCAGAGTTTTGGTCTCAATTCAGGATCGTTGCTTCTATACTGCCGGCGACATGACGGACCGGCAAAATCATTCATTCACCGCCGCCGAAGCCGCCGCCGGCGCCCGGCTCGACAAGCTGATCGCCGATCGTGGCCTCGGCCTGTCGCGCATGCGGGTGAAATCGCTGATCCTGGACGGCCATGTGCGGGCCGACGGCGCGACGATAACGGACCCCTCCTACCGGGTCAAACCGGGGCTCACCCTGGAAATCGAGGTGCCCGAAGCGGTCGAGGCCGAACCCGAGGGCCAGAACATCCCCCTCGCCGTGGTATTCGAGGACGCCCACCTGATCGTGATCGACAAACCAGCCGGTCTGGTGGTGCATCCGGCGGCGGGCAATCCCGACCGCACCCTGGTCAACGCCCTGATCCATCATTGCGGCGACACCCTTTCCGGCATCGGCGGCACCCGGCGGCCCGGTATCGTCCATCGTCTGGACAAGGATACCAGCGGCCTGCTGATC
>CAYOAD010000288.1:0-3142 GCA_964401845.1 uncultured Rhodospirillaceae bacterium | reverse complement strand
CGAGATGGAGGCGGCGTCGGAAAACGCGCAAAAGGCCGCGACGGACGCCAGCGACAGCTTGAGCCGGTCGGCCACCGAGGCCATGACCGCGGCGGCGGGGCGTATAGAAGATATTGCCGCGCGGCTCGAGAACGCCTAATTATGGGTTCGGGCGGGTACTGACCGGTTTGTTAGGAGCACGTATCCCTGGGGCCAATACCGATCAAGAAGGGAGCTGTCCCTACCGAAACCGTGGTTTCGGAAATACGGCGCCCACCTGCGTTAGCAGGCCACAGAGGATCGGACACGCCGACGGCCGGTTGGTCCCGCCCACCCTCTCAAGCGCCCGGTCCCACCCGCGTTTCCCCTCATAACGCCGCCCTGTGATCTCGATGTCAGCCGGGCAAGCAGACGACAAAGCCGTATTGCGGCGCCGTCTTCTTGCGGCTCGTGCCAATGTCGCCCATGAAGCCGGGTCTGCCGCCCCTGAACGTGCGGCCGCCAATTTCTTTCGGCTTCCGGGATCGGCTGAGCGGCGCACTGTTTCGCTCTATCACGCCATGAGGGACGAGCTTGACGCCGCGCCGCTGCTGGCGCGACTGAATGAGATCGGCTGTACGACCGCGCTGCCGGTGATCGGGGCACGGGACCAGGCCCTTATGTTCCGCCGCTGGTCGCCGGGTGACGTGCTGGCCGAAGCTTCGTTCGGTACGTTCGAGCCCGCGGCAAGCGCCGACATCGTGGTCCCGGAAACCGTCGTCGTCCCGCTGGCGGCGTTCGACGGCAGCGGCAATCGCCTGGGCTATGGCGGCGGGTACTACGACCGCACTTTGGCTGACCTGAGAAAATCGGGAAATGTTTTGGCGGTCGGCTATGCTTACGCCGGGCAGGAAGTGGCGGCATTGCCGGCCGACAGCTTCGATCAACGGCTCGACTGGATTGTCACGGAAAAGGGCGTGAGGGCGTTTGCATGAATTTGTTGTTTCTCGGGGACGTGGTCGGTCGGGCCGGGCGCGACGCCGTCGCCAAGTACCTGCCTGATCTCCGCCGCACCCTCGATCTGGATTTTGTCGTCCTCAACGGGGAAAACGCGGCGGCCGGCTTCGGCATCACGCAGAAGATCTGCAATCAGTTCTTCGAATTGGGCGTCGACGTGATAACGACCGGTAATCATGTCTGGGACCAGAAGGAAACCGCGGGCTTTATCGATGCGGAAAAGCGCCTGCAACGGCCGCTGAACTTTCCCGCCGGCACGCCGGGCGCCGGCGCCGGCGTCTATGCCGCCCGCGACGGCCGCAAGGTCCTGGTGCTGGGGGTGATGGGCCGGGTTTTCATGGACCCGCTGGACGATCCGTTTGCGGCGTTGGAGAGGGAGCTTTCGAAGCATCGCCTGGGCGGCACCGTCGCGGCCACCGTCGTCGACCTTCACGGCGAGGCCACCAGCGAAAAAATGGCGCTGGGTCATTTCACCGACGGCCGCGCCACCCTGGCCGTGGGCAGCCACTCGCACGTGCCCACCGCGGACACCCAGATCCTCGACGGCGGTACGGCCTATCAGACCGACGCCGGGATGTGCGGCGACTACAACTCGGTCATCGGCATGAAAAAGGAAGAACCGATGCGCCGCTTCACCCGGAAAATGTCGGGCGGTCGGTTCGAGGCGTCCGACGGCGAGGGCACGTTGTGCGGCGTCTTCGTCGTCAGCGACGATGCCAGCGGCCTGGCAACTACGGTCGAGCCTCTCCGGCTCGGCCCGCGCCTCCGGCAGGTTGGCCCTCAACTTGGCTAGCGCCCCCGGCTCGCCGGCAATCCGGGTCGCCCTCTGGATGTCTCTCAGCGCCGTGTCGTTCGGCTGTCTGATGGGGCTGGCTCGCCATCTCGGGCAGGACATGCATATTTTCGTCTTTTCGTTTTGGCGTTTCGTTTTCGGCCTGTTGTTCTTTGCCCCCTGGTTTTGGCGCATGGGAACGGGGCGTCTGAAGACCCGCCGGCTGGGCATGCATGTCGTGCGCGCCGTATTTCTTATTGTCTCAAGCGTCAGCATCATGCTGGCGATCATGATCATGCCGCTCGACGAAGCCACGGCCCTGAGCTTCACGACGCCGCTTTTCGCCGTGATAGCCGCGGTCGTGTTTCTCAAGGAAAAGGCCGGTCCGCGGCGTTGGACGGCGCTCGTTATAGGATTTCTCGGCATGCTGATCATCCTGCGGCCCGGCGCGGAGATGATAAACGAGGGTGCCCTGCTGGTGCTGCTCTCCGCGGTCACCTTCGCCGGCGTGGTAATTTGCGGCAAACTTCTGACGCGCACGGAAAATCCGGAGTTGATCGTTGCCTATCTGGCGATGATCTCCGTTCCCCTGTCGCTTCCCCTGGCGTTGCCCTATTGGCAGTGGCCGACGCCGGAACAATATTTCTGGCTCGTCCTCGCCGGCATCTTCTTCAACCTCAATATGTACGGCATCGTCAAAGCCCTGCAGAACGGCGATGCCTCCGCCACGCAACCGTACGATTTCCTGCGCCTGCCCACGACGGCGGGCGTTGGCTGGCTGGCCTTCGGCGAGACCAGTGACATCCTCACCTGGATCGGCGCCGCCGTGATTTTCGCCAGCAGCGTCTTCATCACGCACCGCGAGGCCTTGGCGCGGAGGCGGCAGGAACACTCTGACGCAGCGTAAAATTCGGATGCCGGCGCCTGCCGCCCAAAATTCGCCACATTGGCGGGTAGAATTCGACTTGATCGGAATGGTTCGTGAAATTTAGGGCTGTAATCCAACTGGAATCGTACCATATTCCGCGCTCGCGGCTGTCATACAGCACTATATCTGGTATATAATCAGTAGATTTAGACAAGAAGAGGGACGGCGACTGCCATGGCGGGCCATTCACAATTTAAGAACATCATGTACCGCAAGGGTGCGCAGGACAAAAAGCGCGCCAAAATATTCGCCAAGCACACGCGCGAAATCATGGTTGCCGCCAAGGCCGGCCTGCCCGATCCGGACAAGAACCCGAGATTGCGTTCGGCCCTGATCGCGGCTCGCAGCGACAACATGCCCAAGGAAAATATCGAGCGCGCCATCAAGCGCGCCACCGGCGGCGATGACGGCGAGGTCTACGAGGAGATCCGCTACGAAGGGTATGGCGCCGGCGGCGTCGCCGTGAT
>CAYOAD010000287.1:0-3148 GCA_964401845.1 uncultured Rhodospirillaceae bacterium | reverse complement strand
GGCGCGGCCCTTCGCCGCCCTGCTGTCGGGCCGCCTCGGCGCCATGGTGGCGATGTCGGGGGCGCCGTTGAGCGGCCCGTCGGCCGTCGACAAGCCGCAGGTTTTCGCAGCCGAGGGCGAACGCCGCCTGCGCGTCGCGATGTTGAGCGGCTGCGCCCAACTGGTGGTGGGCGCGCAGATCAACGAGGCGACCGTCCGGCTGCTGCGGCGTCTGGGATGCGAGGTCGTCATCGCCGAAGGGGCGGGTTGTTGCGGGGCTCTGACACACCACATGGGCGACGAAGACGCGGCAAAGCGATCCGCCCGCTCCAATATCCGGGCCTGGACGGCGGTGCGGGAGAACGGCGGTCTCGACGTCGTCGTCATCAACGCCTCGGGCTGCGGCACGACGGTCAAGGACTATGGCCACCTGCTGGCCGGTGATCCGGCCTGGGCGGAAAAGGCGGAAGCGATTTCAGCCCTCACCCTGGACGTCAGCGAATTGCTGGTCCGTCTGGAACTGGGGGACACCCGGCTGCCGCCGGAGGCCGATGGTCTGGCCGTGGCCTATCACGCGGCGTGCTCGCTGCAGCACGGGCAAAAAGTCCTCAACCCGCCCAAGGACCTGTTGCGAAGTGCCGGCTTCGATCTGAGCGACGTGCCGGAAGGTCACATCTGTTGCGGCTCGGCCGGCACCTACAATCTGTTGCAGCCCGAGCTTGCCGGGCAACTGGGCCGCCGCAAAGCCGCAAATATCAACAAAACCGGCGCTGATGTCGTAGCCACGGGCAACATCGGCTGCATGGTTCAGATTGCCGAGCACACCGGGTTGCCGGTGGTTCACACGGTCGAACTTCTCGATTGGGCGACCGGGGGGCCGAAGCCTGGGGCGATTGGTTAGAACCATTTCACGTCAATGCGATTTGCCCCGCACCCCCAACCGTCCTATCTTTCTGAGCGTGATCAAGGAATTGAAAACATTTCTCATGGCCGCTGTCCTGGTCGGCGGGGCGGCGGGAAATGCCGTTGCGCGTCAAGACGACCCCAAACTCGATGATCTCTTTGATCAGCTCCAACTCGTGGAATCACCCCATCAGGCGGTCAACCTGACGCACCTGATCTGGGGTATCTGGAGCGCTTCGGGCAGCGATACAACTGATCTGCTGTTCCGGCGGGGTGCCAAGGCATTGGCCACCGGCGATCTCGTCGGCGCGTTGACCCGTTTCACCGCGGTGACCGAAGTCGATCCCGAATTTGCCGAAGGCTGGAACAAGCGCGCGACCGTGCTTTTCATGATGGGTGACTTGGAAGGGTCGATTGCCGACGTGCGGCGCACGCTGGCGCTGGAGCCCCGTCATTTCGGAGCGTTATCCGGATTGGGCATGATTTATTCGGCTCAGGACAAATACGAGAAAGCCGTTGCGGCCTTCCGCCGCGCCCTTGCCGCCAACCCGCACCTTCCCGGGGCGCGCGAATCAATCAGGCGCCTCAAAGTCATCATCGACGGTCAAAAAATTTAAAGCGCTTCGCGTTCGTCTCCGACCCAGGCGATCCTCAATACGTTGGTGGCGCCGGGCGTACCGAAGGGGACGCCGGCCGTGACGACGACCCGTTGTCCGGTCCGGGCGAAGCCGTCGCGGAAGGCGATACGGCAGGCCCGCTCCACCATTTCCGTGAAGCCGGTGGGGTCGGGGGTATGGACGCAGTGGACGCCCCAGGCCAAAGCCAGACGGCGGGCGGTCGCCTCGTTGGGCGTCAGGCCCAGGATCGGCACCGTCGGCCGCTCGCGGGCGGCCCTCAGCGTCGTCGAGCCCGTCGTCGAATAGGTGATGACGGCGGCGGCGGCCAGGGTCTCCGCCACCTGGGCGGCGGCGGCGCTGATGGCATCCGCGGCGGTGGCTTCTGGATCGGCGTGCTGGGCATACATGATAGTGCGGTAGCGCGGATCTTTTTCGATCTTCTGGGCAATGCTGTCCATCATAGCGACGGATTCGACGGGATAGTCGCCCGCCGCCGATTCGGCGGACAGCATGACGGCGTCGGCGCCGTCGAAAACGGCAGTGGCGACATCGGAGACCTCGGCCCGCGTCGGCATGGCGGCGTGAACCATGGATTCGAGCATCTGGGTCGCGACGACGACGGGCTTGCCGGCCGCCCGGGCAGCACCGATGATGGTCTTCTGCAGGCCGGGGACGTCCTCGACCGGCATTTCCACGCCGAGGTCGCCGCGCGCCACCATGATGCCGTCGCTGATCTCGATGATCTCATCGAGCGCGTCGATGGCCGACGGTTTTTCGATCTTCGCCATCAGGGCGGCGCGTCCGGCGATCATCTTGCGGGCGTCGGCGACATCCTCGGGGCGTTGCACGAACGAGAGCGCGATCCAATCGACCCCGAGCTCAAGCGCATATTCGAGATCGGCCCGGTCTTTTTCGGTCAGGGCAGCGATGGGCAGAACGGCGTCCGGCACATTTACGCCCTTGCGATCCGACAACTCGCCGCCCGCGATCACCGTGCACTCCGCCGCATCTTCAGTTACTTCCCGCACGTTCAACCGCACCGTGCCGTCGGCCAGCAGCAGATCGGTGCCGGCCTCGATACTCTGAAAGATCTCGGGATGGGGCAGGTTTACGCGGATATCGTCGCCGGGCTTGCTGTAAAGATCGAGGCGGAAAGGGTTTTGGGCTTCCAGCGTAACGGGGCCATCAGCGAATGTACCGATTCGCAGTTTCGGACCTTGCAGATCAGCCAGGATGCCGATATGTCGGCCCATCTCCTCTTCCAGCGCCCGAATGGTGTCGAAGCGTTCCTTGTGGTCGGCATGCTCGCCGTGGCTGAAATTCAGCCGAAAGACGTCGGCCCCCGCCTCGAACAACGCGCGGATGGTCTCCGGCGTCGAACTGGCGGGGCCGAGCGTGGCGATTATTTTTGCGTTTCTCAAGCGGCGCATGGCGCGATCATAGGGCGGCGGCGTTCAAACCGCCACCGGGTTCATGCGAAAGTTTTGTTGTGATTCCGTATGTTAGGCGTTCAATCGACCAAAATGGCCCGGAAATCGTTGACGTTGGTACGGGTCGGCCCCGTGACCACCAGATCGCCGAGGGCGGAAAAAAAGCCGTAGGAATCGTTGTCGTCGAGGAAGTCCGCGGCCTCAATCGACAAAGCGCGG
>CAYOAD010000286.1:0-3153 GCA_964401845.1 uncultured Rhodospirillaceae bacterium | reverse complement strand
CACTTTGGCACCTAGATGCCGGCGGGTGGGAGCCGTCCACTGCATCAGAAGCGGAAAATTCCGAATACTTCGGTCTTTTCTCACCTTCTCTCGTCTACCGCCGCCTGCTCCGCCTGCCGGCGTGCCTCTATGATGCGGCGAGCGGCTTGGTCGGGGACGCCAATGCCCATCAATACCATTTCGCCAAGTTGCAGACTTGCCTCGATGGTTTCAGGGATGACATGGTTCGCGCCGCGGGCGATTAATTGCATTGAATGAGCGCGGTCGCGGGCACGTGCGTAGATCAGGAGATCTGGCCAATAGCGGCGCGCCGTTTCAACCACGTGTCCCGCGGCCTGGGGACTATCCATTGTTATCACCAACGCCGCGGCCTGATCGACGCCTACCTTGCGCAACATATCGGGGTGACTCGCATCGCCGAAGTAGATGCTGGCGCCGTCCGCGCGGAAACGAGCAACCAGGTCCGTATCGATATCCAGTCCCACATGCGGCAACTCCAGGCTCTCTAGCACGGAGCCGAGCATCTGGCCGACACGGCCATAGCCGGCAATGATGATATGGCCTGAAAGGTCCGTCGCTATGTCGCTATCGTATTGACCGCTGTCCGCTTCGCGAACCTCGGCGGCTCGGGCCAACTTGCGGGCGAAATGAGCCACCCCCGGTGTCGCAATCATCGTCAAGCTGGCAACAATCAGCATGAATTGCGCGGTATCGCTGGGCATCAACCCGAGTCCGAGGGCCATGCCGATTATGACGAAGGCGAACTCGCCGCCCTGGCCCAACAGCAGGCTGGCTTCCAACGCCACCGGGTGGGACTCACCGAACCCCCGCGCCAAAGCGTAAATGATTGGGCTCTTCACCAGATACAGACCGAAGATTGAAGCAATCAGCCAGAGTGGTTTGGCGGCGACCTGGGTGATGTCGATGCTCATGCCGACCGAAACGAAAAACAGACCGAGCAGCAAGCCCTTAAAGGGTTCAATGTCGACCTCTATTTCGTGGCGATATTCGGTTTCAGCGAACAGCAGTCCGGCGAGAAAGGCACCCAGCGCCATCGACAGGCCGGCCTGTTCAGTGATCAACGCCGTGCCGACGATAATCAGTAGCACGAAAGCCAGAAACATTTCGCGACTGGCGGTACTGCCGACGAAGCGGAATGCGGGCCGAATCACCAGTTTGCCTATAACCAGAATTATGACGACCGCGATCACTGCTTCTCCGATCGCCAAGGCAAAAGCGAGCGTCACCGACGCGTCGCTTTGCGCTGCAAGCGCCCCAACGAGGAAAAGGATCGGGAGAACCGCCAGATCCTGGAACAACAGGATGGCGAAGCTGGTGCGGCCCGTTGCGGTGCCAAGGCGGCGATTTTCGGACAGCAGTTGCATAATGATTGCCGTGGAGGATAGCGCAAATGCGCTGCCAAGAACGACAGCCGCGGCCAGAGTATTGTCGAAGAACGAAGCGATTACGGCTATCACCGCTGCGGTTACGACGACCTGTGAACCCCCCAATCCGATAACCCTGCGCCTCATCGCCCACAATCGATCGAGAGAGAGTTCGAGCCCAATCATGAACAGCAAGAATACGACGCCGAGCTCAGCCAGGGGACGAACGCCGGCCAGATCAGTGATCATGACGTAATTTAGCCACGGCATCGTATCGGCGAAGCGCGCCAAGCCATGCGGTCCGATTACCAGACCAACGACCAGAAAGCCAAACACCGGGCTGACGTTCATGCGACGAACCAACGGCACAACGACGCCGGCTGCCACTAGAAAAACGATTACCTCGCGCAAATTTAGGGCGTCAACGTGCATTAGTAACTCATATCGCTGCAGGTCCCTTTTTGGTTTAACCCAAATTTGCGGACAAAGAAATCGGGTGCGATTTCGGCGCCGCAATTGCGAGGGCGCCGTTCCAAGATGAACATATGAGGTGAGAGGAGAAATCTAGGATGTCTCCAAAGGGTCATTTACTGACTCTCTCGTCTGACAGAGTCGATGTCTGGACAAAGCTTAAGACCGGACGTTTTGAGCTTTCGAACCTGCGCACGGATGGTTGCCTGAGTATTAGACGTGGATTTTGATCAGTGCTGAGGTTGATTTCAGCCCGGCAATCTGAATGCTTCTGCAGTACGGATAACGACCCAGAACTCAGCGAGATACTTGTGCCGTTGGTATTGCGCGAATACGCGGAGCAAATCGCGCCGGTAATTGTTTTTCACCGCTGCCGTGACCATGTCTGTTACTAGATGCAGGAATATGTGCGCTTCCCGGCTTGAGCTGCGTCAAATCGTCATGGCCGGGATACTTCGTTGCTTCGGGCGGGCTATTCTGCGATTATCCGCCGAATCCATGGCCCCCGGACTGCCGGATTGGCCGTAAACTATTGAGGAATAAGCAAAATGGGTGCTTTCAGTATCTGGCACTGGCTGATCGTTCTGGTCGTCGTTCTGGTGTTGTTCGGCGGCGGCGGCAAGATCAGCCGCATGATGGGCGATTTCGGCAAGGGCATGAAAGCCTTTAAGAAGGGCATCAAAGAGGGCGACGAGGAAGTCGCCGATACCGCTTCCAACCCGAACAAGTCGATCGAAAGCGACCAGGCGGAAAAGGATGAAGCCGCCAAGAGCTGACGGAACCGCCGGCGACGGCTGTTTCATTCAGGCTCTCCACCCTAATCGGGCTCACCACTAACCGGGATGGTACCGCCACGATGTTTGACATCGGTTGGACGGAAATTTTCTTTATCGGCGTCGTTACGCTTCTGGTCGTGGGGCCGAAGGAAATCCCTTACGTCCTGCGCAACGTCATGGCCTGGGTGAAAAAGGCCCGTGCGCTGGCCAGCGACTTCCAATCCGGCGTCGACGACATGGTGCGCGAGGCGGAGCTCGACAAACTCAAGGATCAGGTGACCAAGACCGCCGAAGGTGACCTCGATTTCGCCCGTGACATGGAGGAAGCGCTCGATCCCACGGGCACCGCAGAAGGCGCGCTGGACTTCGAAATGCCGGACATCGAGGACGATTTTTCCAGCGACAAGCCGGAGATCGCCAACAGCATAAGCAGCGGTGACGAGATGGATATGGGCATCGACGCCCGCGTTTCCGAAGAAACCGTGGAAACGGCGGTCGATGAACCGGGCGACGCTGCCGTC
>CAYOAD010000285.1:0-3187 GCA_964401845.1 uncultured Rhodospirillaceae bacterium | reverse complement strand
CCAGGTGCTCTCACGCAAAGTGACGCTGGGTGACAGCGCCGAAACCACCGTGTTGTTCACGGCGGGCCTTGGCGCCGTGGTGTTCTGTCTGGCCGCCGCCTTTCAGTGGCAGCCGCCGACGGCCGAAGGTTGGATGTTGCTTGCATTGACCGGCGTTCTGGGCTCGCTGGGCCACTATATCTTAATTAAAGCCCTGGAAATGGCGCCGGCGTCGACCCTCCAGCCCTACAACTACACGCTCTTTCTTTGGGCCATCGGCATCGGTTTGATCGTGTTCGACGCCTTGCCCGATATGCTGACATTGCTTGGCGCCGCCATCATCGTGGTGGCGGGTATTGCCGCCTCGGACGCCGGCCGCTCCGTCTTATTTCGTCTCAAGCGCTGACGAAGCCATTTGCGGCGCGCCTTCGAGTGCGGCAAAATCGTTTGCATGAACAAGATGGACCGAAAAATTGATACCGCTGACGCAAAGCAACGCGTTTTCGAATACGTGAAACGCAAGGGCGCCTTGGCGGTCGGCGTGGCCGATCTCGAGGCGGTGGAGCGGATCGCGCCAAAGGGACACCGACCCAGCGATCTCATGCCGCGCGTGAAATCCGTCATTGCCCTCGGCGTCGGTGGTCAGACCAAAGGCGCCTGGGGCGTCACCGCCAAGGCCATGACGTTTTTCGGCAGCACCGAGGGCATGGCCTACAAGATCGCCTACGGTTTGGCGTTCTTCATTGAACACACCTTCGCCAAACCTTCGGTCTATACACCGCCCGACCTCGATCCGGAGCTTGGCGCCCGCTATCCCCTGCAAAGCCTTAAGTTGCACGCGGAGGTGGCCGGCATCGGCGCGCGTTCTCTGGCCGGCGATATCCTGCTGCACCCGGAATTCGGCTACATGTATTTCGCTTCGGTCTTTACCGAGCTCGAACTGGAGCCGGACAAACCGATGGAAACCAATCCGTGTCCCGCACCCAGCTGCGCCAAGATGTACCACCAGACGGGACGCACGCCGTGCATGAAGTTCTGTCCCGCTCAATGCCTCTCGGGTGAGGTGGACGCGGACGGCAACCAGGCCTCCATGCGTTACGACATGGCGGCCTGCGCGGAACTCACCCAGCAATACGAAGCCGTGCCCAAGGCCATCGTCGCCTCGATGGAGGCCGACAATCCCGCCGACCGCGACGACGCCTTGTTCGGCGCCGCCCACAAGGCGCTCTGGTACAAGATGTCTGTCGGCTCCGGCGGCTTGCTGGCGCAGTGTTTCGAATGCATGCGGGTGTGCCCCATCGCGACGCAATCCGAGCTGGCCGATCCCATCAAGCGGGGAGAGGCTCGCCGCGCCGCCGCTGAGGGGAAGGACAAATGAGCAAGGAACGGTTCGGCGTCACCGAGGAAATGATCGACGCCCACGGCGACACGATCTTCGATCTGGGCATCAACCTGCAGGAACGGCGGGGCGATCCCGTGCGGTTTCTCGACTTCGATGAAATCGAAGCCCAGCGTCTCGGGACAGGTCTCAGCGACGGCGAAATCGCCGAACGGCTGGATCTGACCGAGGACCAGGTGCGTTATATCCGCATCGTGCTGGAGCACCGCCGCTTTGATACGACCAATTACGCCAAGCTCTATAAATTGGGAACCGGCAAGCGCTACCGCGTGGAACGCGAAGAGTAAGTCCGACGTCAAGCAGCAAGGGGACCGGGTAATGATAGGGTTTTATGATGTTGCGCTTTCGCCCTACGCGCAAAAGGTCAAGATCGCGCTGCTGGAGAAGGGCATCGAGTTCGAAACGCGCGCGACGGAACTCGGTGCCTCCAACGCAGAATTTGAAGCGGCCAGCCCGAAGCGCGAGGTGCCGGCGCTGGTCGACGGCGACCTGCAAATTTTCGAATCATCCGTCATCCTCGATTATCTGGAGGACAAGTTTCCCGAAGCGCCTCTGCTTCCGGCCGACCCGGCCGGCAGGGCTCGGGCCCGGATGATCGAGCAGGTTTGCGACACACAGCTGGAAGCCATCACCTGGGGCATGACCGAAGTGCTTGCCTTCAAAAGGGCCGAGGGCGAGTTGGCGCAATCGATCCTGGGCATGGCGGCCAGTGAAATCGCCACCGTGCGGGGCTGGTTGGCCTCGCAACTCGGTGACGGTCCCTGGTTCGGCGGCAAGGAATTCGGCTATGCCGATGCCGCCGTCTTCCCGTTCCTGCAAATCACCGTCCTCTACAAACAAGGTCCGGAAGAGGGTAGCCCTTTGGCTGACTGGCTGGTGCGAATGTACGAACGCTCCAGCGTCCAGCGTGTCCTTGCCGAAGGCAAGGCGGCCGTCGCTGGGTTCAAGGAACTCGGCGCTAAGATCATGAGCGGCGAGCAACCGCGCCAGTACCGCGACCACCGGGTCGAGTTTCTCCTGCGGGCCGGCGGTGGAGATATCATTCGGCAGGGTGTTGCCGCCGGCACCATCCGATTTTCTACACTACCGTCCTGACGGCATCCGGGGAGGGGAGCCATGAAAGCGAACGTACAAGGCATCGACATTCACTACACCCTTGAAGGCCCCTCCCACGCGCCGGTCGTCACCATGAGCCATTCGTTGATGTGCGACGGCTCGATGTGGCAGGCGCAGATGCCGGTCCTGGAAGGTTACCGCGTACTGCGGGTCGATACCCGCGGTCACGGCGGCTCGGACGCTCCGGAGGGACCTTATTCGCTGGAACAGTTGGCCGATGATTTTCTTCACCTGCTGGACCAGCTTGAAATAGAGCGGACGCACTACATCGGCATATCCATGGGCGGCATGATCGGCCAGGTGCTCGGCATCAAGGCAGGCGACCGACTGCATTCGCTCACCTTGTGCAATACCATGTGCGAGGTACCCGAGGCCGCCCGCGCGATGTTCGAAGACCGCGTGACCCTGGCCAACGCGGAAGGCATGGAAGCCCATGTCGAGCCGACCATCGAGCGCTGGTTTTCGCCCGAGTTTTGCACTGCCCGACCGGATCAGGTCGATCCCATCCGGGAGCTCATCCGCACCACGCCCATACCCGGATTTGCAGGCTGCTGTCTTGCCATCGCCCATCTCAATCTGACCGACAAACTCGGTTCGATTTCCACGCCGACGCTGGTCATCACGGGCAGGGAGGATCCCGGTGCGACGCCCGAAGTTGCCGAGACCATCCAACGGAACATTCCGGGCGCCGAG
>CAYOAD010000284.1:0-3234 GCA_964401845.1 uncultured Rhodospirillaceae bacterium | reverse complement strand
TCCACACGCCGGCGGTCAACGGCACCTTCCTCAACGGCATCACCCGCCAGCGGGTTTTACAATTGCTCCAAGATAATGGCGTGACGGTCCATGAACGCACCATCGACTACGCCGAACTGGAAACGGCGGACGAAATCTTCGGCACCGGCAATTACTACAAGGTCGCCCCCTGCACCCGCCTGGACGAGCGGTCGCTGCAGCCGGGGCCGATGTACGCCCGCGCGCGGGAGCTGTATTTCGCCTTCGCCGAGGGCGGCTAGGGATAGACTCGCCATCATGGAATCTATCCGCAGAATTCTTGCCGCTCTTGCCCTTGGGGTGTTCTTCGGTTTTCCAGCGGCTCTGGCGTTGGCCGATTTCGATACCGGCTTGCAGGCCTATGAGCGCGGCGACTACAAGACGGCGCTCAAGGAATGGCGGCCGGGCGCAGAGAAAGGCGATCCCTACGCCCAGCACATGCTGGGCTTCCTCTACGCCCATGGGCGCGGCGTCCCCCTGCGCCCCGAACTGACGGTCAAATGGTGGCTGCGCGCCGCCGAGCAGGGCTTCGCCCCGGCGCAATACACCCTAGGCTCCCTTTATCGTGAGGGCCTGGGCGTCAAAAAGGATCTTGAAAAGGCGGCGCACTGGATCGGCCGCGCCGCCGATGCCGGCTATCCCAACGCCCAGTACGATTACGGCGTCATGCATGCGACCGGCGAAGGCGTCACCGCCGACCTGAGCACGGCCTACATGTGGCTCGACCTCGCCGCCGACACCAAGGGCCTGAAGCCTGGCACGTTCTGGAAGAACATCGACAAGCTGCTGACCCCGGCGCAACGCCTGGAAGCCGACCAGCTGAAAAAGACCTGGGAAAAGTAGGCGCTGAAGCGGAAGCGACAAGCGCCAATGCAAAAACTTCCGGAAATGACCCCTAGTGGAAATCCGCACCGACGCCCGTACCGCTTGTGCGAAGTCGGGCCGGCCAACCCGGCAATAAAGCTAGAGGGTGACCAGCTCGGCGAGCTTGGCCGCGACGTCTGCCATCGGCTCTTCTGCAGTGCTCAGGCCGCTTCGCGAGCCCAGCAGGGGGCTAACATCGCGGAGAGCTTCATACGTCGTGTCGTGCACGACTGGAACGAGAAGGTCACGCGCGAGGAGCACCGAAAGCTCTTTGTCGGCGATGCCCTCTCCACGAATGCGGTCCAGAAACGCAGGGGTCACCAGTACGATCCCGACTCGCGACGTCGCCAGTCCCTTGTCAATTTCACGGAGCAATGGCGCGCCGAGGAGGACGTCCTTTTCGCTGAACCAGACCGAGACACCGAGCGACTCGAGTAGATCGTGCAGCTCTTTGGCGGCCCCGCTCCGGTCGTCCCACGCGTGGCAGAGAAAGACGTCCCGAGGGTCAGGCGTGGGCGTACGCGTCTCGACGCTGCGGCGGATTGGCGTGAGTGCCCGCACCTCGGCATCTGTGTACATCACGGACGAACCTGCTGGCGACCACCTCGGCCGGCTGCTGCCGGACCCGCCGCCGCTGCTCCGGCCGCCCCCGCTGCTCCCCGACGGGAGGTAGGACGGGGGCGAATACGACCCGTAGCCGCCATAGCCGCCATAACTGCGATAGCCGCGATAGCCGCCCCCACATGCGGGGCAGGCCGCTTGACCGCTCGCTGTACGATGGCCACGTACTGGTGCTGTGCATCTTGCCATGCGGCCTACTATAAGTGGTATCATTGCCGCTCTCAAGCACTGCTTGGTGCATCGGATTTACAGAGGGAGGCCTTTCTGTCCCGGGCGGCCACTCGGGACGGCGCCAATAACCGCAAACTGCGCATCGCGGCCATTGAGGTATCTCGCAGCGAACGGCCACTAGGTCCGCAACTCGGACGTTCGGTGAGATGCCAGAATCTTCCGCACCTGGCTAATAGAAGCTGTCACCGACGGCATCATTTTCATTCGCTATGCGGAAATAAAGCGGACCTGGAGCGAATAGAACGCTGAAGGGGGTTGGCGTGGACGCCCCGGGAATTGGACGTTCTTGTGCGACTCGTTAAACAGAAATATCACCCATGATTGTGGCAAAAGTAGGGTAATGATCGATAACGGGTGAAGAAAAATTGACTCTTTTACGCGCTCAAATCCTCGCCGGCGACGGCGCGTCCGATCAGGGTCACCGTTTCTTCGAGGCCATAGAGGGCGATGAACGAACCCATACGCGGCCCCTGCGACTGGCCCAAGAGGATTTCATAGAGCGCCTTGAACCAGTCCTTCAGGTTCTCGAAATCATGGCGCTTGCCGACCTCGTAGACCTCGGTCTGGATATCGGCGCCGTCGCTGTCGGCGGGCAGGCCCTGCAAGGTCTTCGACAAATCCTCCAGCGCCGCCTTTTCCATCTCGTTCGGCAGGCGGTACTGCTTGGCCGGGCGGACGAAGTCCCGGTAGTAGTTGATGGCGTATTCGACCAGCTTGTCCAGGATCGGGGCGTTTTCCGGCGTCGCGCCGGGGCGGTAGCGGCCGATGAAATGCCACAGCACCGCCTTGTCCTCGGTGTGGCAGACGCTGGCGAGATTCAAGAGGATGTTGTAGCTCAAATGCGCCAGTTCGTGCGGCGGATGGCCACCATGGATGTGCCAGGCCGGGTTGTCCAGCTTCTTGGCGTCTTCCTGTTCCCCGTATTTCTCGACATGGGTCAGGTAGTCGTCGATGTTGCGCGGAATAACATCAAAATAGAGCCGCTTCGCCGTCTTCGGCTTCTGGTACATGAACAGGCTCAGGCTTTCCGGCGGCGCGTAGCGCAGCCATTCCTCGACGGCGAGGCCGTTGCCCTTTGACTTGGAAATTTTCTCGCCGTTTTCGTCCAGGAACAATTCGTAGGTCAGGTTCTGCGGCGGCTTGCAGCCCAAGATGCGGCAGATCTTCGACGACAGCTTGACCGAGTCGATTAGGTCCTTGCCGGACATTTCATAGTCGACGGCGAGACCGGCCCAGCGCATGCCCCAGTCGGCCTTCCACTGCAGTTTACATTTACCTCCAGTAACCGGCGTTTCCACCTTGGTGCCGTCGACGTCTTCATAGACGATAGTTCCGGCATCGACATCGCGTTCGATCACCGGCACCTGCAGCACGATCCCGGTTTTCTGGCAGACGGGCAGGAACGGGCTGTAGGTCACCCGGCGCTCCTGGCCCAGGGTCGGCAGCACGACGTTGATGATCTTGTCGTATTCGGCCAGCACTTTCAGCAGCATGTCGTCG
>CAYOAD010000283.1:0-3356 GCA_964401845.1 uncultured Rhodospirillaceae bacterium | reverse complement strand
CGCCAACGCGGTCAACGCCGACCGGGTCAACACCGGCATCTTCGCCGATGGCTTGCTGGAGGAACGCGCCGCCGCGCGCGGCCTCACGGTCAAGGAATATCTCGGCGACGGCAATCTGCTGAAACGGGAAGTCATGGTCGAGGACGTGGCCCAGGCCTTCATCGATCTCGCCCTGTCGCACAAGACGACGGCGGCCGTGCTCACCGTCGACGGCGGCAATATCGCGGCGGCGTTGCGCTAAACCGAGCCTCCCGCGTCAATCGGTCTCGCTTAGCGGGCTTTACAGGCCGCTCCCGGCAGCCGAAAATAGCGCCATGGCAAATGGCATTACCGGTATCGACCACGGTCTCATCGGGGTCCGTGACCTGGAAGCCGCGCGTGGGCTTTATGAGCGCCTCGGCTTCACAATTACGCCCCGCGGCGTTCATGGCGGCTGGGGCACGGCCAACTACTGCATTATGTTCGATGACGACTATCTCGAACTGCTGGGTGCGATCAGCCCGAACATGACCAATCCGAGGCTTCAGGCGGCCTTGAGCGTGCGTGAGGGCATGTTCGCCGTGGCCCTGGGCTCCGACGACGGCAAGGCGACCTATGACGGCCTGAAAGCCGCCGGGCTCAATCCGGCCGAGCCGGCCGATTTGTCGCGCCAGCTGGAATTGCCGGGCGAGCCCAACCCGGTGACCGCCCGCTTCCGCCTCGTCGACATTCCCGCCGAGGCCACGCCCAATCTCACGATGTTCGTCTGCCAGCACCTCGACCCGGCGCTGGTCTGGCGTCCCGAATGGCAGGTCCATGCCAACGGCGCCCGCGGCGTCATCGCCATCACCGTCGTGGTCGACCGGCCCGAGCCGTTGCTCACCCCTTATGAGAAGATCTTTGGCCCTGGCAGTTGTTCACCCACCGACGACACGCTGGCGGCCTTCACCGGCAAGGGCAAGATCATGTTCGTCACGCCCGACGACCTCAAGCTGCTCTATCCCAATGTCGATTTCGACGAAAACCTGCCCACGCCCTACGTCGCCGGCGTCAGCCTCGACGTCATGACGCCCGAAACGGCCGCCAGCTATTTCATGCAGGCGGGCGTACCCTACTCCGTCGGCGACGACGGCACCGTCCGCGTCGCCCCTGACCAAACCGCCGGCGTCATCCTCGAATTCGCCAGGGCACCGCTGGGAATGTAGGGGAAGCTATCCCGACATATTTCTTTCGAAGAACGGCACGGTGCGGCTTTCAGCCAGGGCGGCTTCGTCCTTGTTGTAGCTGCCGCGGCGGTCGCAGTTGAAGCCGTGTTCGCCGTCCGGGTATGTGAAGACCTCGACGGCGGCGTGCTGGCCGGCGATCTGGACGACATCGGTCAGGGGGATGCCGGTGTCTTTTTCGCCGAAATGCAGCATCGTCGGGCATTGCGGCTGCTCGCCGACAAACTGGATGATCTGGCCGCCGTAGTACCCCACCGAACAGGCCAGGTTGGCCGACCGGCAGGCCGCCAGCCAGGCAAGGGTGCCGCCCCAGCAATAGCCCACGAGACCCACCGGCCCCGATGCCGCCAGATGGTCGATGGCGGCCTGGATGTCGGCCATGGCCGGGTCCCAGTCGATCTGGTTTTTGTATCCCAGGCCGGTCTGAATATCGTCGGGCACATAGTCGAGCTCAATGTTACGCTCGGCCCGGTCGAACATGGCGGGCGCCAGCGCCGTGAAACCCTGGGCGGCGAAGCGGTCGCAGACGTCGCGGATATGTTCGTTGACCCCGAAGATTTCCTGGATGACGACAACGCCGCCCTTGGATGGGCCGTCGGGCGTCGATTCGTAGGCCGCCAGATCATGGCCGTCGGCCGCCGTCAGGCTGATGGTCGTCGTCGTCATGAGATCCTCCCCGGTTATTCTTTTTTTTCGCCGGGAAGCAATATAGCCCAAATCGGCCCAAATCAAACGTTGGAGCGTTTCATGCTTAGCTTGAAACGCATGGGCGCGGGAATCTCAATATTCACAAGAATTCAAACTCATCAGGTGCTTCCATCAAGATGGAAATCACCCTAGGCCGGCGGGTTGCGCTTGAGGAAGAAGCCCATGGACCGCATCGTCATCACTTCCTCGCCGTGCTGGTTGAGGACGGTGTAGTCCGACCGTACGATGCCGCGGTCGGGGCGGCTGGCCGATTCGCGGACCTCGAAAATATGCGAGCGCACCCGGATGGTATCACCGGGACGCACCGGTTTGAGCCAGCGCAGTTCATCGACCCCGCCCGAACCGAGACTGCCGGATTTTTTGCCCAGGCTTTCATCGACCAGCAAACGCATGACCGTGGCCGCAGTATGCCAACCGCTGGCGATGAGACCGCCGTACACGCTCTCCCCGGCGGCTTCCTCGTCAATGTGGAAGGGTTGCGGATCGAACTGGCTGGCAAAGTCGATGATGGCCTCCCTGGTCATCACCGCAGCCCCGAATTCTTTCTCCATGCCGACCGCGAAGTCCTCGAAGAAGAGCGTGTTTTCCTTCTTTTTCGACATGACAAACCTTTGTAATTAAACGTTAAATCGGAAGTGCAGCACGTCGCCGTCGGCGACCCGGTAGTCCTTGCCTTCCGAGCGCATCCTGCCGGCATCCTTGGCCCCCTGCTCACCGTCGCAGGCCACAAAATCGTCGTAGGCGATGGTTTCGGCGCGGATGAAACCGCGTTCGAAATCGGTGTGGATAACGCCGGCGCTTTCCGGCGCCCTGGCGCCGCGCCGAACCGTCCATGCCCGCGCTTCCTTGGGCCCGACTGTGAAGAACGTGATCAGGTCGAGGAGCTCGTGTCCCGCCCGGATAATGCGGGTCAGGCCGGTTTCCTCGAGGCCCAGTTCGGCCAGGAATTCGACCCGCTCCGCCGGTTCGAGCTGGCTAACCTCGGCTTCGATCGCAGCGGAAACGACGACCACCGAAGCACCCTCCGCCGCCGCCATTTCGGCAACACGGGCCGAGTGTTCGTTGCCATCGGCCGCCGCCGCTTCCTCGACATTGCAGGCGTAGAGCACGGGCTTGGCCGTCAGGAGCTGGAGGCCGGCAAAGATTTTGGTCTCCTCCTTGTCGATCTGCACGGTGCGGGCAGGCCGGCCCTCGCGCAGCGCCGCCAGGACTTTCTGCAGTACGGCGGACAGTGGCTTGGCGTCCTTGTCGCCGGACTGCGCCCGCTTGGCCGCATTGTCGGCGCGTTTTTCGATGCTTTCCAGATCGGCCAGCAGCAGTTCCGTGTTGACCGTTTCGGCATCGGCCACGGGATCGATCTTACCGTCCACGTGGGTGATGTTGCCATCCTCAAAACAGCGCAGCACGTGCACGATGGCGTCGACCTCGCGGATCTTGGCGAGGAAC
>CAYOAD010000282.1:0-3366 GCA_964401845.1 uncultured Rhodospirillaceae bacterium | reverse complement strand
AATCGAACCCACCAAGGACGCTCTTCACGCCCTTCACCGGATTTGAAGTCCGGGCGCCCCACCGGGGTGCGATTCCCTTCCATATTAGGCATCACTATCCGTTTCAGCGGCGAATACCTGCCGTGCCGACGCCAAGATCTGGCGGTGCTCGCCGTCACGCCGGCTAAAGCCGACCTTATCGAAAAATTCGAGCAAGTCGATGGTTAGGTTGCGCCCGATACCCGTCAGATCGCGAAACGCCGTCACGGAAAGCCGGCCGTCGTCTTCCCTGCACAGCCGTTCGGCCGTTTCAGCCAGTTCCAGGACGGCGGCGGGCGGGAAATAGCGGTTGGCCGCGACTCGGTGAACCCAGCCGAGATGTTCGGCGCGGGCGAGAAACCTTTCCAGTGGCCTCAGTTTGAGATCCAGCGTTTCCGCCAGTTCCCGGACCCTTGGGGGGCGTGATCCGCCGGCCAACAGCAGCGGCTCGACGGCCACCCACAATTTCTCATCGGCGGCGGAGGGCGACGGGCGGTGTCCCGGCATGTGCAGCAATGTTCCCCGCCGTATGATCAGGCCGCCGTCCGCTTGCTGGTTGGCTGCCGCGTGCAGGACATCCGCTGTCGCGGGGACGGCCAGGGTTCGGCTCAACTGCTGTTCCGAGGGTCCCAGGGTTTCCGGACTGTTGCCGTGCCACTCGGCAACCCCCTCGGTGACCTCATCGAGCAACCGTTGCCAGTTTGACGGGGTCAGGCCCCAGAGCGTCGCGGCGCCCTTGATCGTCGTGACCCCGTGATCCCGCCAAAGCCCGGTGCTTTCCCGAGGGGTCAAATTCCACGCCTTGGCGAATTGATCGAGGTTCAAACCGCCTGGGGTCTGGTCGAGCAAATTGTTGAGGGCGTCGCCAGGGGTCTCCCTATCCATGTCGGCGATCCAGGCTAAGCGCTGCGGTTTCGCCCGGCCCCGCGCCGGTGAGAACGGATCGATGATTTCACCGCCGGCGACGGTTCGTGTCGAAGATTGATCGCGCAACACGAAACGGTCTCCCCGGACCGCCGCAATATTGCGATCCAAAACGAGCTGCACGAGGCCGGTCTCGCCCGGCGGAATGTCGCGGTTCTCAAGCACGGCAACCCGGCAGCCGATATCGGCGGCGCCAAGATGTAGGTGAACCGGCGTCCAGTGCGTCAACGACCTGGTTTCGCCGGCGGCGACGCGCAAGCGGGCGTCCATCCTGTCTGACGGGGCGTGGGCTTCAGGCGCAACCAGCCAGTCACCGCGTCCGAGGTCGGATTTGCGCAACTCGGGACCGGCAATGTTCAGGGCGCAGCGCTGGCCCGCCACGCCTGTTTCGCTCGCCGAATTTTGAGCATGAATGCCGCGTACCCGGACGCGTGTCCCCTGGGGAGATATGACGAGGTGGTCGCCCGTTTTTGCCCCGCCGCTGAACACCGATCCGGTCGCCACGACGCCGGCCCCGGTGACGTTGAAGACGCGGTCGACGGCGAGGCGGAAATTCCCCGCCTCGCTGCGCGCCGCCGTGGCGCGGGCGACCGTCTCGAGATGTGATTTCAGGTCTGCGACGCCTTCACCGGTTTGTGCGGAGACCGGAAACTGGGGGGCGTCCCTGAGCACCGTCGGCGCGAGCAGATCCGAAATCTCCCGGCCGACCTCCGCGATCCGGCCGCTTTCCGCCCTGTCGATCTTGCTGATGGCGACGGCGCCGCGCCGGATCGCCAGAAAATCGAGAATTGCCAGGTGCTCCCGCGTCTGCGGCATGACACCATCGTCGGCCGCAACGACAAGCAGGGCAAAATCGATCCCGGCCACGCCGGCCAGCATGTTGCGAACAAAGCGCTCGTGGCCGGGAACGTCGACGAAACCCAAAGACACGCCGTCCGCGATGTCTTCATAGGCAAAGCCGAGATCGATCGTGAGGCCGCGCGTTTTCTCTTCCGGCAGCCGGTCGGTGTCGACGCCGGTCAGCGCCTCAACCAGAAGCGTCTTGCCGTGATCGACATGGCCGGCCGTCGCGACGATCATTTAGCCGGTCTTCAGGTTGGACAGCTGTTGGGCAAACGCGGCGTCATCCTCCAGGCAGCGAAGATCGAGCACCAGGGCGCCTTCGTGAACTCGGCCGATGACCGGTACCGGCAGGTCGCGCAAGGCCGCTGCCAAACGTTTTAAAGCCGCGCCGCCGCCGCGCTTGCCGCCGACCGGCCTGATCGCCAGCCCGGCACTCGGCAAGGCGTCAACGGGCAGGGCGCCGCTGCCGATCTGGCTTTCGCAGTCGTTTACCTCGACGCTTAGCGTGTCGCCGAGGCAGGCGGTCAGAACCGGGAGAAGTTCTTCCGCCGTTCGCCTTATTTCCGCCGCTTCCCGCGTCAGAAACCGCAGTGTCGGCAGGCGTTCGGCCAGCCTGTCGGGATCGGCATAGAGCCGCAGCACCGCTTCCAAGGCCGCGATGGTCATTTTGTCGACCCTGAGCGCCCGCTTCATGGGGTTCTTTTTGATTTTGGCGACCAAATCCGCCCGGCCGGCGATGATGCCGCATTGCGGTCCGCCCAGGAGTTTGTCGCCGCTGAAGGTGACCAGATCCGTCCCGGCCGCAAGACCTCGCGCGGCGTCGGCTCCGGTGGCAAACCGAATTTGGTGAGATCGATCAGGCTGCCGCTGCCGAGGTCGATGACGTAAGGCACGTCATGGCCGTGCGCCAGGACCGCCAATTCGGCGTCCGGCACTACGGCGCTGAAGCCTTCGATGGCATAGTTGCTCGGGTGCACTTTCAACAGCATGGCGGTCCGGGCGCCCATGGCGTCGGCGAAGTCGGCCAGGTGCGTCCGGTTGGTGGTGCCGACTTCGTACAGTTTGCAGCCCGCCCGCTTCATGATGTCGGGCAGGCGGAAAGCGCCGCCGATTTCAATCAATTCGCCGCGTGAGACCGGCACTTCTCGACGCAGCGCCAACGAATTCAAGACCAGCAGTACGGCGGCGGCATTGTTGTTGACGACGGTGGCGGCTTCGGCGCCGGTCAAACGGCAAATCCAGGCCTCGAGGTGATCGTCCCGGTCCCCCCGCCGCCCGGCTGCGAGATCGAATTCCAGGTTCGACGCACCGGCGGCCACGGCCGACACCGCTTCGACCGCTTCCGGTGGCAGCGCCGCCCGGCCCAGATTGGTGTGAAGCACAGTGCCGCTGAGATTGAACACTGGCTTGAGGCTATGAGCGCAAAGGCCTTCGAGGAAGTCTCCGACCCGCCGCACGATGGCATCGCTTTTCAGCTCGGTTCGCGCATCCGCCGCTTCCTCCAACAGCGCCAGCCGCATGTCTGCCAGGACCGATTGCACCGCCTCCGTGACCAGGGGCCGGCCGTGGTCCGCCGCCAAG
>CAYOAD010000281.1:0-3464 GCA_964401845.1 uncultured Rhodospirillaceae bacterium | reverse complement strand
CACCGAAGCGCCCTCCGCCGCCGCCATCTCGGCCACCCGGGCCGAGTGCTCGTTGCCCTCGGCCGCCGCCGCCTCCTCGACATTGCAGGCATAAAGCACGGGCTTGGCCGTCAGAAGCTGGAGGCCGGCGAAGATTTTGGCCTCCTCCTTATCGATCTGAACGGTGCGGGCGGGCCGGCCCTCGCGAAGCGCTGCCAGGACTTTCTGCAGCACGACGGACAGCGCCTTGGCTTCCTTGTCGCCGGACTGCGCCCGCTTCGCGGCGTTGTCAGCGCGCTTCTCGATGCTTTCCAAGTCGGCCAGCAACAATTCGGTATTAACGGTTTCGGCATCGGCCACGGGATCGATCTTACCGTCCACGTGGGTGATGTTGCCGTCCTCGAAACAGCGCAGCACGTGCACAATGGCATCGACCTCGCGGATCTTGGCGAGGAACTGGTTGCCCAAACCTTCGCCCTTGCTGGCGCCCCGCACAAGTCCGGCGATGTCGGCGAATTCCAGCTGGGTTGGCAGCGTTAGAGCCGATTTACCCAAGACGGCCAGTTTTTCAAGGCGTTCGTCGGGCACGGCTACCCGGCCCACGTTGGGTTCGATCGTGCAGAACGGATAGTTGGCCGCCTCCGCCGCCGCCGTTTCGGTCAAGGCGTTAAAAAGCGTCGACTTGCCGACATTGGGCAAGCCGACGATGCCGCAGGTAAATCCCATAACTCAATCGTCTTCTTGACTACTTGGCGCATCCTCGGGAGGCGGCGCCTTTTTCTCGTTCGGTTTCAATTTCAGGGCCACGTCGTTCATGAAGCCTGGGTCGTCATGCACCGCCAGTTTGGGCGCCGCATCGGCGATGGCGTCGATCAGGTCGGCCAGCCAGCCCCGGTCGGCTTTGGCGAAGTCGCGCAACACGTAGCTCGCCACCTTGGTCTTGTCGCCGGGATGGCCGATGCCGATGCGCACCCGGCGATAATCGGCGCCGATATGCTGGGTGACGCTCTTGATGCCGTTGTTGCCGGCGCTGCCGCCGCCCTTCTTCACCTTCATCTTGCCGGGCGCCAGGTCGAGCTCGTCGTGGATCACCACGACGTCCTCGTGGTCCAGCTTGAAGAACCGCATGGCTTCGCCCACCGACTGGCCGGAGAGGTTCATCAGGGTCGTGGGCTTCAAAACGAGGACTTTCTCGGAACCTAAGCGGCCTTCGGATACGCGTCCCTGGAACTTGGTGCTCCACGGGCCAAACGAATGGCGGCGGACGATTTCGTCCACCGCCATGTAGCCGACGTTGTGCCGGTTGTTTTCGTATTTGGCGCCGGGATTGCCGAGGCCGGCAAGTAGCAGCATGGCTTACTCTTCGCTGCTTTCGCCTTCCTCGCCGCCTTCGCCTTCCTCGCCCTCTTCGCCTTCTTCGCCTTCGCCCTCTTCGCCCTCTTCGCCTTCCTCATCTTCTTCGACTTCGGGTTCGACTTCGATGATGGGCGACGCAATGGTTGCGACGGTGAAGTTACGGTCGGTAATGGTCGGCGTTACGCCTTCGGGCAAGGTGATGTCTTCGATGTGGATCGAATCACCGATGTCCCAGCCCTCCAGGCTGACCGTGATGGCTTCGGGAATGGCATCGGCACGGCACATGAATTCGATTTCGTGGCGCACGATGTTGAGGATGCCGCCGCGCTTGAGGCCGGGGCTCTCTTCCTCGTCGATGAAATTCACACGGATGCCGAGGCGCAGCTTGACGCCTTTCGACAGACGCAGGAAATCAACATGCAGGGGCGTGTCCGTCACCGGATGCAGTTGCACGTCGCGCGGCAGCACGCGTTCGGGCTTGCCGTCGACCTCGACGTCATACAGACGGGCGAAAAAACCGCCGCGCATGTATTCGCGCGCCACGTCGCGCACGTCCAACGTCAGCATGACGGTGTCTTTCTTATCGCCGTAAATCACGGCGGGTACCTTGCCTTCGCGACGCATGGCACGGGCGGCCCCCTTGCCGGCCCGTTCCCTGGTTGCGGCAGGAAGCGTATCTACTTCAGCCATTGTTCGTTCTCCAAGTTCGTTTCATTCTGCCGCTGGACGGTCGGATCCAACATCCAACATCCTCTGAAACATTTCCCGGGCGCGGCCTCCAAGGGTGCCGCCAGCCCGCGCCATGTCTCAACGGCGCTCACATACCGGTTGGGGCGATTGCCCGGTCCCGGAATTCCGTTCAGTCAAACAGGCTTGAAACCGACCGTTCCTCGCTGATCCGCAGCATGGCGTCGGCCAACAGCGGCGCAATGGAAATGCGCCGGATGTTGTGGGACACCCGCACCGCTTCGGTGGCGAGAATACTGTCGGTCGTCACCAGCGTTTCCAGTGACGAAGCCGCCACCCGGGCCACGGCGCCGCCCGAGAGCACACCATGGGTGATGTAGGCGGCCACCGATTTGGCGCCGGCCTCCATCAGGGCATCGGCTGCGTTGCACAGCGTACCCGCCGAATCGACAATGTCGTCGACGATCACGCAACGCCGGTCTCTGACGTCGCCGATAATATTCATCACCTCGGAAACGCCAGCCCGTTCGCGCCGCTTATCTATGATCGCGAGGTCCGCGTCAAGTCGCTTTGCAAGGGCGCGGGTGCGCACCACGCCGCCAACGTCGGGCGAGACGAAGGTCAATTCCTTGGTGTCATAGTGTTCGGCGATATCCTTGCTGAATACCGGACCGGCAAAAAGGTTGTCCGTGGGGATGTCGAAGAAGCCCTGAATCTGGCCGGCGTGAAGGTCCATCGTCAGCACCCGGTCGGCACCGGCGGTGGTAATCATGTTGGCCACCAGCTTGGCCGATATGGGCGTCCGCGGGCCCGGTTTGCGGTCCTGCCGGGCGTAGCCAAAATAAGGCACGACGGCCGTTATGCGCCGCGCCGAAGCCCGCATCAGCGCGTCGATGCAGACCAGCAATTCCATCAGGTTGTCATTCGCTGGGTACGACGTCGGCTGCATTACGAAGACGTCTTCGCCGCGCACGTTTTCCTGAATTTCCACGAAGACTTCCAGGTCGGAAAATCGTCTGACGCTGGCTTTGGTAAGCGGGATATTGAGACACGCCGCAATGGCGTCGGCAAGTGGCCGATTACTGTTGCCGGCAACCACTTTCATGGTGAATTCCCTCGTCGCCCGGCGGGCCCAAATGGGTCCGGAGGTTGATACGGGCGGATGTCCCCCGACAGATCCGCTTGTGCGACCGAAACACCGAATACCGGTACCCGGCCACCGACGCGGCGGAATGTATCAGGCGGAATTTGGCGTGTAAACGGGTTAGGGCGCTTCGGTGCGTTTTTCCGCCGCCAATTGCCGTAATTTCTCCAAACATGCGTCACGGTCGGCCTTGAAGTCACCCTCGATCCACCAATTTTCGACCGCCGCGACGAGGTCGCCCACCGCCGGCCCCGCTTCGATGCCTAAATCAAGGACATCGCGTCCCTTTACCGGCAAT
>CAYOAD010000280.1:0-3505 GCA_964401845.1 uncultured Rhodospirillaceae bacterium | reverse complement strand
CTCTGCATCACCGCCAACAAAAACCCTTGCCAACAGGGAGCCGTCCACACATGGCCAGAAGGGGACCACATCTAAATGCCTGAAATTCGTCCGCTTTCCTATAAATGTTGGACATATGGAACCATGAGGTTCGCCTTGCGGGCATAACCGGACGTGCTTCAGATCGGTCCAAGATTAAGCTTTTTGACCCCAAACGGTCATTCCGGCATCCCTGCCAATCCCTCTATTCGGGCCGCTATATTGACTCCTTCGCCGTGGATATCGTCTCCATCGTCGATCAAGTCGCCGAGATGAATGCCCCAACTCATGGGAGGAGGCGCCTAATCGACTTCACTTTCCGAGAGAGCCTTCAAATTGGTCCAGACGTAGACCGCCGTAGCCAGGCGTTCGCCGGCGAAATCGCGCTGCGTGCGGGCGGCCAGTGTAGCGCCCATCGTTTCGTAGAAAAAACGGTTGGGATTGCCCTCGAGGACTTCGACGTAAAGCGCCCTTATGCCCCGTCCGGCTACCCGATTGGCAATCGTGGAGCAAAACCGACGGCCGAGCCCCTGGTCGCGGTAATCCTGCTGGACGTAGAGTTCGAAGATCTGCGCCGCCGGGGGATCTCCCGGCGCGACCCACTGCCGGCGCGCCGGTCCCCAGGTGGCGTAGGCGACGATCTCGTTCGTTTCCGCTTCGGCAACCAGCACGTTCTCGGCGTAGCCCCGCAAGCGCTCAGGCCAGCGCGAGGCGGCGCCGAAATTACGCACGAGATAGGCCTCGGGCAGCAGGGTCGGATAGGCGTCGCGCCAGGTCTCGGTTTCGACCTTGGCGATGCCCGCTGCATCGGGCGGGCGGGCAAGTCTGATCGCCGGGCCGTCACGCGCCGCCAATCCGGCCTTACGGCAGCGCCGCGATGATGTCGCGGTATTCGCCTTCGGGGAAGGCCATCAGGGTCTTGGTCCGGAGGGCGCCTGTGGAACCGACGGTTAGCAGGAATTTCGCCGCCGTCGCTTCGTCGGGCATGTCGTAGACCACGACGATGTCGTGGTCGCCCATGGTGAGATAGAACTTCGTCAACTTGCCGCCCATCCGTTTGGCCAGCCGTTTGACCACATTGAGGCGCTTTGGCGATTCCTTGATGGCGGCGATACCGTCCTGGGTGTAATTGATCAAGCTGATATAGGTACGCATGGTCAATCCTCCTCTGCAGGGTGGATCGATTGTCTCACGAAAGAGAGCGTCAAGCGCCAGGAAATCCAAGCCACCGAAATCTTCTATTCGCGGACGGCGACGATATGTATGCCGAGGCCGAGCAGGGCGCCGCCCGTCAGGCCCTCCAGTGACCGTCGTATCCGGGGGCGGCGCAGGATGTCGCCCGCCTTGGTGACGACGATGGCATAGCCTGTCAGCCATATGAAGGTCATCAGACAGAAGATCAGGCCGAGCATCGCCAGTCCGGCAAACGTCGACGTGCCCGTGGGCGCAAACTGCGGCAAGAGGCTGGCAAAGAAGACGGCCATCTTGGGATTGCCGAGGTTGCTCAGGATACCCTGCCTGAGCGCTTTCACCGGCGACAAGCCCGGTCCCGCCGGGGTCCCGGTCCCGTTGTCGGCGGATGGCGACGGGTGGACAGCGGCATAGAGCGATTGCAGGCCGAGGAAGCCGATATAACAGGCCCCGGCCAGTTTGACGGCGGCAAACAGGGGTTCGGAAGTAACGAGGAAAGCGACCACGCCCAAGGCGGTCGCCAACGCCCAGATGGCCTGGCCGCTCGCCACGCCCAAGGCGGTCATCACGCCGCCGCGCTGCCCGCCGGCCAGGGTGTTGCGGATGGTCAGGGCGGTGTCCTGCCCCGGTGTCATGATCACGACCAGGGAAATTGCGATAAAGGCGACAAATGCGTCGACCATGGTTTTCAATCTCCGAAGAATGCCCGAACCGGCATTCCGTGGTTCATTTCAGTCCGCCGTTCCCGCCAAATCAAGCCCCCTGTTGCAATGCAGCGAAGGGCTTGGGACAATAGGCCGACATCCGCCGCCGCCCGTTACCTGTTTGTTGGAGACCTCCCTGTGGCCAAGAAGCCCCAAATCCGCAGCATTGCCAAGCGACGTGCCGTGAAGACCGTCAAAGCGCCCGCCAAACCGAAGCGCTATTCGGTGAAGAACCCGGTGCGCTTCGTCACGGCGACCAGTTTGTTCGACGGCCATGACGCCTCCATCAACATCATGCGGCGCATGTTGCAGGCCGGCGGGGCGGAGGTCGTGCATCTCGGCCACAACCGCTCTGTCAACGAAATCGTCACGGCGGCCATCGAGGAAGACGCCAACGCCATCGCGGTATCGTCCTACCAAGGCGGCCACATCGAATTTTTCGAATACATGATCGACCTGCTGGCCGAACGCGGCGCCAAGCACGTCAAGGTGTTCGGCGGCGGCGGCGGCGTGATCATTCCGGAAGAGGTGAGGGAACTGCAGAAGTACGGCGTCACCCGCATCTATTCGCCGGGCGACGGCCAGTCGCTCGGGCTCGAGGGCATGATCGACGATATGCTCAAACGGTCCGATTACGATCTGGCGCGCAAACAGCCTAAATCACTGAAAGGCTTGACCCGCGGAAATACCCGCGACCTCGCCCGCGTGATCTCCGGGCTGGAAGTCGGCACGGCGACGGCCAAACTGAAACGCGAAATCAACAAGCTGGCAAAAGCCCAAGGCGACATCCCCGTACTGGGTATCACGGGGACAGGCGGCGCCGGCAAAAGCTCGCTGACCGATGAAATCGTCAGGCGCTTTCATCTCGACCACCCCAAACTCAAACTTGCCGTCATCGCCGTCGATCCCTCCAAGCGGAAGACCGGTGGGGCCTTGCTGGGCGACCGCATCCGCATGAACGCTATCAGCGTGCCGGGCATCTACATGCGTTCCCTGGCCACGCGGGGCTCGGGTTCCGAGGTCGCCAAGTGTCTGCCCCAGGCCATAGCGGCCTGCAAGGCGGCGGGCTACGACGCCATCATTGCCGAGACGTCGGGCATCGGACAGGGCGACGCCGCCATCGTGCCGTTCGTCGATGTCACCATCTACGCCATGACGCCGGAATTCGGCGCCGCCAGCCAGCTTGAAAAAATCGACATGCTGGATTTTGCCGACATCGTCGCCATCAACAAGTTTGACCGCCGAGGCGCCGACGACGCCCTGCGCGATGTGCGCAAACAATTTCAGCGCAACCACGAGCGTTTCGGCGAGAAACCGGAAGACATGCCGGTCTACGGCACCATCGCCGCCAAGTTCAACGACGACGGCGTCAGTGCGCTCTACACCGGAATCCTCGAAGCCTTCCGGGCCAAGGGAGTGAGCGATCTTGAGAGCAGCTACCCGGCGGGCGGCAAAGTGACCTCGCGCCGTGATTTGTTGATCGCGCCCGAGCGCCAACGCTACCTGGCCGAAATCGCCGAGACCGTGCGCAACTACCACAACGAAAGCGTGGAGCAGGCGGGGATCGCACGCGAACGCCGCCAATTGCTGGC
>CAYOAD010000279.1:0-3508 GCA_964401845.1 uncultured Rhodospirillaceae bacterium | reverse complement strand
GTGACATCGGGGGTGAGGTAGGCCGCCGGATCGTGGATTTCGTAGAGCACCTGTTCGATCACCGTGGCGCGGGAGACCAAGCCGCCGGTGTCGTCCGCCTTGGTGATGACGATGTCTCCGGATGCATCGATTTCCGCGATAGGGAAGCCCACCTCCGCGAGGTCGGGCACGTCCTTAAAGCCGGGATCGGCGAAATAGGCGCCGGTCACCTGGGCGCCGCACTCCAGCAGGTGACCGGCGAGCGTTCCCTGGGCCAAGCGGTCCCAGTCGTTTCCGGCCCAGCCGAAGACGTGCAGCAGCGGCCCCAGTGTCAGGGCAGCGTCGGTGGTCCGTCCGACGAGCACGACGTCGGCATCCAACGCCAGGGCGTCGGCAATGGGCCGGGCGCCGAGATAGGCATTGGCGGCGACGATCTCGCGGTCCGCCAGGGAGAGGCCTTCGATGGTCGGTTGATCGCGGATGATCTCGACGGAATGCACCGCCAGCAGGTCGTCGCCCGATACCACGGCCACCCGCAAACCTTCGACGCCTTGTTTGGCGGCGATGGCGTGCACCCTTTTGGCGGCTCCCAGCGGATTGGCTGCCCCCATATTCGTGACGACGCGAACATGGTTGGCCTTGGCCCGGGCCAGAATCGGTTCCAGGTAATGATCGAGATAAGGTGAATAGCCGCCATCCGGCGTCTCTCCACGCAGGCGTTGAGCGATGGCCAGCGTGCGCTCGGCTAGCACCTCAAAAATCAGGAAGCGTTCGCCGTCGCAGCGGGACAAGGTGTCGACGACGGGTCCGGCAGCGTCAAAACGGTCGCCCGCGAAGCCCGCCCCGCAGCCGACGAATACCTTGGTCATGAACCGATCCCTCCCGCCTATCATGGCCGGGGATCAGCTTACATCACCCGGGCGCGGTTTCCGTAGCGGAGGTGTATATCGCTTGGGCGGCGGACAGGCCGCCCAGCCAGGGGGTCAGGCCGCGGCGTTTTCCCGAACCAGACCTGCTCCGGCCATGAGAGCCTTGATGTTGAGGTCGAGAAATTTCGGCGGGGACAGCTTGCGCAAGGCCGTCTCAACGGCCTCCATTTCAATGATGTCGCTCGATTCCGCCAGGGCGGCGCTGGCCACAACGTTGGTCACGCGCTCGGACCCCAACCCTATTGCCGTTTCGCTCAAACCCAACGCCAGAGAGCGGTGAGGTCCCTTCGGCGGTTCCGGCACCCGGCGCGGATCGTGGATCACCAGGGTGTCGGCGTTGATAAGATGATCGGACGCGTCGGCCGCGGCCTGATCCAGGATCAGCAGATAATCGAGGGAGGTGGCCAGCGGATAATCGGCGGTCTCCCGGCTGACGACCAGATCGGAGCGGCTCAAACCGCCCCGGGAAGTCGGCTCGTAACTCTGGGAGAACGACACCTTCCAGCCGTTATTCAAAAACGCCTGGGAGAATATGCTGGCGCACAGTTGCAATCCCTGGCCGCCGGCGCCGCTGAAGCGTATTTCAAAACCTTCCATGGCTTTACTTCGCGCCCTTTCCCGATTGTACCCGCTCGACCAGATCGCGGTAGCTTGCGCCGTATTCGGGCCGGTCGTTCTGGGTGAAAATGCCGGTTTCCATGGCATTCGGCCGAAACGGCTGCTCAACCGCATTCTGATAGACGTCGGGCCGCATCGTGCGTTTCTGACCCAGCACCATTTCCGCCGACGATCCCAGATCGTTCTTGCGCCCGAATATTTCGGTGCAGTCGGACATCACTTCCAGGAAGGAAAAGCCGGGGTGTTTGAGCCCGGCCACCATCAGGTCCTTCAGGCGCGGCAGGTGCAGGGTGATTTCACGACCGACAAAACCGGCACCGGCGGCCGTCGCGAGCGCGCAGGAATCGAATGTCGGTTCGATGTTTCCGGCCGGCGTCGTCGTGGTGTAGCGCGTCTCGGAGGTGGTCGGTGAGACCTGTCCGCCGGTCATGCCGTAGACTTCGTTGTTCAGCATCAGGCAGGTGATGTCGAGGTTGCGGCGGCAGGCATGGATCAGGTGGTTGCCGCCGATCGCCAGGCTGTCGCCGTCGCCGGTGATGACCACGACCTGCAGGTCGGGCCGCGCCAGTTTCAATCCGGTAGCGAACGCAAGCGGCCGGCCATGGGTGACATGGTAGGTATTGGCGTCGATGTAGGCTCCGACGCGGCCGGAACAGCCGATGCCCGACACGATCGCCAGATTATCCTTGTCTATGCCGATTTCATCGACCGCCCACAACAGAGCGCGCAGCGCGATACCATGACCGCAACCGGGGCACATGAAATGGGGAAACAGGTCCTCGCGCAGGTATTCGCGGATTTCGAACTGCTTGGGCGACTGTTCATTCATGATCCAACGAGCTCCTCGGCCTTGGCGATAATCGAAGCCGGCTCGATCGGTTCCCCGTCGAAACGATTGATCGCCGACACCGTCTGGCCGTTCGACTTCACGGTTTCCATCTCGAACGTGAGCTGACCTGCGTTCATTTCGGCAACCAGGATGTTCGCCGCGCTTCCGGCGATATCGCGGAACTGCTTTTCGGGAAACGGCCACAGCGTGATGGGGCGGAAGAGACCGGCTCTCACACCCTTCGCCCTCAGTTTGCGGACGGCGCTGCGGCCGGCACGGGCGACGGTGCCGAGGGCGACGATGACGACATCCGCATCCTCGCATTCGATCGCCTCGAAGGCATCGATCAGTTCGCGATGCGTGTCGATCTTGGCCATGATGCGCTGAAGCTGGCTCTCCACAACCTCAGGATTTTGTGTCGGGAACCCGTCCTCGTCGTGTGAAAGACCGGTGGTGTGAACGCGGTAACCGTCACCGGGCCGGGCCATCGCCGGTACGCCATCGGCGCCGGCTGCGTAGGGTAAATAATCCGCCGCCTTGCCGCTTGCCCATTTCCGGTCCGAGGCCTTGAGGGACCCCTCGTCGCCAAGTTCCACCGTTTCCACCAAATGCCCCAGCGCCTCGTCGAAGAGAACGATAACCGGCGTGCGCAAACGTTCCGCCAAGTCGAAAGCGCGCGCGGTTTCCCGATAGATCTCCTCCACCGAAGAGGGCGCGATGACAATCGTCGGATGATCGCCGTGCGTGCCCCAGCGGGCCTGCATCAGGTCACCTTGGGATGGCCTGGTCGGCATGCCGGTCGACGGCCCGCCGCGCATCACGTTGACGATGACGCAGGGGATTTCGGCGCCCATGCCGTAGCCGATGTTTTCCTGTTTCAGCGAGAAACCCGGTCCGCTGGTCGCGGTCATCGCCTTCGAACCGCCCATGGAGGCACCCAGCGCTGCCGCCATGGAGCCGATCTCGTCTTCCATCTGGATGAAAACGCCACCGCTCTGCGGCAGTTCCTCCGCCATGCGCTCCGCGATTTCGGAGGAAGGCGTGATGGGATAGCCGGCATAGAAATCGCATCCGGCCGCGATTGCGCCGAGGGCGCAGGCATGATTGCCCTGTAAGTTAATGGCCGCCGCCGTCATTGGGCCGCCTCCGTGAT
>CAYOAD010000278.1:0-3519 GCA_964401845.1 uncultured Rhodospirillaceae bacterium | reverse complement strand
TGGCAATAATAGGTTACCTTGGTTTGACAAATATTTCAGGTTTTGGCATGATGGGATCAGGAATGATGATGGTGGCAGCATGATGTTGGGCCAACGGATGGCGTTTGTCTTGGTCAGGAAAAGGAACTTCTCCTTGGCGACCGGCGTATTGAGCGGCGCGCCCTTCTCTTTCCAGTCAGGGATCAATTCGTTCAGAGCGCGGGGTTCCATGATGGCGCCGGACAGAATATGCGCGCCGACCTCGGAACCCTTTTCGACGACGCAGACTGTCAGTTCGGTTTCGCTCTCCACCGCCAACTGGCTGAGCCGGATGGCGGCTGACAAGCCGGACGGTCCGGCGCCGACGATAACCACGTCGAATTCCATGCTCTCGCGCGCCACCTGTTCTTCCCCGGCTGTTTGCTCTGACATCGTCGTCCTCCAGAAACTCGTACCCGTCGGCGGACGGGCGGTAACAATCCCAACAATATAAAGTGTCGGCAGGTATATGCCCCGCCTGCCGCCGGTGGTCAACGCTTAGTGACCCATGATAGTTTAGCGTGCCATGACCGCCGTTGCACAGGATACCGCCGCCCTCAAGTGGCTGATCGAGGCCGGCGCCGATGAAGCCGTCGGCGACGCGCCGCGAAACGCCTTTGAGGAATCGGCAACGCAATCCGCGAAGGCTCCGGAAAAAGCTAAACCGCATCCACCGGCGGCAGCAAAGAAGGCCCGGGACGAAGCCGCTGCCGCCAGCAAGGCCTCGCCGCAGGCGGCGACGGTGCCGCTCGATCTCGAATCGGTGGAAGCCGCCCAGGCCAGCGCCAAATCGCTGGCCGACGGCGCCGCGACCCTGTCCGAACTGGCCGTAGCGATGCAGGCGTTCGAAGGCTGTGCCCTGAAGCACACCGCCGCAAACCTGGTTTTCGGCGACGGCAATCCGGAGGCCGACATCATGTTTATCGGCGAAGCGCCAGGCGCCGAGGAAGACCGCGAGGGCAAACCCTTCGTCGGCGTGTCCGGCAAACTGCTTGACCGCATGATCGCCGCCATCGGCCTGGACCGCACCTCGGCCTACATCACCAACATCCTGCCCTGGCGTCCGCCCGGCAACCGCAAGCCTTCACCCGCGGAGGTCGCCAGTTGCCTGCCCTTCGTCGCCCGCCACATCGCTCTGGTATCGCCGAAAATTCTGGTGCTGGTGGGCGGCACATCGACATCGAACCTCCTGCAGACCAGCCAGGGCATCACCCGGCTACGGGGCCGCTGGAAGAGTTACGCGGGATCGGGGGAAGACATACCGGTCATGCCGATCTATCATCCCGCCTACTTGTTGCGCCAGCCTGGGCTGAAACGGGAAGCGTGGCGCGATCTGCTCGATATAAAAGAGCGTTTGAACAGTGCTGACTGATAAGCGGGACGTAAACTCGAGGGGCGCATGATCTTGTGCACAGCAAACCATTTGCCGCTAAATATTGATGATTTTGGCGTCGTTTTACTTGCCCGCGGCGGCGCATTCGGGTAAGTACGCGCCATGCGGGAGAGGTCCATTTCACCCGAGACGACGTCTCGGCGGAGACCCGGCAGGACAAGGTGGATGTCCGCCCGCCGTGGTTTTGCCCGTGGTATCGCCGTTTCCGCGATTGCGCTTCTGGGGGTTCTGGCGCCCGTTGCATCGTCGCATGCCGCCATGGAGCCCGTCGTCGAGGGGGCGGCGGTTGACCTTCCCACCATCCTGAGCGAGTCCGACACGGCGCTCTATCGCAAAATATTCGAACTTCAGGAAAAGGCGGACTGGCGCGCAGCCGATCGCCTGATCAAGAAACTCCGCGACCGGCGGCTTATGGGCCGCGTGCTCTATCAACGTTACATGCACCCCACGGGCTGGCGGTCCAGCTACCGCCAGCTGGCCAATTGGATGAAGCACTATGCCGACCAGCCCGGCGCCGTGCGCGTCTACAAACTGGCCCGGCGGCGCAAGCCCATAAAATCACACCCGCCCCGCCGGCCGCGTGGACCGGCCAGCGGCATTTACGCCGAAGCCAAAAGCAAACCGCTTTACCGCTCCAAAAAACGCCGCAGCCGAGCCCAGCGCAGTCATATCCGCCACGTGCAAAGAGACATCCGGCGTCACCTCCTGCGGGGCGAGGGCAAACGGGCGGCCGAACATCTCGCCGACAAAAAGCACATGCGCTACTTCGATCAGGTCGAGATCGATCTCCTGAAGGCCAAGGTCTCGGCGGTACTGTTCCGCTCGGGCCGGCGGGAGCAGGCCTACGCGATGGCGCACAGCGCCGTCGAACGAGCGCGCAAGTATACCGTTCAGGCCGACTGGGTGGCGGGCATCTCAGCCTGGAGCCTGGGTAAATACGCCGAGGCGGGACGCCATTTCGAAGCCATGATCACCGCCCCGTCCGCCTCGGACCGCGACATTGCCAGCGGTGCCTTCTGGGGCGCCCGCGCCGCCTTGGCCAACCGCCGTCCGGCCGACGTCAATCGCTTGCTGGCCGTGGCCGCCACCCGGCCGCGGACATTTTACGGTCTGGTGGCCGCCCGCCAGCTCGGCGTGGCTTCGCCGTTCTCCTGGACCCCGCCGCCAATTGATCCCTCGACGTTCTCCGGTCTCAGCGCCGATCCCGCCATCGGGCGGGCCGTTGCCTTGGTGCAGGTTGGGCAGAGCAATTGGGCCGCCAGCGAAATCCGCCACTTGTTCCCCTCCGCCGACGGCGCAAAGCGCATGGCTCTGCTGGGATTGGCTGCGCACGTCGGCGTGCCTTCCGCCGAACTCAGCCTGGCGCGCGCCGTCCTGGGCACTGACGGCCAGGCCTTCGATACCGCGCTTTATCCCCTGCCGCCGTGGCAGCCGCGCAACGGCTTCACCGTCGACAGGGCGCTGGTCTACGCCTTCATGCGGCAGGAATCGGCTTTCAAGACCAAGGCGAAAAGCCGGGATGGCGCGCGCGGCCTGATGCAGTTGATGCCCCGGACCGCCAGCTTCATCGCCCGAGACCGGTCGCTCAGAGGCCGTAACCGGCGCGCCCTGTTCACGCCCGAACTCAATCTGGATCTCGGCCAGCGATATCTGAAGCATTTGATGGAAACCGAAGGCGTCGAGGAGAACCTCGTGATGTTGGCCGCCGCCTACAACGGCGGGCCCGGCAACCTGCGCAAATGGCTGCGGCGTATGAAACGGACCGACGATCCGCTATTATTTGTCGAATCGCTGCCGTCGCGCGAAACGCGGAAGTTCATCCGCCGCGTGCTCGGCAATTTCTGGATCTACCGCGACCGTCTCAACCGGCAAAGCCCGTCGCTCGACGCCGTCGCCGTCGGCCAATGGCCGCACTACACCACCCTCGATACCGAGGTGAGAACCGCACAAACCACAAGGTAATCTAAGTGTCCAAAATTAGCGGCCCCCGGGATTTCATCCCCGTCCATATCGCCGTCCTGACCGTTTCCGACACCCGCACCCTCGAAGACGACAAATCCGGACAAACCCTCGTCGACCGCCTGACCAAGTCTGGCCACGTCCTGGCC
>CAYOAD010000277.1:0-3619 GCA_964401845.1 uncultured Rhodospirillaceae bacterium | reverse complement strand
GTGGAATTCCGGGTCGAAAAAGCCGGCGTCATCCATGCCGGCGTCGGCAAGGCCAGCTTCGACGAGGATGCCTTGGAAGCCAACGTCAAGGCTTTCCTGGATGCCGTCATGAAGGCCAAGCCCAGCGGCGCCAAGGGCACGTTCGTGAAGAAGGTCGCCGTCAGCTCCACCATGGGGCCTGGCGTAAAGATTGATTTTTCGACGGTGAACTCTTAATAACCGTCGCGCATTAAGTTTAGGAGGTTGGCTGCCGGCGTTTTTCAGGCGGCCCAACGCCGGAAGGTCGCCGTTTGACCTTCCATCCTGTCCGAGACTGCAGGCGCCGCCCCGGCTGGGGCTGCCTAAGGGTCCAAGTTTGACGGACCACCTGTATAGACGGGGGTAGAGGCGGAATTCGCGGCACCCGGCATGGCCGGCACCGCGGAACCAGTTCGAACCCTGGGGCAGGTTAACCGGACCGCGGCGGTGGTTTCGCCATCGCGGTCCAAACGCAACCGGCCGTGCGGGGTTTTTCCCACGGCCACCGTTAGGGAGCGAAAAAGTGGACCGTACGCAAAAGCGTGAGACGGTGGCGGAACTGAACGAGATGTTTTCGAACACCTCGTCCGTTGTCGTCACTCACTACAGCGGCCTCAATGTCGCCGAGATCAGTGATCTTCGGCGTCAGATGCGGGCCGCCGGCGCTACTTTCAAGGTCACCAAGAACCGGCTGACCAAGCTTGCCCTTGATGGAACCCCTTATGCCCCGATCAGTGACCTGTTCGCCGGGCCGACGGCGATCGCCTACTCAGACGATCCGGTCGCGCCCGCCAAGGTGGCGGTCGATTTTGCCAAGGGCAACGACAAGCTTGTCGTTCTTGGCGGCGCCATGGGCGACAACCAATTGGATGTCGCTGGCGTTAAGGCATTGGCTTCGCTGCCGTCCCTGGACGAGCTGCGCGGCAAACTGATTGGGGTGTTGCAAGCCCCCGCAACCAAGCTGGCTGGTGTCGTTCAGGCGCCGGCATCGCAGTTGGCGCGGGTGCTTTCGGCACAGGGTTCCAAAGATGAGGCGGCTTGAGCTGTCACAATTTAGGTTCGAACTAGGAGCTACGAAAAATGGCTGATTTAGAGAAAATTGCAGAAGACCTGTCCGCGTTGACCGTCATCGAGGCGGCCGACCTGGCCAAACTGTTGGAAGAAAAGTGGGGCGTCTCCGCGGCTGCCCCGGTTGCCGTCGCGGCCGCCGCGCCGGCTGATGGTGGTGGTGCCGCCGAAGAGAAGACCGAATTTGATGTCGTTCTGGCCTCGTTTGGCGAGAAAAAGATCAACGTCATCAAGGAAGTCCGGGCGATCACCGGTCTGGGCCTGAAAGAGGCCAAGGATCTGGTCGAATCGGCACCGAAAGAGATCAAGGAAGGCGTCGCGAAAGACGAGGCCGACAAGATCAAGGAACAGCTCGAAGGCGCTGGCGCGACCGTCGAGATCAAGTAGATACCTTGCGTTCCGGCTGACTGGTGGGGCGGCGCCGTCGCCCCACCGGCGGCCAGAGCGGTTGAATAGTGCTGATATTTGGTTATTTTGTTTGTTTATATTGACTTACGGCAGAATTTCGTTATCAACTCATTCGTTAGTGTCTATGAAATTTGGAACGGGACAAAAACTGGCGGACCACCGTGGCGGTCGCGCCCGTTTGTGCGTGAAATTCGGTTCGTATAAATTCGGTTGCTAAACTGACGCCGGTGTCCGTGCCGGCGGCGTTGGCGGTCGATGCCAATCACGCATGATCCCGAAAAGTCATCGCGCATCCCTTTGGATGTGTAATGGGGCAATAGATATCCATTGGGTCTGGCCAATGGATATCGTGGTCGAAGCATGAGGAAGACGCATGTCACTGACATTTACCGGTCGTAAACGCATCCGCAAATCATTTGGGCGCATCGCGGAAGTCGCGGCGATGCCCAATCTGATCGAGGTGCAGAAAAGCTCGTACGACAAATTCCTGCAGGCCGACATTCCGGAAGCCGACAGGGGCGATAACGGCATGAACGGCGTCTTCCAATCGGTTTTCCCGATTAAGGATTTCGCCGAAACGGCCGAGCTGCATTACGTCAAGTTCAATTTGGAAGATCCCAAATACGACGTTGAGGAATGTCAGCAGCGGGGCATGACCTATGCCGCGCCCTTGAAGGTAACCTTGCGCCTGATCGTATTCGAGGTGGACGAGGATACCCAGGCCAAGTCGGTTCTGGATATCAAGGAGCAGGAAGTCTACATGGGCGACATGCCCCTGATGACCAACAACGGTACCTTTGTCGTCAATGGTACCGAGCGGGTGATCGTCAGCCAGATGCACCGCTCCCCCGGCGTGTTCTTTGATCACGACAAGGGCAAGACCCATTCATCGGGTAAATTCCTCTTCGCGGCCCGGATTATTCCCTATCGCGGCTCCTGGCTGGATTTTGAATTCGATGCCAAGGATATCGTCTTTGTCCGCATCGACCGCCGGCGCAAACTGCCTGTGACCACGCTGCTGCAGGGTATCGGGTTGAGCGCCGAGGAGATCCTGAATTATTTCTACCGCACGGTGGATTACAAATACGACACCCGGAAAAAGGGCTGGCGCACAGTGTTCGAGCCCGAGCGTCTGCGCGGCCTGCGCGCGGTCCGCGACCTGATCAACGCCAAGAACGGCGATGTGATTGTCGAGGCCGGGGAAAAGATTACCCCGCGCCGGACCCGCAAGCTGATCGAGGACGGGGTCAAGGAACTGCTGGTCACGGACGAGGATCTGGTGGGCCGTTATGTGGCCATCGACCTGATCGACGAAAACACCGGCCTGGTGCTGGCCGAGGCGGGCGAGGAATTGACCGAGGAATTGGCCGTTTCCCTGCGTGAAGGCGGCATCAACCTGATCCCGACCCTGGATATCGACCACGTCACCGTGGGCGCCTATATCCGCAACACCCTGATGGGCGACAAGAACTCCACGCGGGAGCAGGCGCTGATCGATATTTACCGGGTCATGCGTCCGGGCGAGCCGCCAACGGTGGAGGCGGCGCAAAACCTGTTCAATTCCATGTTCTTCGATTCCGAACGTTATGATCTGTCCTCCGTGGGCCGGGTGAAGCTGAATGCCCGCCTAGGCCTGGACGCGGAAGACACGGTTCGGGTCCTGCGGATTGAAGACATCATGGCGGTGGTCAAGACCCTGGTCGATCTGAAGGACGGCCGCGGTGAAATCGATGATATCGATCACCTGGGCAACCGCCGGGTCCGCTCGGTGGGCGAGTTGATGGAAAATCAATACCGCATCGGCCTCCTCCGCATGGAGCGGGCGATCCGCGAGCGTATGAGCTCGGTCGAGATCGACAGCGTGATGCCCCATGATCTGATCAACGCCAAGCCGGCGGCGGCGGTGGTGCGGGAATTCTTTGGTTCTTCCCAGCTTAGCCAGTTCATGGATCAGACCAACCCGCTGTCCGAGATTACCCACAAGCGCCGCCTCTCGGCGCTTGGCCCGGGCGGTCTGACGCGGGAGCGGGCCGGCTTCGAGGTGCGCGACGTGCACCCCACCCATTATGGCCGGATTTGCCCGATCGAGACGCCGGAAGGCCCGAACATCGGCCTGATCAACTCG
>CAYOAD010000276.1:0-3640 GCA_964401845.1 uncultured Rhodospirillaceae bacterium | reverse complement strand
GTCACCATCAAGACCCGCAAGGGCGAAACCGTTGTCGAGGACGACGAATACATCCGCCACGGCGCCACGCTGGAGAGCCTTTCCGGCCTCCGTCCGGCTTTCGACAAGGAAGGCAGCGTCACCGCCGGCAATGCCTCCGGCATCAACGACGGCGCCGCGGCGCTGGTGCTGATGTCGGCCGAGGAAGCCGACAAGCGCGGCATCGAACCGCTGGCCCGGATCGCCTCGTGGGCCCAGGCGGGCGTCGAGCCTTCCGTCATGGGTTCCGGCCCCATTCCGGCCAGTCGCAAGGCGCTGGAAAAAGCGGGCTGGACGGTCGACGACCTCGATCTCATCGAGGCCAACGAAGCGTTCGCCGCCCAGGCCTGCGCCGTCGGCAAGGACATGGGCTGGGATGGCGACAAGGTCAACGTCAACGGCGGCGCCATCGCCATCGGCCACCCCATCGGCGCGTCGGGCGCCCGGGTGCTGACGACATTGTTGTTCGAAATGCAGCGCCGTGACGCCAAGAAGGGTCTGGCGACCCTCTGCATCGGCGGCGGCATGGGCATCGCGATGTGCGTCGAACGCACATAGCCATTTTGTAGGCGCGCGGGGCACGACGTGCGTTGTGTGCGCAAAACATCGATTTATTAGACAACCAACTTGTCCAGGAGGGGCACCATGGCACGAGTAGCATTGGTAACGGGCGGGACCCGCGGCATCGGGGCCGCGATCTCGAAAATGTTCGCGGAAGCGGGATACAAGGTCGCAGCGACCTATCACGGCAACACGGAAGCGGCGGAAGCGTTCGCCAAGGAGACCGGCGTTTCGGTTTACCGTTGGGACGTGGCCGATTTCGAAGAATGTCAAAAGGGCGTGGAACAGGTCGTGGCCGATCTCGGTCCGGTCGAGGTGCTGGTCAACAACGCCGGCATCACGCGCGACGGCACCATGCACCGCATGGATTTCGAAACCTGGGACGCCGTCATCAGCACCAACCTGACGTCTTGCTTCAACATGTCGCGTCTGGTGATTGACGACATGCGCAAGAACGGTTTCGGCCGTATCGTCAATATCGGCTCAATCAACGGTCAGGCCGGCCAGTACGGCCAGGTGAACTACGCCGCCGCCAAGTCGGGCATCCACGGCTTCACCAAAGCCCTGGCCCAGGAAGGCGCCGCCAAGGGCGTCACCGTCAATGCCATCGCACCGGGTTATGTCGATACCGACATGGTCCGGTCGGTGCCGGAAAACGTGCTGGAGAAGATCATCGCCGGCATTCCGGTCGGACGCCTCGGCAAAGCCGACGACATCGCCCGGGGTGTTCTGTTCCTGGCTGGCGACGATGCCGACTTCATCACCGGATCGACGCTGTCCATCAACGGCGGCCAACACATGTATTGAGGCGCGTCGGCCGCGAGCCTGAACTCAGCTGTTGCGGTCGAAAAGAGCCGCCAATTCTTCGAGCCGTTCGGTTAACGCTTCGAGCTCGTGTTTTCCGATCCTGGCCTCGGCCTGTTTTTGCAGGCCGGCCTTGATCTCCTGCAGGGCTTCGACGAAATCAAGCCCGCGTTCGGTATAGCGCACGATCTTCGCGCGCCGGTCAGCCGGATCGGTCTCCAGACTGAGATACCCCCGCTTCATCAGGCTGTGGGCGCTCTGGTGCACGGCTTGGCGCGACGTGCGCCTTTTCTGCGCCAGTTGCGTCAATGACGATCCCGAAATCGCCAGATGGGGCAGGAACTCGGCGTCGGCGACGGTGATGTCGTCAAACCCGCGCGCCCGCACCTGACGCAACATCTCCTGGATGAAGGCGTTGGAGGCCTGCCACAGATTGACCCCGATATGGTCGATTTGCTGTTGCGCCACGCGCTGGCGTCGGCGCTCGATGGACGTGTCGTCGGCCATGCCGTCACCCATGATAGATACCCCGGCAAAGACACTGTTCCGCGCGTTTTGTCAACGAACTTGACGGAGCAACGTCAGCCTACCATAATTGTCAAGTAACTTGACAATTATGGTTTGCCCATGAAAACGCCGACCCACGCCCTGATCGGTTACGCCGCTGCCCGGTACTTCGGATTCACGCGCGGCCAGACGATGCTCTGTGTCGTTGGCGCTGCGGCACCCGATCTGCCGCTGGCGCTGATCTGGTCGTATGTTGCCGCGGGCGTCACGCTCGACCAGGGCGTTTTCGATCAGCCGAGCATCTGGCGCGCGTTGAAGCGACCGACATTGATTTTCCTGCTGGGCGCCTGGACGCATTCGCTCGTCGATATCCTGACCCACATTCACGATGGTCCGCTGCTGCTCTGGCCGCTTGACCACACCATCCGGGTGCGGGGGCTGGTCAGCCATTGGGACCCGGCGTTCGGCGGCCACTGGGTCATGGCGGCGGAGTGCGCTTGCTATATTGCCGGCCTGGCTCTGGTATTTAAGCGTCGCTTCAAAACCGCCAATCCGGTGGCCCATTCCCCAGGGCGAACGTGCCATACTGCGGGCGACACCGTTTCCCTGCAGTGGAGTAAAGCGCCATGCCGACCGTCACGCCCGTTGAGTACGATGTAGCCAGTCCCGAGGTTAAAGCCGTCTACGACGACATCATGGCCAAGCGCGGCCTCGATCATGTCCCCAATTTTTGGAAAACCGTGGCGGCCCATCCGCCGACCCTCAAACGCACTTGGGTATCGCTTCAGGAAGTCATGGCGCCGGGCGCCCTCGATCCCGTGGCCAAGGAAATGATCGCCGTGGCGGTGTCGGCGACGAACGGCTGCGAATACTGCATCCGCTCCCATACCGCCATGGCCAAGGCGCAGGGCATGACTGACGAGATGCATGGCGAACTGCTGGCCGTGATCGGCATGTTCAACGAGACCAACCGCCTGGTGAACACGTTGCAGGTGGAGATCGATGAAGGGTTGAAGTAATCTTCAGTTGGCTCATGGCCCTTCGGTTACATACCCGGCTCTCGCTGAATTGGTCTGATGCAAGCAGCACGCCGGAAAGGACGATGGTCAACGGTAGAGGACACCAAAGCGGTTGCTGATCGTCAGACTGGCGAACACCGCTCGCAAATGGGCCGCCATCGATTCCAGTCAACAAGGTTGAGACAATGAACCTATTTGCGAAACTTCAAGAACGGGCCGAACACGGTAATCCAATCCGAGTTGGCGTGATTGGTGCTGGAAAATTCGCTTCGATGTTCTTCGCCCAGGCGCAGCGCCTAGCGGGCATTCACATTCTGGGTATCGTTGATCTGTCTCCCGAAACGGCGATGTCCAATCTCGCCAACGTCGGTTGGCCGGAAGAAATGTTTGGCGCCGCCAGTATCGATGACGCGGCATCGGGCGGACAAACGCATATCGGAGACGATTGGCAGGGACTGGTAAGTCATCCTGAAGTCGAAATAGTGATCGAGTGCACGGGTGATCCGGTTGCCGCCGTTGAGCATTGCCTTGGTTGTTTCGCGGAAGGCAAGCACGTCATCAATGTAACGGTTGAGGCCGATGCCTTTTGCGGTACCGGCTTGGCTCAGAAGGCGCAAGAGGCCGGTGTGATCTACAGCATGGCCTACGGTGATCAACCGGCACTCGTCTGCGATCTGGTGGATTGGGCGCGTACTTGCGGATTTCCCGTGGTGGCGGCCGGGCGGGGACAC
>CAYOAD010000275.1:0-3675 GCA_964401845.1 uncultured Rhodospirillaceae bacterium | reverse complement strand
CCGACAAAGAACATCTGATGGGTATCATCAAAGCCAACACCGGTTGCACCAACAAGGCGGCCAAAGAGACCCTCGACGATATTCTCGGAACCCTCACTTCATCCCTGAAGAAGAACAAACGCGTTCAGCTGATCGGCTTTGGCACGTTCGATGTCCGCAAGCGCTCGGCCCGCAAGGGACGCAACCCACAGACCGGCGAACAGATCCGCATCAAGGCGTCAAAGACCGTCGGCTTCAAGGCCGGCACGGCGCTGAAAGGCTCCATCTAAACAACCGGCCGAAACGGACTCTGGAAGTAATGCGTCGCGGTGGGACGGACAGACCAGTCCGCCCACTGTGCTCGCTGCTATCCACTGCCGTAATTTACCGCCCTTGAATCAATCCGCGCCGCCGACGATCACCCTGAAGTTGGCCGGCGCGGTTTTGATGCCGCTGAACAGATCCACGTACTTCATGGCCGCATTGGCGTGCTCGCGCATAGCGGCATCCGCCCGCGCGCCCTGACGCGCATTCAGCGCCTCGAAAATAATGTGGTGCTGCATGTGAGCCAGGTGCAGGCGTTGAAACTCCTGAGGCAGGCGGTCGCGGTCGACCGCTATGGAGTTGGCTGACGCGAATGGCAGATTGTCGTTGCAGCCAAGTGCGACGCCGACCGCCGTATTACCGCAATCCTCGACAATTATCTGGTGAAATTTTCGGTTCATTTCGTGATAGCGGGCGACGTCGCCGTCGTCGAGTTGGCCGTTGGCGAAAATTTCGTCGCCCTCGTCAAGGCATTCGGCCAAAGCCGCACGGCTTTCCGCCTCAAGTCCCTGTTCCGCGATGAGCCGCGCCGCGAGGCCTTCCAGGCATCCTCTCACTTCGATGGCGCCGGTAATTTCGTCGCTGCCGATTTGGCGCACCCGGTAGCCGCGTTTGCCGGCTTTCTCGAGCAGGCCTTCCTGTTCGAGCATGGGCAGGGCCATGCGGATGGGCATGCGGGATACGCCCAACTGCTCGGACATGGATATCTCGGCCAGCCTTTCGCCGGGTTCCAGTTCACCCCTGACGATCATGCCGCGAAGCGTGGTGAGGACGCGCTGCGTTGTTTGACCCATGGACGATTTCCGTTCAACAGAATTGTACCGCGCCGAGCCTAACACGGCACAAGGGACAACCGCCATGTTTACAAAATGGATCCAATATTGATAATCATTCTGGGATGAACTGCTTAACCAGCGAATTATTGGATCCAAATAGCATTTCTTAGGGGGAAGACGAAATGACCAGTCGTGCACCGTTCCGAGCCGACGAAGTCGGCAGCCTGTTGCGGCCGCAAGCCATCAAGGAAGCCCGCGCCGCCCACGCCGACGGGGCGATTGACGATGCCGGTTTGCGCCGGGTCGAGGACGACTGCATCCGCGAGGTCGTGGCCAAACAGCAAGCCGTGGGATTGCGCGCCGTTACCGACGGCGAATACCGGCGCTCGTGGTGGCACTTTGATTTTCTCGCAGGCTTGGATGGCGTCGATCGCGTTTACGGTGAAAAAACCATCAAGTTCGCCGGCATCGAAACCAAACCGGTCAGCATCGCCGTCAACGGCAAGGTCGACTTCAGTGGGCATCCCATGCTGGATCACTTCCGCTTTCTCAAGGAGGTATCCAACGTCATGCCAAAGATGACCATTCCGGCACCCTCGGTTCTGCACTTTCGGGGGGGACGCGGCTCCATCAGCCAGGACGTCTATCCGGACCTTGAGGAATTCTTCGCCGACACCGCCGAGGCCTATCGCAACGTGGTGCATGCCTTTTACGACGCAGGCTGTCGCTATTTGCAATTCGATGACACGGTGTGGGCCTATTTGTGTTCAGAGGCGGAACGCGAGGCGGCGCGCGCCCGCGGCGACGATCCCGATCCGATGCCCGAGATCTATGCGCGGATGATCAACCATGCCCTGTCGGACAAGCCCGATGACCTGACCGTGACGACTCACGTCTGCCGCGGCAATTTCCGCTCCAGCTGGATTTCTGAAGGCGGTTACGAGCCGGTCGCCGAAATCCTGCTGGGTGGCACCGACTATGACGGCTATTTCCTCGAATATGACAGCGACCGGGCCGGCGGTTTCGAACCACTGAGGTTCTTACCCAAGGGAGACAAGCGCGTCGTGCTGGGTCTCGTCACCTCCAAGACCGGCGAACTGGAATCGAAAGACGATCTCAGAAACCGCATTGAGGAGGCGTCGGCGTTCGCCGATGTGGATCAGTTCTGCCTCAGTCCGCAATGCGGCTTCGCCTCCACCGAGGAGGGCAACGTGCTCTCGGAAGACGATCAATGGCGTAAACTCGAACTGGTCGTCGACATGGCGACGGAGGTTTGGGGGGAGGTCTGATTCACCTGAACTAATACGGGGCCGGCTGCCTTTTTTCGGACAAAGCGCAGCTGTCCCCGTTCTTTTGTCCGGCCGCCGGTTTGACGAATGAGTCAGCGCTACCATATTGACTAAATCAACGTCATACTACTAGCATATCGTTCATATATCTTATGTATATCAGACGGGGGCGGCTGTGGCGGAGACGGACAGCGAAACGGCTCGGAAGAAGCGTACCATAACGGAGATTCGCGCTTCAAAATCATCCGGCGAAAAAATGGTCTACATGTCGGTACCGGACTATACCTCGGCGCAGTGGGCCGAAATGGCCGGGGTCGACGTCGCCGTGGTGGGCGACAGTCTGGCGATGATCGCGCACGGCCATCCCAACACCATTCCCGCCACCATGGACATGATGGTGCTGCACAGTCAGGCGGTACGCCGCGGCGCCCCCAATACCTTTGTGCTGGGCTGCATGCCTTATCAGAGCTATCACACGCCGGAAATCGCCCTGGCCAACGCCACCCGCTTCATGCAGGACGCCGGTTGCGACGCCGTCAAACCCCAAGGCGGCAAGAGCCAGGCGCATATCCTGGCGGCGCTGGTCGATGCCGGTATTCCGACGGCCTCGCACATCGGTTTGACGCCGCACACGGTCGCCATGTTCGGCGGCTTCCGCATTCAGGGCCGAGACGCCCAGGGCGCGATGAAAATCCTCGAGGATGCGTTGGCCATCCAGGATGCCGGCTGCTTCATGCTGGAGTTCGAAGCGGTGCCGGGCCGGATCGCTGCGCTGATCTCGCAGCAGCTAGAGATCCCCACCATCGGCATCGGCGCCGGCGTCGGCACCGACGGGCAAATCCTGTTGTGCTACGACCTGTTGGGCGTCTTCACCGATTTCAAGCCGAAGTTCACCAAGCGGTTCGGACGCCTCACCGAGGTTGCGGTCGACGGTATCCGGCAATACGTCAAAGAGGTCAAGGACGGCACCTTTCCCGACGACGATCACACCTACGGCGTCGACGACGCCGCCTACGAGGAATTTGCCACTATGGTCGAGCAGCGAAAGCAGATATGAAAGAGCTCCTTATTCTCAATTCTGGCTGGAGTGACCGGAAACAGTGATGTCGAACAGCGAAATAAAAATTGATGAAGCGTCGAACGGCAGTTTGACGGACCAGGCCTATAGCCAGCTGGAGGAACTCATCGTCACGGTCCAGTTGAAACCGGGTGCGGTGCTGTCAGAATCGGCGCTGGCCGCCCAACTGGGCATCGGCCGTACGCCCATCCGCGAGGCCTTGCATCGCCTGGCCCGGGAAGGCCTGGTC
>CAYOAD010000274.1:0-3714 GCA_964401845.1 uncultured Rhodospirillaceae bacterium | reverse complement strand
GGTTGCGCCATGACAAGAGAAATTCATGCCGTCCAAACACCAGAGGCCGAATTCACCATGACCGATGATCAGGACGCCTATCTGCTGACGCCCGGCCCGCTCACCACCTCGCGCCGCACCAAGGAAGCGATGCTGCGCGACTGGGGCTCGTGGGATGCCGATTTCAACGAAGTGACGGCCGAAATCCGCCGCCGCCTGGTAGCCATGTGCGACGGCGGCGAGGATTACGACTGCGTACCGATGCAAGGCAGCGGCACGTTCTCGGTCGAAGCAGCGCTGGCGAGCTTCATTCCCCGCGACGGCAAGGCGTTGGTGTTGATGAACGGCGCCTACGGTCAGCGCGCCGCCAAAACGCTGGACTATCTGGGCCGCCGCTATGTCGCGCTTGACAAGGGCGATTACCTGCCGCCGATGCCGGAGGAAGTCGCCGGTATCCTGGCCGATGCCCCGGACATCACCCACGTGCTCGCCGTTCACTGCGAGACCAGTTCCGGCATTCTCAATCCGTTGCAGGGCATTGCCGACGCGACGCACGCCGCGGGCCGCAAACTGATCGTCGATTCCATGAGCGCTTTCGGCGCCATTCCTCTCAGCGTGCACGACATTCCCTTCGAGGCAATGGTGTCGTCGGCCAACAAGTGCATCGAAGGCGTACCGGGTTTCGGTTTCGTCGTCGCCAGGAAGGAGGCTTTGGAAGCCGCCGAGGGCAACAGCCATTCCATTAGCCTCGACGTGCACGACCAGTGGACTTACATGAACAAGACCGGTCAGTGGCGTTTCACGCCGCCAACCCACACCGTCGTGGCCTTTCTCGAAGCGCTCAAGCAACACGAGGAGGAGGGGAGCGTGGCCGGCCGGCTGGCGCGCTACGCCAACAACCGCGACGTGCTGGTCAGCGGCATGCGGGAGATGGGCTTCGAGACGTTGCTGGAGGACCAGTGGCTGTCGCCCATCATCACGACGTTCTTCGGGCCCGGCGATGCCAACTTCGAATTCAAGCGCTTCTACGAGGAAATTAAGTCGCGCGGTTTCATCATCTACCCCGGCAAGCTCACCGAGGCGGTGAGTTTCCGCATCGGCTGCATCGGCCAGCTGGACGAGACGGTGATGCGCGGCGTCCTCGCCGCCGTCGACGAGAGCTGCCGCGCAATGGGGGTGACCAACCGGGGGCGGTCCGCTTAAACTCTGCCGCATGGGTTTATCACGGGACGACATGATCGCGCTGGTCGAGCGCTATTTCACGGCGGTCGACGGCGAGGACTTCGGCGCCATCCGTTCGACGCTGACGGACGACTGCGTCTTTTCCGTCGAAACCCACGGCGTGCGGCTGGAGACCATGGCCGAAATCGAAGCCATGTTCAGCCGCCTCTGGGCCAACCATGCCGCCGTGCGCCACGAGGATTTCGTCTACGTGCCCGACGAGGCGGAAGACCGCATTGCCGTCCGCTTCGCCGTCGTCAATACCCACCACGACGGCAGCCGGGCGAACAAATCCAACTGCAATTTTTTTGAACTCCGCGATGACCGCTTCAGCACCGTACGTGTCTACATGGCCGGCGAGAATACGCTGGAGGCGAAGTAGGCGGCCGCATGCGGTTCGCCGATTCTGGGCGCGCAGTTTTCAACCCCGCACCAACGGCACCGCCAGGTACACCCCGAACTCCTGGCCGACATCGCAGCTGACGCGGGCGTGGACGCGGCCGCCGCCGCACCATAGGGCTACGACATCATTTGGCTTGAGGTCGTCGCCGGGCAGCGCGACGGGGACGACGAAGGGCGCGTCGTCGAGCGGGAAAAACAATTGGCCGCCGTCGGGGTGGTAGTTCAGGTGCCACAGCAGAACCCGCCGGCGCTCGACGGTGGCGCGCTCCGCCGAGGCCTGTTGCGGATCGCGGCTCCAGCCCAACACATAATCGCCGTCCACGGCCTCGTTGCGGCCCAGCAGCACGTCGCCCTGCCAATGGGCTGAGAATGTGCCCTCGACGGTGCCGCCTTCATCGCCGGTACCGTCATCCACGGGTCGCCAGCCCTGGGCCGGCCAGCGGACGATCTCGATCTCGCAATCGTTCGGGTCGTCGATCAGCCGTCCGAAGCCGTCGACGCTTTCCTCCGTCGCCTCGACCAATGGAACATCGTGAAGGGGTAGGGAGGGTTTGTCGCCGGCATCGAACAGATACTCCGGAGCCGCCGCCTTCAGCATTTCATCTTCTCCATGTCGGGATCGTAAATCGCGCGGTCGTGCCGCGTGGCCTTGAAGCGCTCGCCGAAGACTTCGACCTCCAAGTCGTCGTTGTCAAGATAGGCTGCCGGCAGGTAGCCCATGACGATGGGTTTGCCGATCCAGTGGCCGAAGCCGCCGCTGGTCGTGACGTCGAGAACCTCGTCACCATGCAGGATGCATTCGCCGCCGTGGACCCAGGCCTCACCGTCCAGGGTAAAGGTGCACATCCGCCGGGTGGGCGGGGCGTCGCGGAGCGCCATCAGCGCGTCGCGGCCAATGAAGTCGCCCTTCTTGAAGGCGACGCGGTGGCCCAGACCGGCTTCGAACGGCGTGTAATCGGGCGTGATATCGGTGGACCACGCGAGGTAGCCTTTCTCCAGCCGCAGCGAGGCAATGGCGCGGTAGCCGGCGTCCACAATGCCGAACTCCGCCCCGGCCCGGCGCAAGGATTCATAGACGTGGGCGGCGTATTCCGTCGGGACGTGCAACTCCCAGCCCAACTCACCGACGTAGGAGATCCGCACCGCCCGCACCACTGCCGCGCCGAGACGGATGTCCCGGAACGTCGCAAAGGGAAAGGCGTCGTTGGCGACGTCATCCTCGCAGGCGGCTTGCAGCACATGCCTCGCGTTGGGTCCGCAAAGATTGATCACTGCGCGCGAAGACGTGACGTCGCGCACGAAAACTGTTTCGCCGTCGCGGGTGTTGCGGCGGATCCAGTCGCGGTCGTGGGTGGCGAAGGCGCTGCCGGTGACAAGGTAAAACTCGTTCGTGCCGATCCGGCAGATCGTTACGTCGGCCTCGATGCCGCCGCGGGCGTTGCACATCTGGGTATAGATGACGCTGCCGACGGGTTTGTCCATGTTGCTGACGCAGAGCCGCTGCAGCAGCGGTAGCGCATCCGGTCCGATGATGTCGAACTTGGAGAACGAGGTCATGTCGATCATGGCGACGTTCTGGCGGATGGCCCGGCACTCCGCGCCGACAGCGTCGAACCAGTTGGGTTTGTGGAAGGAGGGACGGTCGACCGCCTCGGTTCCCTCGGGGGCGAACCAGTTGGGCCGCTCCCAGCCGCCCTTGGAGCCCATCACCGCACCGCGTTCGTTGAGGATTTGGTAGAGCGGGCTGCGGCGGATACCGCGTGCGCTGTGGACTTCATGCTCCGGCATGTGCAGCGCGTAGTAATCGCCGTAGTTCTCGATGGTACGCGGATAAAGAAAATGCCTGGCGTTGTGGTGGGGGCCGAAGCGGCGGATGTCGAGGCCGAAGAGATCGACGCTGGGCGCACCATCCGTTATCCACTCCGCCATCATACGGCCGGCCCCGCCGCCGGCCGCGATGCCGTAAGAGAAGCCGCTGCAGACATAGAAGTTGTCCAGCTCCGGCGCCAGTCCGAAGAAGAAATCACCGTCCGCCGACCAGGGGATGGGGCCGTTGACCAGTGCGCGCACGCCGGTGTCGTTGACGGCCGGCAGGCGAATGCCGGCGGCTTT
>CAYOAD010000273.1:0-3731 GCA_964401845.1 uncultured Rhodospirillaceae bacterium | reverse complement strand
CGCAAGAAAGTATCCTGGGCCCCGGCACGGTGCGGATCTCGGTTGAGGCCGGCGTCGCTCAGGGCTGGGAAAGATACTCTGACGCCCACATCGGCATGACCGGCTTCGGCGCTTCCGCCCCGGCCGAGGATCTGTTCCAGCATTTCGGCATCACTGCCGATGCTGTCGCCGCAGCCGCCAAGGCCCGGCTTTGATCAGCGGAAAATTGCAGGACAGGCATACAGAACATTGAAACAGGAAATTCAGCCAATAAAGACGGGAGATTTGTCATGGCAACGCGCGTAGCAATTAATGGGTTCGGCCGCATCGGCCGTCTGGTTCTCCGGGCCATTCACGAATCCGGCCGCAAGGACCTCAAGGTTGTTGCCGTCAACGATCTCGGTAGCGTCGAGAGCAATGCCCACCTGCTGCAGCACGATTCCGTGCACGGCCACTTTCCGGGCAAGGTCAAGGTAACCAAGACCGGTTTCAATATCGGCACTGGCAACATCGCCGTTACGGCCGTGCGTAATCCGGCGGAACTGCCGTGGAAAAAACTGGACGTCGACATCGCCCTGGAGTGCACAGGCCTTTTCACCAAGCGCGAAGCCGCCGCCCAACACCTCGAAGCCGGTGCCAAACGCGTGCTGATTTCAGCGCCCGGCGCGGACGCCGACCTGACGGTAGTTTACGGCGTCAATCACAAGAAATTGCGCAAGAGCCACCGTGTCGTTTCCAACGCCTCGTGCACGACAAATTGCCTCGCGCCCGTCGCCCAGGTGCTGCACAAGAAGGTCGGCATCGCCCAGGGCTTCATGACGACGGTGCACAGTTACACCGGTGACCAGCCGGTCCTGGATACCCTGCACGGGGATCTGCGCCGCGCTCGCGCCGCCGCCATGTCAATGATCCCGACTTCGACGGGCGCCGCCCGCGCCGTCGGCCTGGTCCTGCCCGAACTGGCGGGCAAACTCGACGGCACGTCGGTCCGCGTGCCGACACCGAACGTCTCGATGATCGACCTGACGTTCAACGCCAAGCGCAAAACCACCGTCGAGGAAATCAACGCGGCCATCGTCAAGGCGGCCGAGGGGCCTCTGAAGGGCATCCTCAACGTTTGTGACGGCCCGATGGTCTCCATCGATTTCAACCACGACCCGGCCAGTTCGACGTTCGATGTGACGCAGACCCAGGTTATCGGCGGCAAGCTGGTGCGCATTTTGTCGTGGTACGACAACGAGTGGGGTTTCTCCAACCGCATGGGCGACACCGCCATCGCCATGGCCAAGCTGGGCTAAGGAGAAAACTCCGGCATGACCGCGTTCAAGACCCTCGATGACTTGGACGTCGCGGACAAGCGGGTCCTAGTCCGGGCCGATCTCAACGTGCCAATGCGGGAAGGTGCCGTTAGCGACACCACCCGCATTGACCGTCTGGTGCCGACGCTTACGGAGTTGAGCCGCATGGGCGCCCGTGTCGTCGTGCTGTCGCATTTCGGCCGGCCCAAGGGTCAGCTGGTCGCCGACATGTCCCTGTCACCTGTCGCGGATCCGCTGGCGCAAGCCCTCAATCGTCCGGTTGCGTTTGCGTCCGATTGCATCGGCGATGCCGCCAAAACCGTTGTCGACGGGCTCGGGGCCGGTGATGTCGCGCTGCTGGAAAACCTGCGGTTTCATGCCGGCGAGGAGGCTAATGACGGTGAATTCGCCGCCGAACTGGCCGCCAACGGCGATTTGTACGTCGACGACGCGTTTTCCTGCTCCCACCGGGCGCACGCCTCCACCGAGGCGCTTGCGCGGCTCTTGCCGGCGGCGGCCGGCCGCGGCATGGAAGCGGAACTGAAGGCCCTGGCGCGAGCGTTAGAATCACCCGAACGCCCCGTTGCCGCTGTCATTGGCGGCGCCAAAGTCTCGACCAAGCTTGAACTGCTGGGCAATCTGATCGACAAGGTCGACCTGTTGGTGATCGGCGGCGGCATGGCCAATACCTTCCTCTACGCGGGCGGCGTCGATGTCGGCAGCAGCCTGTGCGAACCCGACCTTGCCGAGACCGCCCGCGGCATCAGCGCGGCAGCGGCGGCAAGCGGCTGCGAAATCGTGCTGCCGGACGACGTCGTTATCGCGCGTGAGTTTAAGGCCGGTGCGGCAAGTGAAACCGTATCGGCGAATAATGTCCCGGGCGATGCGATGATTCTGGACATTGGCGCGGACGCGGCGCAGGATTTGTCGGACCGCTTAGCCGCCTGCAAAACGCTGGTGTGGAACGGCCCGATGGGTGCGTTTGAGATACCGCCCTTCGATGCCGGAACCAACGCCGTTGCACGGACGGCGGCGGACCTGACCAAAGCCGGCAAACTGATCAGCGTCGCCGGCGGTGGCGATACGGTAGCCGCGCTGGCCCATGCCGGTGCGGCGGACGAGTTTACGTATTTATCGGCGGCCGGCGGGGCCTTCCTCGAATGGCTTGAGGGAAAACAGTTGCCCGGCGTCGTCGCTCTGGAAAACGCGGCCGCATAGGCGGCACTAACCCAAGGATCAATCACCGAGATACAGCTCGGGACCCCCAACGAATAAAAGAGGTAGACCAATGGCTCTGGTATCAATGCGGCAACTACTCGATCACGCAGCGGAAAACGATTACGGCTTGCCCGCCTTCAACGTCAACAACCTCGAACAGGTCATCGCCATCATGGAGGCCGCCAAGGCCACCGATTCGCCCGTCATCCTTCAGGCCAGCCGGGGCGCGCGCGCATATGCCGGCGATATCTTCCTACGCCACCTGATCATGGGCGCCGTGGAAAGCTATCCCGACCTGCCGATCTGCATGCACCAGGACCACGGCAACAGCCCGGCCACCTGCACCTCGGCCATGACCAACGGCTTTACCTCCGTCATGATGGACGGTTCGCTGGAGGAAGACGCCAAGTCGCCCGCCGAATATGACTACAACGTCGACGTCACCCGCACGGTCGTCGACATCGCTCATTCCGTCGGCGTTTCGGTCGAGGGGGAACTCGGTTGCCTCGGTTCTCTGGAAACAGGCGAAGGCGAGAAAGAGGACGGCCACGGTTTCGAGGGCAAGCTGGACAAGGACCAACTGCTGACCGATCCCGACCAGGCCGCCGACTTCGTCGCCCAGACCAAGTGCGACGCCCTGGCCGTCGCCATCGGCACCTCGCATGGCGCCTACAAGTTTACGCGCAAACCGACCGGCGACATCCTGGCGATGGACGTCATCAAGGCGATCAACGCCCGCCTGCCCAATACGCACCTGGTGATGCACGGCTCCTCCGCCGTGCCGCAGGACCTGCAGGACATCATCAACGAGTTCGGCGGCGACATGACGCAGACCTATGGTGTGCCGGTCGACGAGGTCGTCGTCGGCATCAAGAACGGCGTGCGCAAGGTCAACATCGACACCGACTGCCGCATGGCGATCACCGGCCAGTACCGCAAGGTGGCCTCGGAAAAAGGCGCCGAATTCGATCCCCGCAATTTCAACAAACCGGCCATCGCCGCGATGATCGAGGTCTGCACGGCGCGCTACGAAGCCTTCGCCACGGCCGGCAATGCATCAAAGATCAAACCGATCCCGATGGCCGACATGGCGGCGCGCTATGCCGACGGCTCGCTCGACCCGCAGATCCATTAACCTTTATTAAGTGCCTGACACCAATTAACGCTGATCCGGTAGGCCGTTGACCTGAAACCTTGAAAGTGATCCGAGACGTTTGAGAGGATTTGGCGCATTCT
>CAYOAD010000272.1:0-3781 GCA_964401845.1 uncultured Rhodospirillaceae bacterium | reverse complement strand
GTAGTTGGAGCGGATGATCGTGGTGTTGCGTCCGGTATTGCCGCCGCCGAGCCAGCCTTTCTCGAGCACGGCAACATTCGTTATGCCGTGTTCCTTGGCCAGATAATAGGCGGTCGCCAGACCGTGGCCGCCGCCGCCGACGATAACAATGTCGTATTCCGGCTTGGGTTCCGGACTACGCCAGGCCAACGGCCAATCACGGTGATGACCGACGGCGTTCCGGATCAGACTGAAGATGGAATAGCGCGTCACTGAACCAAACACCGGGCGCAATTCCCCGGCGGCTCCCCAATTTCTACCAGGGGCAGTTCGCCCCAGGCTCCGGCGCTATTCTATCCCGCCCGCGACACGGGCCATAGGAAAAGCGACCCCGGATCGGGCGTGCCTTCTATTCGGTTTTGGTCTCCGGCTTGACGATCGGCTTGATCTCCGAACCGTCGTCGTTGAATTCCTCGATCTTTGCGCCGCTGCGCAGTGACGTCATGAGCTCGATGGAAATTTTCTGCCCCTCCTGGGTGCGGATCTGGTCGGCGCTTTCCTCGAAGCTGGGATTCTTGCCCTCGCGCCGGGCTTCGACCTTGATGACATGCCAGCCGAACTGGGTTTTCACAGCCTGCTCGGACACCTCACCCGCCTTCATGGCGAACGCGGCCGTGGCGAATTCCGGCACCATGGCAGCCTTGGCGAAGAAGCCCAGATCGCCGCCGCGCGGGGCGGACGGACCCTTCGAACGTTTCTTGGCGGTTTCGGCAAAATCTGCGCCGCCTTTGATTTCCGCGATGACGGCTTTGGCATCCTCTTCGGTTTCCAACAGAATGTGCCGGGCGTGGACCTCATCCTCGGGCGTCTGCTTGGCGATGGTGTCGTCGTAGACCGAGCGCAGATGCTCCTCCGTCAGCTTGGCCCTGACGTACTTGTTCAGATAGCGTTCCTGCAACACGCCATCGAGAAAGAAAGCCATCTGGCGTTGGACCGTCTTATCCTTGTCGAGCTCTTCTTTCCTGGCCTGCTGCGAAATGATGCGCCGGTCGACCAGTGCCGAGCGAAGTTGCGGGAACAAAACACCGATAGGCATCTGCTTGTATTGATCCGGCAAGCTTTGGAAAAACATCAGAACTTCGGATTTGTAAATCGCGTCGCCGTTCACCGTCGCAATAACCGGGTCCTTGATCTCCTCGGAAACTGCGCTCTGGGCAAACGAAAGTGCGCCCAAGCCAATGATGGCGGACACGGCGATGGAGGCGGTGGCAAATCTCATAACTAATTTCTCCTGGGGAATGCGGCAGGCGCAGCGTCGCCTGGGTTGGTTTCAACCTAGCAGGCTTGGCTTTGGCGGCCCAATAACGGTTGCGTGTGAATTCTCTTCAAATCCGGCGGGTGACGGGTTTCAATTGTGGCCGCTGATCTTGGCATGAAGCGGCTTTGTTTCATCGAATTTCGCCTTCTGTTCCGGCGTCGCTTCTTCCTGGTGTTTATCCTTCCATTCGCCGTAGGGCATGCCGTAAACAGCCTCCCGCGCGGCGGCATCAGTGAGTTCGATACCCCGGTCAATGGCTTCGGCCCTGATCCATTTGGACAGGCAGTTACGGCAGAATCCCGCCAAATTCATGATGTCGATGTTCTGCGCGTCGGTGCGCTTCCGCAGGTGCCCGACCAGCCCGCGAAAGGCAGCGGCTTCGATTTCGATGCGCGTTTGATCGTCCAAACCGTCGAATTTGATATCTTCTTCACCCATGGCGTCATCCCCCCGGAAAACCGTGAATTCTAACCCGCGACGCCGTCGGCGACAAAGGGGTTGGTGGCGCGTTCCTCGCCAAATGTCGAAAGCGGTCCGTGGCCGGAAATGAAGGTGATGTCATCACCCAGCGGCCAGAGCTTCTCGCGGATGGAGCGGATCAGATCGCCGTGGTTGCCCTTGGGAAAATCCGTCCGCCCGATGGAGCCCTTGAACAGTACATCCCCAACCATGGCGATGCGCATGCCTTCGTGGAAAAAGATCACGTGGCCCGGGGTATGGCCGGGGCAGTGCCGCACGCCCAGCGTGACGTTGCCGAAGGACACTTCGTCGCCCTCGTGGAGCCAGCGGTCGGGCGTGAAGGGCTTGGCGCCCGTGATGCCGTACTTGGCGCCGGCCTCCTCGATCTCATCAATCCAGAACTTGTCGTCCTCGTGCGGGCCCTCGATGGGCACGCCGGTGCGTTCGGCCAGTTCCGCCACGCCGCCGGCATGATCCATATGGCCGTGCGTGACCAGAATACGCTCCAGCGTCACGCCCTGCTCCTCGAGCGAAGCGATGATGCGGTCGACCTCGCCGCCGGGGTCGATAACGGCGGCTTGATTGGTTTCCGCGCACCAAACGATCGAGCAGTTCTGCTGAAACGGGGTGACGGGAAGAATGGCCGCCTTCAGCGGAGAAGACGGTTCTGGCGCTTGTTCCTGTGTCATGGGGCGACAACATAGCGCCGCCGCCGCAGAGCGCAAGCGCCTATTGGCCAGGCAGCGGCGTGGCGGGAAACTTCCTCATTGACGGTAAGCAGAAGGCCGTAAACCTCGAGGACTGTAAGCGGCATTTTCCATGGGATACTCCCATGCGGACTAGGTTTTGAGCACAGTGCAGCGCTGAATTATCCGCTCCTCGATCAAATCCCCCGCCCGTTCGGAAAACTGCAGGAAATGGGACGCCTGCAAATGCGCGTCGAAGTCGGCGGCGCTATCGTAAACCTCGTAAAGCCAGATGGTATCCGGGTCCGCCTCGTCGTGCGCCACATGGAACTGCAGGCAGCCCGCTTCGTCCCGCACCGACGCTTCGGCATTTTCGATCATCATCGGCGTGAACGACGGGGCCGAACCCGGTTTCAACTTGAACGTTACAACGACGGAAAAATCACCTTCTTTCATTCCTTCATCCTCTTCCTGTCCTGCGGTTCAAATTTGCACGGAAAATCCGCCATCGACCGGAATTGCCGTACCGGTCACGAAATCCGACGCCTTTGACGCCAAAAACACGGCGATGCCGGAAAAATCACTGGGATCGCCCCACCGGCCCTCCGGCGTGCGCTCGACGACCTTTTCCTGCAGTCCCTCGATCTGTCGGCGGGCCTGGCGGGTCAACGTGGTATCGATCCAACCCGGCAGCACCGCGTTGACCTGAATGCCGTCTTTGGCCCAGGCGCAGGCCATACCCTTTGTCATCTGCACAATACCGCCCTTGCTCGCGCCGTAGACGACCGAAAACGAGGCGCCGAAGATCGACATCATGGACCCGATGTTGATGATTTTGCCGCCACCCGCCGCCTTCATCGCGGGGTAGGCCGCCTGGCTGCACGCAAAGGCGCTGGTGAGGTTGGTGTCCATGACGGCGTGCCACTCCGCCATGTCGTACTCCTCCGGCTGCTTGCGGATGTTGGTGCCGGCATTATTGACGAGGATATCGAGCCGGCCGAAATCCGTTTGCACCTGATCGATCATGGCGCGGCAGGAACTTTCATCGGTCACGTCGACGGAGACGAATTTGGCCGTAACGCCGTAGGAATCCAGTTTTGCCACGGCGTCGGCGCCCTTGTCAGCGTCCCGCGCCGCCACCGCCACGTTTGCCCCCGCCTGAGCCATGCCCTCGGCCATCGCCAGGCCGATACCGCCGTTGCCACCGGTGACCAGTGCGACTTTTCCCTGAAGATCAAACAAATTCATTATTTTCCCCATCAAATCAAAGAGTTGCCGAGTGTTGGAACATATTTCAACTAGCCTGGACGCAAGCCGCGTCGGCGCTGACACAAAAGCG
>CAYOAD010000271.1:0-3857 GCA_964401845.1 uncultured Rhodospirillaceae bacterium | reverse complement strand
GTTAAAATCTCCTCGCCGGCATTCGTCACGAGGACGACCTCGCCTGCAACGACATAAATGAACTCGTCGGAAGTCGCATGCCCGTGCCGCTGGCTCGACCAGGCGCCGGGCGGCAGACGCAACATGTTGACGCCGAACTGCGTCAATCCGGCGGCGTCGCCCAGTCTCTGACGCTCCCGCGACCGGCACGGCTCGTCGAACGGCGGCGGATATTGTGATCCGACCAGCGCCTGTACTTGCGCGACATCAATTCTCTTTGTCATGTTGTTCCCCCGCTTCGATATGCGGTCCTCAGTCCATGCCCAGCGCCAGCTTGTAAGTGTCCAGGATGGCTTCCATTTCCTTCAATTTGGGCTCGTCCATCTTGCGCAGGCGGACGATCTGGCGCATGGCCTTCGGGTCGAAACCGTTGCCTTTGGCCTCGGCGTATACCTCGCGAATATCGGCGGCCATCGCCGCCTTTTCCTCTTCCAGACGTTCGATACGCATAATCAGCGACCTCAACTGGTCCGCTGCAATACCGCCAGCTTCCGACATTATGTAATTCCCTTGACGTGAATGATTTGACTGGCCCGGGCGGGCCGGAGCGCGACTGTAGCGGGCGTTGGGAAGAGCTTCAAATGATTCCTAACCCACGCCCAACATTGTTTCCTCGATCAGCATGTCGACCACCGATTTCAGGGCCTCGTGCTTGTCGGCCCCGGCCTTGATGGCGGCCTCGAAGACGTCGTGCTGGCGTTGGGCGCTGGTGCCGCGTTTGACAATGTCGCGGGCGTGCTCGACCTCGGCCACGCAATCGAGGCGCTCGGCGTCCTCCCGCGTCAGCTCGATTAACTCCTCCAGGAGATCGGCGTAGGGCACCCGCTCGCCCTTGCCAAAATCGACCATTTGGCCCGCAACGCCCCGGCGTTGCGCCAGCCAGCGGTTTTCGTTGAGCATGGTGCGGGGATAGACCCGCCAGCGCTGATTGGATTTGCGCAGGCGGTAGAGCAGGCTGAGCATGCAGAGGTACAGCGCCGCGATCGTCAGGCTGTCCTCGAAGCGCGTGCAAACGTCGGTGATGCGCATTTCCAGTGTGGGATACTTGGCGCTGGGCCGCACGTCCCACCAGAATTTGCTGGCGTCCTCGATCAAGCCCGCCTTGATCATCTGAGTGACCAACCGGTTGTACTCACCAGCAGAATCGAATTTATCGGGCAAGCCGCTGCGCGGCAGGCCGTCGAACACCGACAGCCGGTACGACATCAGTCCGCTGTCCTCGCCGCGCCAAAACGGTGATGAGGTACTGAGTGCCAACAGGTGCGGCAGGAAATAGCAGACCTGGTTCATCAGATCGATGCGCAAGTCCTCGTCATCGATGCCGACATGGACGTGCATACCGCAGATCACCAGGCGCCGGGCCAGGGCCTGCATGTCCTCGGCCAATTCGTTGTAGCGCTGCTTGTCGGTGTGGAGTTGCTCATCCCAGGCGGCAAAAGGGTGAGTGGCGGCGGCGATAACGCCGAGATCGTGGCTGTCCGCAAGCTTAACGACGGTCGAACGCAGGTTGTTGAGGTCGGCGCGGGCCTCGGCGATGGTGCCGCAAACCCGCGTCCCCACCTCGATTTGCGAGCGCAGGAATTCAGGGCTCACCTGCTCCTTCAACTCTCCGACGCAATCCTCCATCAGGGAGGCCGGCGGGTCGGCCGCCAGATCCCGGCTTTCGCGGTTGACCAGCAGGTATTCTTCCTCGATGCCGATGGTGAGCGGTGGATCTTTGAGCGGCATGGCCTGCCTCCCTTTTCGCGTTAGCGGATGATCGAGCTTTCCCAGTCCGAATTCGGCTCCAGCTGGTAAGGCGCCGTTTGCCGGATAGTATCCTTGATTGCGCCGGCCAGCCGTCCGGCCCATTCCTCGGCGCCGTGATGGGTGTCGATCAGGTCTTGCCTGATCTCGACGCAGAGCGCGGGACAGCCGCGTTCCTCGCCGTGAATGTGAATGGAATACCCGGAGGGATCGCTGCCCGCGTAGGGCTGGTTCTCGCCCACGACGATGCCGGGATAGGCGTTCAGCGCATCCACCATGGGCGCGGCCAGGCGGGTGTCCTGGTTCCACAGGAAGCCGACGTGCCAGGGTCGCTCGAAGCCGTCCATCACGGGCGTGAAACTGTGGATGGCGAAAATGGCGGGCACCACGCCCCGGGTGGTAAAGCCGTCCAACGCCGCTTCGACGGCGGCATGGTAAGGCTCGAAATAGGTCTTCAGGCGGCGGGCGGCTTCGCCGTCAGGCAGGTCCTCGTTGGCGGGAATGCGAACATGGTCGCTGACCGTGGGGATCGAGGTCGGATCGCCGGGCTGACGGTTGTAATCGACCAGCAGGCGGGAAAAGCCTGACAAAACGGCCGGTGCGTCGATCAGCCCGCAGAGGCGGCGCGTCACGTCGGCGGCGCCGATGTCATAGCCGATGTGCCGCTGCAGCATCGATTTATCGAGCCCGAGCGTACCGTATTCCGGCGGCAACGCATTGCTGGCGTGGTCGCACACCAACAGTATGTCAGCCTGGCCGCCGCTGTTCAGCGTCTCGAAAATCGGCTGTTCCGGCGCCGTCAGGCTCTGGTCTTCAACGCTATCCTTCATGAGCCCATCATAGGGAATTTGGCGGGCCTGCAAATCCCAATCGCATCCAATCGGGCCATTGTTCTGAACCGCCGGGCGCTTCATACTGTCGGCCGAAATTTGGGGATGAATATGACGGACCAAGGGGACATTCTCGGGGGTATGTTTACGGCGGCGGTCGCCGCCGTGGTGCCGTCGCGTTGCCTGCCGGCGCATCTGCCGGATCCGCAATCCATCACCGGCCGGATCGTCGTGGTCGGTGGAGGCAAGGCGGGCGCCGAAATGGCCCGCATAGCCGGCGAACATTTCGGCGCGCACGCCACCGGCCTGGTCGTCACGCGGTACGGCCATGACGCCGACGGCCCCAACCCGGAACATATCGAGGTGGTCGAGGCGGCCCACCCCGTGCCCGACACGGCGGGCAATGAAGCAGCATCCCGGATGCTGGAAATGGTTTCGGGACTGGGACCAGACGATCTTGTCATCTGCCTGCTGTCGGGCGGCGGCTCGTCGCTGCTGAGCGCCCCGGCGGAGGGTTTGACGTTACTGAACAAGCAGTTGGTCACGGAGGCGCTGTTGCGGTCGGGCGCGACGATTTCCGAAATCAACTGCGTGCGCAAACACCTTTCGCGCATCAAGGGCGGGCGTCTGGCCGTGGCGGCGGCGCCGACCCCGGTCCTGACTCTGGCGATTTCCGATGTTCCCGGCGACGACGCGGCAGTTATCGCCTCGGGCCCCACGGTTGCCGATCCCACGACTTTTACCGACGCCCGGGCCCTGCTGGAAAAATACGGCATTCACGAGCCGGAACCGGTCATTGCCCATCTGCAGGCAGCGGCCGAGGAAACGCCTAAGGCCGGAGATCCGCAGCTGGAGAATACCGAGTACCGGCTTATCGCGACACCCGCCTCGGCCCTCGAGGCGGCGGCGGTGGAAGCCCGCTCGGCTGGTTACACGCCCGTCATGCTGGGCGACGACCTCGAAGGCGAAAGCCGCGATGTCGCCCGCGATCACGCAGCGCTGGCGCTGGACTACCGCGACAAAGGGGAGAAGGTCGCGATCCTGTCCGGCGGCGAGACGACGGTGACGATGAAAGGATCGGGCGGCGGCGGCCCCAACGCCGAATACGCTCTCGCTCTCGCCCTCGCCCTGGACGGCGCCGAAGGTATTTCGGCCATCGCTTGCGACACCGACGGCATTGACGGCAGCGAAACCAACGCCGGGGCCATTGTCGGGCCGGACACTCTGGCCCGCGCCCGCGCT
>CAYOAD010000270.1:0-3901 GCA_964401845.1 uncultured Rhodospirillaceae bacterium | reverse complement strand
GATGAGACTGCCCTTGGCCTTGTAGGGCCCCATCAGGGACGGCACGGAGAGGTCGGTGGTCAGGCTGCCGATGCGTTCCTCGACCCCCGTCACCGCGTCGAAATAGGTGATCTCGGCGTCTTCCACCGTGACGTTGTCGAGCCGCAGCGAGGCCAGGGCATCGTCACCCGCCCCCGACGCCGGGGCCGGTTTCTTGCGCGTGTCGGCGGGGCCGCCCAGTTCCCAGTTGGGCGTGCCGTCGGCCAGGACTTCGAGAGCGATGCGCGGGCGCACCACGCGCAGGCTGTCGACCTGGATCTCACCGCTGAGCAAAGGCATCAGGGCGACCCGGACCTCCATCACGCCCAGGGTCACCATTTCGGGCGACCGGGCGCCCGGCGCATTGGCCAGCCGAACGGCGGAGACATTCAACGCAGGCGCCGGCAGGATGGTCAGGCCGATGTCGCCGTCGATCGCCAGCCGCCGCCCGGTGGCCGACTGGACCTGGGCCGTGATGTCGCTCTTATACTGGTTCCAGTCGAGGAAGCCGGGCGCGATCAGCGCCGCCGCAACGGCGACGACGAGCAGGCTAAATAGGGTGATCAGCGCTTTTTTCACAGTGGCCCCAATTCTACGGCTCAAATCATTTGTGACAATATCCGGCGGCGATTATAGGCTTACCGATACCATGGCCAACATCGTCAATCTAAACAAATTTGCCAAGTCCAAACGGCGCGCCGAAAAAGCCGAAATAGCGGCGGCCAACCGCGTGCGTTTCGGCCGCACCAAGGAGCAGGAACGGAAGCTTGAGGCGGAAGCCGAAAAGCGCCGCCGCGAACTCGACGGCAAGAAGATCGAAGACGACGGGGAGAACGGATAGGTCCCAGGGACAGTTTACATAATTATCGAATTCTCATCCGCCCCTTTTGGCCCCGGCTTCTGCTTCTTCAGTTTCCGGCCATGGTCGGCTTCGAGGCGGGGAACGAATGCTACGTCACCTATTGGACGGCCCGTGTGTTAATGGGCCAGCTGGGTGAGTGCAGGTGCTGCTCCACTGGTGGGCTTCTGGCTTTCCAACGAGTTTAGCGTGAACCGGTTTCAGTTCTATGTATCAAGCCATCGCCCGCAAATCTGCGGGTTTTTTTGTGTGCAAACCCTAGTTCAGCCGGACGATCTTACCGGGGTTCATGATGTTGTCGGGGTCGAAGGTCTTCTTCAGGTCCCGCATAAGGCTCAGGGCTTCGCCGTGTTCGGCGACCAGGAAGTCGATCTTGCCGACGCCGACGCCGTGCTCGCCGGTACAGGTGCCGTCGAGCGCGATGGCCCGCATCACCAGACGTTCGTTCAGTTCCTCGGCCTCCTTGATTTCCGCCGGGTCGTCGGGGTCGACCAGGATGCCGAGATGGAAGTTGCCGTCGCCGACGTGCCCGGCCAGGGGTGCGATCAGGTCGGTGGTCGCCAGATCCGCCTTGGTCTCGGCGATGCACTCGGCCAGTTTGGACAGCGGCACGCAGACGTCCGTCGCGATCATGTCGCAGCCAGGCTTGAGGTTCTTGGAGGCGTAGGCCGCGTCGTGGCGGGCCTGCCAGAGCTTGTTGCGCTCCTCCGTCTTGGTGGTCCACTTGAAGCCGCCGCCGCCGTTTTCGGCGGCCAGCGCCTCGACGAATTCGGCCTGCTCGACGACGCTGGCGTCGGAGCCGTGGAATTCGAGAAACAGCGTCGGCTGCACTGGGTGGTCGAGGCCCGAGTACTTGTTGATGCCGTCCATCTGGACCTCGTCCAGCAGTTCGATGCGGGCGACGGGAATACCGCTCTGGATGGTCTGGATGGTGGTGTCCACCGCGCCGCCGATGGTCTCGAACGAGCAGACGGCGGAGGAGATCGCCTCCGGTATGCCGTAAAGGCGCAAGGTGACTTCGGTGATGATGCCGAGCGTACCCTCGGAGCCGACAAACAGGCGGGTGAGATCGTAGCCGGCCGAGGATTTCTTGGCCCGCCGCGCCGTGCGGATGATGCGCCCGTCCGCCACCACGACGGTCAGCGACAGCACGTTCTCCCGCATGGTGCCATAGCGCACCGCGTTGGTGCCCGAGGCCCGCGTCGCCGCCATGCCGCCGAGCGAGGCGTCGGCGCCGGGGTCAATGGGGAAAAACAGGCCGGTATCCCGCAGATGTTCGTTGAGCTGCTTGCGCGTGACGCCGGGCTGGACGGAGACGTCGAGATCCTCGGCGTTGACCTCGAGGATCTGGTTCATGCCCGAGACGTCGATGCAGATACCGCCGTTGAGCGCGAGGATGTGCCCTTCCAAAGAGGTGCCGGTGCCGTAGGGCACGATGGCGGTCTTGTGACGGGCGCAGACCTTGACGATTTCGGAGACCTCCTCCGTGCTCTCTGCGAAGGCCACCGCGTCCGGCGCCTGGGCGGTATGATGGGAAAGGTCCGTACCATGGTGCTCGCGCACGGCCTGGGCCGTGGACAGGCGGTCGCCCAGCAGCGCCTTGAGTTCCTCGATGCAGCCGTCGATGCCGATGGCGTCTGTCTGTGCGCTCATATGGTTGGTCCCCTTCATTAGATGGTGGCAGGAAACTAGTGCCGGTCGGGCGGTTGGGCAAGTTATTCGCGGCCGTGCGGCGCGCTGAAATTGATCTCCGGTCCCTTGGGCACGATGCCGCGCGGATTGCGCTCCACGCTCGGCGAATAATAGCCACGCTTGTAGATATCGAGATCGACGGTCTCGGCGATGCCCGGCGTCTGGTAGAGGTCGCGGGCGTAGGGCCAGAGGTTCGGGTAATCCATCAGGCGGCGGATATTGCACTTGAAGGCGCCGTGGTAGGCGGCGTCGAAACGCGCCAGCGTGGGAAACAGCCGCCAATCGGCCTCCGTCTGACGGTCGCCCAGCAGGTAGCGCGAAGCCGACAAGCGGTCATCCAGATCATCCAGCGTCTCGAACAGGGGTTCCACCGCCGCGTCGTAAGCTTCCTGGGTGCGGGCGAAACCGGCGCGGTAGACGCCGTTGTTGACGGTGTCGTAAATGCGCTCGTTCAGGCCGTCGATTTCGCCCAGCAGATCGTCCGGCGCATAGTCGGGCGTGTCCTCAACCAAGCCGGCGAACGCAGAATTGAACATGCGGATAATCTCCGCCGATTCGTTGCTGACGATGGTGTGGCGTTGCTTGTCCCACAGCACCGGTACCGTCACCCGGCCCGTGTAATCCGCTACGGCCTCGGTATAGACCTCGTGGAGAACCGACTTGCCCAGGAGACCGTCCCGGTAGCGCTCATCCACCGGGTCGAAAATCCAGCCCCGCTCGTCCCGCCGCGGCGCGACGCGGGAAATGGAGACGACGTCTTCCAGCTTCTTGAGGATACGGAATATCACCGCCCGGTGCGCCCACGGGCAGTTCACCGCGACGTAGAGGTGATAGCGTCCGGCCTCCGCCTTGAAGCCGCCCTCGCCGGAGGACCCCGGCGCGCCGTCGGGCGTCACCCAGTTCCGCAGGATCGTGTCCGCCCGCACGAAAGCGCCCGACGCGTCGGTCTGGATGGTGTCGTCCCGCCAAACACCCGCCACCAGTTTACCCATCGATTACTCCCCTTGATCTATGTCATGCGTTTATCGAGGTTTCGCGACATTAGCCGAATAGTTGTGTATAATAATAATCGGTCGCAGTTAGTGGTGGCTTGATACAACAATAAAAACGCTTGATGTCAGCGTCACTTTTTAGTGTGCGACCTCTCGGACCAGCGGTTCAGGAGGCTTGTTATGGCAGTCGAGAAGCCAATCTCCGTAGCAGACGCTTATAGTTCGGTACAACCTAAAATCCGCGACATCGGCACGAAGGATGTCATCGACGCTCTGAGCAAGGGCATTGACCTGAAACCTTGAAAGTGATCCGAGACGTTTGAGAGGATTTGGCGCATTC
>CAYOAD010000269.1:0-3925 GCA_964401845.1 uncultured Rhodospirillaceae bacterium | reverse complement strand
GTTCGCGCACGCCGGTTTCGTTGACGGCCGGCATGCGCATGCCGGCGGCTTCGGCCAGTTGTTCGAAGCGGTCGAAGTTGGAGGGCAGCAGCTCGGGGCCGAAATCGGCCGGGATACCGGCTTCGCCCCAGGCGATGGTGTCGGGTTCCCAACCGCCGATGGCCAACCCGCGTACCTCCGGTTTGACATAGATCAGATGGTCCGGGTCCCGCATGGTCGGCAGGTCGGCGGGCATGTCGGGGATGCGGTCGGTGAGCAGGTATTGGTGCTCCAGCGCCACGACAGGAACGTTGACGCCCGCCATCAGGCCGACATCGCGGCTCCACATGCCCGCCGCGTTGACGATCTTTTCGCAGCGGATCGTTCCCTGATCAGTTTCGACGGCCGTGACGCGCAAACCCTCGCGCTGCAAGCCGGTCACCGTGACGCCTTGCCGGATGGTAACGCCGTCGTCGCGGGCGCCCTTGGCCAGGGCCTGGGTCAGGGAAGAGGGATCGACATAACCGTCGCCGGGAATGAAGGCGGCCCCCAGGACGCCGTCTGTGCTCATGAGCGGGAATAGCTCCCGGGCTTCCTTGGCGGAGATGACATGGAATTCAAGGCCGAAGCTTTTGGCCAGCGTTGCCGAGCGGCGGATTTCCAGCATGCGCTCGGGCGAACAGGCGAGACGCAGGCTTCCCACTTTGCGCCAGTCGACGGCCTGGCCGGTTATGGTCTCCAATTGGTCATAGAGCTCCACGCTCTTCTGCATCAGTCGCGTTTTGTTGCGGGTCGAGCGCAGCTGGCCGACCAGTCCCGCCGCGTGCCAGGTGGCGCCGTGGGTGAGCTGCTCGCGCTCCAGCAACACGATGTCCCTGTGGCCCATGCGGCTGAGGTGAAAGGCTAGGCTGCAGCCGATCACGCCGCCGCCGATGATGACGATTTCGGCGTCCTTGAGGTCCGTCACGCGCTGTTCCTTTTTGCCGTTTTTATCCCGCCCTGCGCCGACGGCCGCCCCGCCGACCGGCGTTACCACCGCGACCACGTTGCTCCTCGGGCGCCGTCCAGCCTTCAGGCGGTTTGGAATCACCGGCGACCAATCCATCGAAGGCCGCCCTGATCAAGGCGTCGGTCTCCGGCGGCAGGGCATTTTGGTTCGGTTTTGTGAGAATGGCCTGCACCTGATCGAGTGCGCGTTGGTGAATGGTGCGCTTGCCGAACATGTTCCATTTCTCGCGGATGTCACGGCTGGCCAGGTCGGGCAGCAAGCAGGTATCCGTCATGCGTTTCAGCGTTTCGGGGTTGCCGATGAACATACCGGCGGGACCGGCTTCGCGGATCTCGTCCAAGGCCAGATTTTCCTCGGAAAAATCCATGCCGCGCGCCGTGCGTTTCAGCATCAGGGCGATTTCGGCGTCGATCGCCAGCTGCCCCAGGTCAAGGGTCATGAGGGCGTCCTGCAAACCGCCCATAACGATGAAATCAACGCCGGACAGGGTGCCCATCATAGGCGACAAACCCTTTTCGAACCCGGCTTGGGCATCGCTGGTCTTGGCGTTCGTCAGGCCGAGGTAGCTGCCAGAGGGAATATCGTAGAACCGCGCCATCTGACCCAGTGCCGAGGTCATGATGCCGGTCTCGATGCCGCCCGGCGCATAGGCGCCGTCGCGCATGTCGGTGAAGACGGGCAGGTGGTTGTAGATCATCGGACGGCCCGGCTTCGACATCTGCGTCAACACGCAGGTCGCCAGCCATTCCGCGTTGATCAGCGCCAGGGTGCCGGCCAGGGTCAGCGGCGTACCGACACCGCCCACCGGCGCAATGGTGCCGTAGGCCGGCAAGTCGTTCTCGGCGAAGAACATCAGCATCTCGGTGCTGTCGTATTCCATCGTCAACGGCGTCACGATGGAACAGTAGCCGAAGGTAATCAGGGGCCGGGCGGCGAAGGCTTCCGCCGAACCGGCGATCAAAGCGCCGAGCTTCAACACCTGTTCGGCCTCGCGGACGTCGATCACCGAGGTGCGGCAGGGCTTGATGGCGTTCTTGAGCGCCGGGTAGAAGCGCGACAGGCTGAACTGGCCCTCTGGCGCATCGTCGGCCAGGGTCGAAATGGAAAAGACGTCGATGCCCGGCAGTTCGTTGACGAGGTGGGCCGTGCGCGCAATGTCGTCTGACGTGGCCCGGCGCTCCTCGCCTGTCACGGGATCGACGATATCGGGTGCGGAGCTTGCCGTGGCGATGGCGGGGGCAGCACCGGGAATGGTGATGTCGTAGGCCGGATCGCGGGCGTGAAAGGTGAAGGTGGGTGGAGTCAGCATGCGATAATGCTCAACAATATCATTGGGAAACTTGACGATTTCCGTTTCCGGGTCAACTGAGCAGCCGTTTTCGGCGAAGCGGCGGCGCGCCTTCTCATTGCGTACCAGCAGTCCGGTTTCAGCCAGGATTTCCAGGGAAGCTTCGTGAACTCGGGTGACCTGGTCGGGCGTCAGCATTTCCGCAAGCTGGTTAAACATGGCCGGCCACCCTTCGCGTTCGCCATCCAACGTGGCGTGATAGTGGGCCCATGTTTGGCTTGAGCGCAAACGGGACTTCGTTATATCTTGGATAAGATTTTCTTATCCAAGATGCGCCCGGAAAGCACGTCATGCCGATCAGCCCGCCGGCCCTCAACGCCCTCCGCGTCTTCGAAGTTGCCGCCCGGCATATGAGCTTCACGCGCGCCAGCGAGGAACTCAACATCAGCCAGGCGGCGGTCAGCCAGCGCATCAAATCGTTGGAGGCGCAACTCGGCAAACCGTTGTTCCACCGTCACGCCAAGTCGCTGTTTCTGACTGATGTCGCCAAGGCCTATCTGCCGTTGGTGCGCGATGGCTTGACCCGCCTCGATTCGGCGACCGAGCAGCTGTTCGAGTCCGGCGACCGCACGCTGCTTACCGTACGCGCGACGGCCGGACTGGCAACGCTTTGGCTGGCGCCGCTGTTGCAGGAATTTCAAGCGCGGCACCCCAACATCGACCTGCGCGTCATCACCGCCGCCTACGCCGATGACCTGCCCAAAGAGCCCGCGCTGGACATTGAAATCCGGTACGGTTCGGGCGGCTGGAGTGGATTGCAGGTCGACAGGCTGCTCGACGTCGAGGTCTTTCCGGTCTGTGCGCCGGCCTTGAGCGAGGTTTTGCGGCAACCGACCGATCTCGGAAAATTCGATCTCCTCCACGTTGTCGGGTACGGCGAGGACTGGCACAGCTGGCTGCAGACCGCCGGGGCGGAAGGTATTGACCCATCGCGGGGTGTCCAGGTCGATGCTTCGGTGACGGCATTGCAAATGGCGCAGGAGGGGGCCGGTATCGCGCTCGGCCGCTCGCCGCTGGTTACGGGCCTGATTGAGGCGGGCCGTCTGATCGCGCCGTTCGATGTCGCGCTGACGCTGCCGCAGGCCTACTACCTCGTCTGCCCGGTGGAAATCGCCCAGCGGCCCAGTGTCATGGCTTTCCGCGAATGGATTATCGAAAAAGCCGGCGCCGGGCGGTCGTCCAACTGAAGTCGCGATAGAAACGGTGGCGAGCGACGATCTGAAAATTGGCGCGCCGTGACCCTGATCTGAGGTCTAGATGAGAAAGGACGAAAACCTCGATCTCCCCATCCTGCAAGATGTCGGCTTCGGGTATCAAAGTTGACGAGTTTCGCCAGGTACACAATTGTCTGCAAATAGCCAATAGTGGACTTTTGAGCTTTCCACCTCACGGCTTGTTAGTGCAGCGGGATGTCATTATTCATGAGGTGATGCCCCTGACCGGCCATAACTGAATTTAGACGGTTCCGGGCCATGACTTCTTGGCTCCCGATATTCTGGTCGGGATTTCGATTTCCCACTGCAATGTCTTTGTCGTTCGAGTTCCGATAACCGACGATTGCAGTTTCTTGTCGCTATATGGGAACCCTT
>CAYOAD010000268.1:0-3928 GCA_964401845.1 uncultured Rhodospirillaceae bacterium | reverse complement strand
CCGTGCCGAAATCGTCAATTGATAGATCAAGGCCTTTGATTCTCAAACGCGTCAGAATTTCCAACGGCTTGACGATATCCTCCATCAAGCGGCTTTCGGTAACCTCCAACACCAGGCGGTGGGGGTTCATCCCGGCCTTTTCCGCGAGACCAATGAGGTACTCAGGCAGGTCCAGGTTGTTTAGGTTGTCGACCGACAAATTGACCGCCACTTTGATGTCCAGCCCGTCGGCAAGCCATTCGCCGCCCTGTGTTATGGCCTGTTCCACGATCAGGTTGGTGAGGTCGTCGATCATGCCGTTCTCTTCGGCGATGTGGACGAACACGTCCGGTGGTACGAAACCCTTTTCGCTGTGCGTCCATCTGGCCAGAGTTTCGACGCCGACCAGAACACCAGTCTCCACCGATACCTTCGGCTGAAAGACCACTGTGATGTCGCGGTTGACGATGGCCTCCCTCAAATCGTCAGCCTCGATATCGACGCTCTGGCGGGCACCGCGTCGGGCGCGTTCCGGCGTGAAGGTCGCCAACAGCGCCGCGAGGTCGGCCGGTGTAACGGGTTTGGACAAGGCGCCGAGAAAATGCAAATCGTGCGCCCGCGCCAAATCTTCGGCGGCCTTGAGAATTCGTTTGTCTTCGCCGCTGATCAGGATGATGCCGCCGTCGAACGAGCGCGCCGCCAGGTGACGGAGGAATTCAACGCCGTCCATGTCGGGCATGTTGAGATCGCAGAGGATGAAGTCGGGTGGATCGCCCGTCAGCTCATTGAGATAGTTGACGCCCTCTTCTCCGCTCGCACAGGACGAGGTGCGCTCGGCGTCCACGCCCATGGTGCCCAGGATCCGGATGATGAGGTTGCGAATGAACTGTTCATCGTCGACGACGAGAAATTCGTAATCCGCGAGCTCCAAATTGGCGCTATTGTTCATGTGATAGTCCGGCTCCCTACGACCTGCGCACACAATCTAAGCAAATGTGGGGGCCAGGAACAGCTTTGTTGTGGGGTTTGTCAAAAAGGTTGGCGCGATTATGAAAGTCATGGAAATTCGCGACGAATGGGATTTCGCCGGTATCGGACTGGGCGACCGGCCCGATCCCGAACCCGGCCCGCAGGAAGTCCTGCTGGAGATGAAGGCGGCCTCAATAAATTACCGTGATTTTCTGATGGTCAGGCGCGGCTACGGAAGGTACAGCGGCGATCTGCCTCTGGTGCCGCTGTCAGACGGCGTTGGAACGGTGGTGGCCGTCGGGGAGGATGTCAGCCGCGTGGCGGTGGGCGATCGCGTCTGTCCCTGTTTTAATCAGCGTTGGCGCAACGGCCCCTTCCGAGACGATTACTGGTTCGGCCTGCTGGGCGGACCGCTTGATGGCGTCATGCAGGAAAAAATGCTGGTCGACCAGGAAGGTGTCGTGAAAGCGCCCGAGCATTTGACCGATGTAGAGGCTGCGACTCTCGCCTGCGCCGGCGTGACGGCCTGGAACGCCGTCATCGAAGCGGCAAACCTGACGGCCGGAGATACCCTTCTCGTACAGGGCACGGGTGGTGTGTCCCTGTTTGCATTGCAGATCGGAAAAATGATTGGGGCCGACGTAATAGCCACGACGTCGAGCGGTGAGAAAGCCGAGAAGCTGAAGGCACTGGGCGCCCGGCATGTGATTGACTACGTGGAAACGCCGGAATGGGGCAAGGCGGTGCTCGGCTTGACTGACGGCCGGGGGGTCGACGCCGTTGTCGAGGTCGGCGGCGCGGGAACGTTGCAGCAGTCGGTGCGGGCGGTCAGGGCGAACGGCACGATTTCGCTGGTGGGCAACCTCTCCGGCTCGATGACCGAAGTGAACCTGCCGTTGGTCTTCATGAAGTGCGCGCGCCTGATCGGTATTGCCGTCGGCCATCGCGATTCCTTCGAGGCCTTCTCCCGGGCAATGGCCACCACCGGCATGCGACCGGTGGTCGACGACCAGGTCTATGGCTTCGAGGACCTACGTCCCGCCTTGGAAGCGCTACCCGAGGGCCGGCATTTCGGCAAGGTGGCGATCAGCTTCTGAGTTGTGTCCCCGGGATTTCAGCCGAGCCAGGGCCTGACGGGCGCAGTCGACGGCGTCGGCGGCCGTTTCACCGTAAAAGTCGGCCCCGATCCGCTCCCGGAACTCTTCGCTGATGGTGGCCCCGCCGATCAGAACCTGAACCTCGTCTCTCATACCGGCTTCCTCCAGGGCCTCGATAACCTCAGCCATATAGCCCATCGTCGTCGTCAGTAGCGCCGACATGCCGATGATGCGGATGCCGGTCTCGCGGAGGGTCTGCACGAATGTATCCGCCGGCACGTTGACGCCGATGTCGGTCACGTTGAAGCCGGCGCCTTCCAGCATCATGCCGGAGAGATTTTTGCCGATGTCGTGAATGTCGCCCTTGACGGTGCCGAGCAGAACCTCGCCGATCGGTTTGATGCCGCCTTTGACCAGGACCGGACGGACGATCTCCATGCCGGCTTTCATGGCGCGGGCGGATATCAACATCTCCGGCACGAACAATTCACCGCGCGCGAAGCGGTCGCCAATGACGTTCATGGCGGGGATCATTGCGTCGTTGACGATGGCTTCGGGATCGATCTCCGCTTCGAGCGCTTCGTCGACCAGCACCGGCACGTCCTCGTCGTCGCCCTCTTCGATGGCCTCGGCCATATCGAAAAGAATGGGATCAAGGCCGGTATCGTAAGCTGGCCGTACTTCGCTCTTCAGGGCTTCGGCTTCCGCGGCGGCGGCCCGGACCCCACCCTCGGGAACATGGGATTTGTAATCCATCTCAAGACATGCCCGCACGGCCTTAATGTGTTCCGGCGGGCAATCGTAGGCGGCCACGCCTGTACCGAGGATGAACCCTGGGTGATCCCAACACTGGGAGAGAATATCCAGGGCGAATGTTTGGATGTCTTCCACCGGGCCGAGGTGGAGCAACCTTGGATCGACGTTGACCCGGAAGGGAATTTTGTGCGCCTGGCCGGCTGCCATGAAAGCCGAACGGTCGCCCTCGAAATCGCACAGCAATTGGGTGGCGCCGGTGGCAATCAAGTCCTCCAGAATGGGCGTGGTATCACCACCGATGACCAACGGGATATGACGCGCGCCGGCGGATTTCAGCTGCGGGGTTACATATTTGGCATAGGTCGGGGCCACCAGGTCCTTGAATACGGCGGGCGAGCACAAGGGCGGCATGGCGCGTGAATCGAAGATTACGGGTTCGATACCGCGAGCGATGAACGCCTTGCCGAAGGCCACGCCGACCTCGGCCGTGAACTTCATCAGCCGGCGGACGAATTCCGGTTCCTGCAACGTCATGACGATGAAATTTTCCGCCCCGACCAACTCCGAAGCCATGGACAGGGGGCCGGAAATCGCGCCCCGGACGATGACCTGATCGCCGATCAACTTCAGCAATTTTTCGGCGGCCTCAAGGTAGAGCGGCATGCGGCCGGCCGTTTCGGGGTCCGGGACCGACAAATTTACCAGCTCACCGGGCGTGCTGATCAGCGGTTCCGCCACGCCGGGCACATCCGTGCTGTCGTCGAAATAGATGACCTTGCAGCCCAGCGCCTCGGCTTCGACGTTGTAGACATCAATGCCTACGGTCATGAAGTCGGGCCGGTAGACCTCGTATTCCTTTTGAAGAGCTGCCAACAAGAGTTCGGGATCGCGGCAGACCTGTGAGGGCGTTTTGCCGATGAGGTAAGCCTTGTGCTCGTAGATCGCCGGGCAGTAGGGAATGCGCTCGCCTTTTTCGCACGCCAGAACGGTTTCGAGCAGCTCGCGGGACGTTGTCATCGGTCATTCCTCCAGTCGGGCCTTGAACATTTGCCCAATGTCTCAAGTCCGCCTCTTGCAGTCTTGGGGATTTCAGCCGTATATAAACTTGCATATTCGGCAATTTTGGA
>CAYOAD010000267.1:0-4036 GCA_964401845.1 uncultured Rhodospirillaceae bacterium | reverse complement strand
ATAAACTACGGCGCGCAAGGCCCTAAACAAGTTGAAGTTGAACCGCCGCCGGAAGACGACGATCGCAAACCGGTTCCGCCCGAATTGTTGATTGGCACGATGGATGCCCTCAGCGCGTCTCTCGCTCTGAGTCGAATGGCGGACCAGACCAACGGCTCCCGCTGCACCGGCACGGTTCCGGTATTCGATGGCCGCCGGCGCTATGACATCGTGAGCCGGGGTGTCGGCGCGGATACTCTCAAGGGCCGGGTCTTCAACGGAGCGGCCTACAAATGCGAGGTCGATCTGGTCCGCATCGCCGGGCACTCTGAAAGCCCTTGGCTGCCGCAACAGGAGAACGAGGGCGGCGACATCTGGTACGCGGCGTTATCGAAAGACTGGCCTCGCATTCCCGTCCGCTTCGAAACCGATATCGGCATGGGATCCGTCGTCATCCATCTAACCTATGCCAGCGGCGCCGGCCTCACCTTGGGCCGGGCGCCCGCCGGCGACTAGCGACCGGCAACCCGGTTGACATCGAGGAAATCGATGATCGCCCGCAGCACCTGCCGGTCGGCCAGAACGCTATGTTCGGAGCCGTTGGTCAGCACGATCGAGCGCGACCCGGGCCGGCTCAACATATGGGCGCCGCAGTCGCCCTGCTGATGGTTTTTCCGGTACCAGGGATCGTCGCCCCGGACGATGGCGAGGATCGGTTCACTCGGCGGCGCGTGAATGCCGTGAACGATCGGCGCGCCCGTGCAGGTCCATTGGGCAATCACCCGGGCTCTGAATTCGTCGCCGCGGTAGAGGGCAGCGGCGACACCGCCTTCGGAAATACCCAACAGGAACAGGTTGTTCAAATCGGCCCACTTGAGGCCCGCCATTCTATCGAGCGCGAACGAAATCTCAGTCAGGCGAAAATCATAGACAAAACGATTGAAGCCGCCGGTTTTCGTTTCCGAATCGCACTGCAACGGGCGATAGCGCCGGGCCATCGAATCCGGCGCGATCACGGCATAGCCCGCGCGCGTCAGCATTTTCATGAAGCGTTTGTCACCGATTCCGGTGCAGCCGTGTGCGTAAAGCACCACCGGCAAACGCGAACCGCGGGGCAGCGATTTGAGCCGGCCGCGAACCGATCCATCGCCGAGGCGCGCGACCAGCGTATTTTGCCCGCCGCGCAACGGCGGCAGGGCAACAACGGCTTCCGACCACGTCAGCTCGATATCCGGCCGCGGATCGATGATCGGGATGGGCGCCTGGCACGACGCCGTCAAGAGGCCCGCCAGACACACGGCCGCAACACCGCTGATTAATCTCATGTTCATGCCTGCAGTGTTTTCCAGTCGGCCACGTCGGTCAACATCGGCGCGGTGCGAATCCACCATTTTGGCCGGAGGACTTCGAGGGCGGCCGCCCCCTTCCGCGCCTCCGCCGCCGTGGCATAAAGACCGAAACAACTCGCCCCGCTGCCCGACATGCGCGCCAACAGGCATCCCTCGGTCGCCCTCAGCCGGTCAAGCACGTCCTCGATCACGGGCGCCAATACCATAGCCGGCGCCTCAAGATCGTTCCGGCGCTTACCCAACTCTGCCGCCAGCAATGAAACATCGTCGATATCCAGGCTGAGCGGATCTTCCGCACCGTGGGGCCCGGCAAACTTCCCGAACACCTCGGCGGTGGACAGCGCTTTGCGTGGATTGATGAGAACCAGGTGCGCCGCCGGCAGCCTGCCCGGCGGCTTCAGCGTCTCGCCGATGCCCGACACCAGCGTAGCCCCGGACCGCAGACAGACCGGTACGTCGGCGCTCAGGCTCAAACCGAGTTGGGGCAGGTCAATGTCTGCGGCTGGGACATTCCAGTGATTGCACAGGAGCTGCAGAACCGCGGCGGCATCCGCCGAACCGCCCCCCAGTCCCGCCGCCGTCGGCAAGTGCTTGTCCAGCGCCAGCGTGCCGCCGAACGATCTGTCCAGCTGGCCCGCCAAACGCCGCGCCGCCTTCATTACAAGGTTGTCCTCGGCGCTAAGTTCGGCAAGTGCGCTGGCCTCGGGGCCGGTGATTTCCAGACGGGCCGGGCCGCCGGGATGATAACTCACACCGTCGCCGACACCGGCGAACCCCACGAGGCTGTCCAATTCATGAAAGCCGTCCGGACGGCGTCCTGTCACGTGCAGGTAAAGATTGATTTTGGCGGGCGCTCTCAGTCGGCTGGTGGCCGCACCGTTTCCGTCAGCCGCCATTGGCGCCGTCAGTCGCCATTGGATTTCGGGGCGGCATCCAATCCACCTTCGATTTTCAGCTTCAGGATTTTGGCCAAATCATCGGTGGGATTGAGCACCAGGGAATGGCGCCATTGGAAACCGGCCTCCAGACGGCGGCCCACTTTCCACAGCGCATCGCCCAGGTGATCGTTGATGATGGGATCCTCGGGCCTCAATGCCACCGCTCGTTCCAGTTGCTTGACCGCGCCCTCGAATTCTCCCAGCCGGTAGAGCACCCAACCCAGGCTGTCGACGATGTAGCCATCGGTCGGCCGCAGATCAACGGCCTTTTCGATCATTTCGCGCGCCCGCTTTAGATGGAGATTCTTTTCAATCCAGGAATATCCCAGATAATTCATCACCAGGGGCTGGTCAGGCCTGATTTCCAGCGCCTTGAGAAAATCGGCTTCCGCCTCCGGCCAGCGGTTGGTGCGCTCATAGGAAATGCCCCGCGAATAATAGAGCGTCCAATCACGCTCCCTGGGTTGAGGGATACGCGTGAGCGCTTCGCTATAAGCATCGCCGGCATCGGCAAAACGCTTTCGCGCCCGGTAGATATCGCCGAGGGCGATAAGCGCGTCCGTTCGCTTGGGATGTTGATCGGCCAGCCGCCTGAGCAGGCCCGCAGCCTCGTCGGTCTTGTCCAACTCATCCAGATTTGTGGCCATACGGATCCGGGCGTTCCAGCCGTAGGGCGTTTTAGGATCGATACCGTCATAGACCTTGTTGGCCGCCAGCCAACTGTTGCGCGTCTCGTGGATTCCGCCGAGCAGCGCCTGCGCCGCCGGGAAATCAGGCTTCAGGTAGAGGGCGGTTTGCACGAAGATCAGGGCCGAATCGAGCGCGTTCTCTGGCACCAGTATGGCGGCTGCGCCGTAGAACGTCTCCGCCGTGCCGTCGACCGCGTCCGCAACTCCCTTCGGCGGCGCGGCGCCTTCCTTGGCGCGTGCCCTGGCTTCCAGGACGAGGGGGTTGTCGGGATCGGTCTTGAGGTAGTCCGCGTATATATTCAGCGCTTCGTCCGCCTTGCCGTTACGTTCCAGGAACGCGCCGAACAGTTCCACGACGCGCAGCGAGCGGCCCTCGCGGGATTTCATCGTGTCGCGGAAGTCTTTTTCGGCGGCCTCGACGCGGCCGGCAGCGGCATTGATAAGCGCCCGGTGGAAACTCTTGAACAGTTTGAACTGCTTGCGCTTTTTCAGGCCGTTCAGCGCCTTCAGGGCGTCATCGTATTTTTCCTCACCGACCCGCGACCAGGCCTCGGTGATCGGCACCAGGAGACCCATGAAGCGTGAGCGAGAGGCCCGCGACAGCGATTTGGCGGATTCCTCGAAATCACTGGCCCGAATGTAATCGACGGCGATAACCGTGTTGGCCAGTCCGGCCCGCTTGTTCTGTTTCACCAGTGTCCGGGCGATTTCCACCGCCTTGCCGGTCTCACCGTGGGCCAACAGGCTCTGGAACGTCCGGCGCATCAGGACGGCGTTCTTGGGATCCTCGGCCAGAACCGTCAGAAAGAGACGAGAGGCCGTTTCGGTATCCTGATTGCGGGCGGCAAAGCGGGCAGACAGGTAACGCCCCGTAAAAGTGTTGGCGCCTTCAGCGGCGTTCACCTGCGGCGGGATCATCAGGGCGCCCGCCGCGATCAAACCCAGTGCTATCGTCGTTTTTCGAATCATGAAGACATCAAACCAGTCGACGCGCGCGTAGCGCAAATGGATTCTTCGTGTTCATTCAAGCTTTACATATTCGGGTAGTTGGGTCCGCCGCCGCCTTCCGGCACCGTCCAGT
>CAYOAD010000266.1:0-4042 GCA_964401845.1 uncultured Rhodospirillaceae bacterium | reverse complement strand
AAGCTCCTCCATGCGCGTCTTGTCACCAAGAATGGAACCGCCGGAACGGGCGGACGAGGGATCAACCGCCAGCACCGCCACGCGCTTGCCCAAGCGCACGAGGTGCAGGCCGAAAGCTTCGATGAAGGTGGATTTTCCAACCCCCGGAGGTCCCGTTATACCGAGGCGCACGGCGCCGCCGGTATGTGGCAGGATGGCCGACAGCAGCGCTTCGGCATCCGCCTGGTGGTCGCTGCGTTGCGATTCAACCAGCGTGATGGCGCGTGCCAGCGCCCGGCGTTCGCCGGCCACCACGCCTTTTCCGAGATTTAGAATGTCTTCGGCAGCGCCCTCGTCATGAGCCATGGCGTGCGCGCGCTAACCCCGCTCACCTTCCCCCATGGCCTCGTCGTCGCCGCCGCCGACGACGGTGCCGCCGGGACCGGCGTCCGAGGTCGGCCCCTCGGCTTTCGGTTCTTCAGCCAGGACGCGCTCGATCATGCGGCGGCGCGTTTCGGGGTCGAGTTCGTTCAAGGCCGCTTGCGCCCGTGTCTGGCTCTCCAACGCCTGGGCGATCTCCGCCTGACGGTCGTCAGAAATTCCCAGACTCTGGCTGCCCTGCGTGTTGAGGGCCTTGATCAGGGCATTGGTCTTGGCCATCTCGATTTTCAGCTCGTCCTCGAGCTGCTTGACGTGCGCGCCCCGGGCAAGCGCTTGCCGCCCTTCCTTGTCCAGGAAGAAGGATAGAAACATACGGACGATAAAACCGATCACGGCCGATTCCTTTTTGCCCCGGTGGGAACGTGCCCCTTAGAGTGAATTGGGCGTCCCCCGCCCTGCAACGAGGACAATATTTGCCAGCCCAACCTGATAAAGTAAAGCCCCAGCTTGGGATTCCGGGGATCGATCAGAATGAGTGAAAATCCTGAAAGCGTGATCGGGCGCATGCGCGGCATGGCCGACCCGTCTTCGCGCGAGGGCATGGCGCGGTACGGCATCAACACCGAACGTGTGCTGGGCCTGCGTATGCCGCAAATCAGAGGCCTGGGACAAGGTCGAGCAGTGGGCGGCACGAGAGGAGGAATTCGTGCGCAGGGCCGGCTTCGCGCTATTGGCCTCGCTCGCCGTTCACGCCAAAAAGGAACCCGACGAGCGCTTTACCGGCCTGCTTGCGCTGATCGAGGCGCATGCTGACGACAACCGCAATTTCGTCAAAAAGGCCGTCAACTGGTCGCTGCGCCAGATCGGCAAGCGCAGTCATGCCCTCAACGCCGCGGCCCTGGAATGCGCCGACCGCATTGCCCGACGCAGCACGCCGGCCGCCAAATGGATCGCCGCCGACGCTATCCGGGAACTCACAGACGAGAAGATCCGCGCGCGCATCAAATCTTGAATAACGCCCGTCCGTCGCCATCTGTAGGGAGAACCCCCCAGCTGGAGACACATTCCGATGGATGCGGATACCAAGAAGAACCTCACCGAACAGTCGACCTGGAAGCGGATCGCCTACATGGTCCTGTTCGTCATTACCTTCAACCTGGCCGAAGCGGTCCTCGCCGTCGTCGTGCTGCTGCAGATCGTCTTCAAGCTTTTGACCGGCAAACCGCTGGACGGCCTGGTGGATCTGGGCCGCGATATCGCCGACTACCTGAAGGAAATCGTCAATTTCCTGACCTACGCCTCGGAAGACATGCCCTTCCCCGTCGGTCCCTGGCCCAACGCCACCGGCAGCGGCGCCAACCCACCGGCCAAAGAAGACGGCATGGAACCCGCTTGAAACTAGTCAGCACCCAAAATTTGATGGCCGCCGGTACCGAACAGTTTGACGGCATTTTGATAGGCGATGGCGCGGGCGGCCTCGACAGGTAGCTGGGCCAGCCAGAGCCGGTTGGTCGCCAGGATTTCGTCGTAGCCGTCCCACTGGGCCGTCACCCAGGTGTCACTGCCGACCATGAAGCGGTCGGCGTGGCGCATCAGCAGCGCCCGCCAGACCGGATCCAACCGGCCCCCATTTAGCAAATCAAACTCGCGGATCGAGAGATCTGCCCAGAGGTTCTTGTGGGCGTCCAGGGTCGGCCCGATGACCTCGGGCGGATCGCTCAAACCAGCGTGCGCCCAGATAATGTTGAGACGCGGTTCGGCGGCAAACAGGGCGTTGATGACGTCGGCATTGGAATGAACGTGCAGCAAAATGTCGCGTTCGATGGCGAACTCGATGACTTTCTTCACCACCGGCGTGGCGACCTGCTGTACGCCCAAGAGGTGGAACTCGCCGATGCCGGCATACTTCGTCTTGGCCAGTCGGCCCGCCAGGTAGGCCGGCGTAAAAGGGTCCAGCGTCCAGTTGCCCGACCCGACGGCGCCGCGGTAGGGCCGAAGCTCCGGCACCACCCGCGTCGGCGCCAGCTTGTAAAGCGCCAGCGTGCCGTCATCCGGCGACGACGACACCAACGCCCGCACCACCCCCGCCCGGTCGAACTTGGCGATGATCTCCATGGCCGAATAAACGCTCCAGGCCGGTTCGCTGTAGTGCACATGAGTGTCGAAGATCGGGTAGCGCGTATCGACGGCGTGGGTCGGGGAGGCGGTTGCCAACAGTGCCGCGCCGATAAGGCCAAACCCCAGACTAACCGTCGACGTTTTCATGTCACCCCCGTGAGCTAGCGCCACCCGCGTCGAACATAGCGGCAAAGAAGCAAAGGTGGAACACACACTCTCGTCATTCCAGGTGATGCGAAGCATCACCCCCATCCAAACCTTCCCCCCTCAAGGGGGAAGGCTTACGTAAGCCATGGGTGCTCCCTCCCCCCTGGAGGGGGAGGGATGGGGTGGGGGGGACGGATTATCCGTTAAGCACTTCGGTTATTGAGTGGAGGACGCCGTCGAGGTTGTCGAAGACCTCGTTATTCCAGAAACGGATGACACGATAGCCCTTGGATTCGAGCCAAGCGGTCCTCTCGGTGTCAGCTTCAACTTGGTTGGCGTGTTGGCCGCCGTCGAGTTCGATGATGAGTTTTTGCTCCGGACAAAAGAAGTCGACGACGTAGGGTCCGATGGGCGCTTGGCGGCGGAAGCGATGTCCGGCGAGTTGTTTGTTGCGGATTTTCGACCAAAGGCGTTTCTCGGCCCCTGTGGGGTTTGAGCGTAAACGGCGGGCGTTGGTGGTATTCATGAAGCTGTCACCCCCACCCTGGCCCTCCCCCTTCAAGGGGGAGGGGAAATTGGACTAAGCCGCCTTGCGCCTTTGGCTGACTAGGTCGATGACGTCGGCGGCGGCTTGGGTGATGTTGGTGCCCGGACCGAAGATGGCGGCGACGCCGGCGGCGCGCAGGTCGTCGTAGTCCTTGGGCGGCACGACACCGCCGACGACCACGAGGATGTCTTCCGCGCCTTCGGCCTTTAGCGCCTTAACGAGCTGCGGCACCAGGGTTTTGTGGCCCGCCGCCTGGGATGAGACGCCGACGATGTGCACGTCGTTCTCGACGGCTTCGCGGGCGGCTTCCTCGGGCGTCTGGAACAGCGGGCCGATGTCGACGTCGAAGCCAATGTCGGCGAAGGCCGAGGCGATCACCTTGGCGCCGCGGTCGTGGCCGTCCTGGCCGAGCTTGACGACCAGCAGGCGGGGCCGGCGGCCCTGGTCCTCGGCGAAAGCGGCGACCCGGGTTTGGATATCGGCGAATTCCTGGTCTTCGCCGTAGGCGCCGCCGTAGACGCCGGTGACGGAATGGGTGGTGGCGCGGTGGCGTGTGAAGACGCGCTCCAGGGCGTCGGAAACCTCGCCCACGGTGGCGCGGGCGCGGACCGCTTCGACGGACAGCGCCAACAGATTGCCGTCCGCCCGTGCGCCGTCTTCCAGGGCCTGCAGCGCGGCCTCTGCCGCCGCCTCGTCCCGTGTCGAGCGGATGTTCTCGAGACGCTTAATCTGGCTTTCGCGCACACTGGCGTTGTCGACCTCCAGGAGATCGATTTCGACCTCTTCCGGCAACTGGAACTTGTTGACGCCGACGATGACGTCCTCGACCCGATCGATGCGGGCCTGGCGGCGGGCAGCGCTTTCCTCGAT
>CAYOAD010000265.1:0-4048 GCA_964401845.1 uncultured Rhodospirillaceae bacterium | reverse complement strand
GGGAAAAAGCATGAACGCCGTCCTTCGGTTTTTATGGCCGGGCATCCCCGACGATCCGACGGCGTTGGGCGCCGAAGTGCGGCGGCAGCAGTTCATCCAAATCGCCGCGGCTGTCCCGACCATGTCCATCGCCAATGTGATCAACGCGCTGCTGGCGGCATTTCTGTGCCAAGGGCTGGTACCGCTTTGGCTGCTGCTTGCCTGGACCGGTTTTACGGTCGTGGTTTCGGTAGAAAGACTGTTTTCCTGGTACCGGAACAAATACCGCCCCGAACCCACGGCCATCAAACGGCGCTCCATCGTGCGCTCCGCCGTGTGGTCGGGCTTGGGTGGCGCATTGTGGGGCATGGCCGGTCTGGGGCTGGCCTTGCAGGGATCGATCCTGCACCACGTGTTCCTGGCGTTCGTCATCGGCGGACAGGCCGCCGGCGCCGCGGTTTGGATGTCGCCGGCGCTTTCCTCCAGCTACGCCTACATCTGGCTCAGCACGTTCCCCCTGGCACTCGGCCTCTTTCTCCACGGCGAACCGATTACCACCGTGATGGGCGTGATGATGATCTTCTACGCGGGCGCGACCTTCCAACTGGCCAACAAGACATACAACGACTTTCTCGAACGGGTGCGCGTCAATCTCGAACGGGACCAAATGATGGAGCAAGTGGCCGGCAGCGAACGGCGCTTGCGCGATATCCTGCATTCGAGTCCGTTCGGCGTGGCCATGACGGACATCAAAAACGGCGAAATCATCTTCGCCAACAACCGCAACTCCTTTCTCTTCGGCACCACAATCGATGACATGAAAGGCAGGAACGCCGCGGAATTCTATGTCGACGCGGAAAAGCGGGATGAACTGCGGGCCAAGTTCGACCGCGAGGGCCGAATCGTGAACCAGGAGATCGAATTCCGGCGCGTCGACGGCTCTACCTTCCGGGCCTGGGTAACCTGGGAGCGATACTCGTCCGGCGGCGTCGACGCCATTCTCTCCTGGGTTTACGACCTTTCGGATCTGTTGATCATTCAGGAGGAATTGCGCAACGCCAGGGACGCCGCCGAAGCGGCCAGTTCGGCAAAGACGGAATTCCTTTCCAGCATGAGCCACGAACTTCGTACGCCGCTCAATGCGATCCTGGGGTTTGCTCAACTGATGAACACCGACAAGGAACTGCCCTTGGCCGATCTCCAGCAGGAATCGGTCAACCAGATCCTCGGCGCGGGGAAACATCTGCTCGACCTGATCGACCAGGTGCTGGACCTTGCCCGGATCGAAGGCGGCGACATGGAGATTTCCATCGAGCGCATTTCCGTCGGCCGGGTTCTGAAGGACAGCCTGGCGTTGGCCGAAGCTCTTGCCGCCAGCCGCGGCATCAAAGTGATCCTGCCGCCGGCCGGTGAAACGCCCCATGTCCGGGCCGATGCGACGCGGCTACGCCAGGTTCTGCTGAACCTCCTCAGCAACGCCGTCAAATACAATCGGGAACACGGCAGCGTTACGCTTGACCACAGGATCAACCCGAACGACAGCATCCGGCTATCGGTGAGCGACAGCGGAAACGGGATCCCCGAGGACAAGCAGGAAATGGTTTTTGAGCCGTTCAACCGCCTGGGCGCTGAAACCTCGTCGGTCGAGGGCACCGGCATCGGCCTTACCATCTGCAAACGATTGGTCGAAATGATGGACGGCGAAATCGGTTTTGAAAGCACGCCGGGCGTGGGCTCGACGTTTTGGATCGACCTGCCGTCGGCAGGGGCCGACGACGCGAAGGAGAGTACTCAGGCCGAAACGTCGAGCGCGTAACCTACACCCCGGACAGTTCTCAGGAGATCGGCCTTGCCGCCGGCGTTGAGAACCTTGCGCAGTCTACCGACATGGGCGTCGACGGTGCGGTCCTCGACGTAGACGCCGTTGCCCCACACCAGATCGAGCAAGCGCTCACGGCTGAGCACACGGCCCGGTCGCTCCATGAACACACGAAGCAGCTTGAACTCCGTCGGACCCAGTTTCAGGGGTACGCCGTCGCGGCGAACCTTGTGCGCCGCCAGGTCCATCGCGATGTCGGCATACTCGAGCAGTTCACTGATTTGAGCCGGGTCGGCGCGCCGCAGCAAGGCGCGGACGCGGGCGACCATCTCCGCCGGCGAATAAGGTTTGACGACATAATCGTCAGCCCCGATTTCCAACCCGCGCACCCGGTCATCCTCCTCACCGCGCGCTGTCAGCATGATGACAGGCAGGGTTCGCGTTTCATCCCGCGATCTGAGGCGACGGCAAACTTCAATGCCCGAAACCTCCGGCAGCATCCAGTCCAAGACGATGAGATCGGGCAGGCGTTCGCCGACGGCGGCCAATGCCGTGGCGCCGTCGCTTGCGACCTCTACTTCAAATCCCGATTGCTCAAGATTGTAGCGCAACACCTCGACCTGGGCCGGTTCGTCTTCAACAATCAGGATTGAGGCGGACATTGCTTATTCGCCCTCGCCTTCGGCCTGGGTCGGCGCGATCGTAATCACGCTGCTCTCGTCGCCCTTGGGCCGTTCGGCCTCCGGCATCGTGCCCGTCACCATGAAATAGACCTGTTCGGCAATGCCTGTGGCGTGGTCGCCGATGCGCTCGACGTTCTTGGCGATGAACAAGAGGTGCGTACAGGCTGTTATGTTCCGCGGATCCTCCATCATGTATGTCAGCAGTTCGCGGAACAGGCTGGTGTGGAGATGGTCGACTTCCTGATCACGCAGGCGCACGTCCTCCGCCGCCTGAGCATCACGCGAGATGAAGGCGTCCAAAACGTTGGTGATCATCGATTGGACGATGGCGCTCATGCGAACAATGGTGCCCGTGGCGCTGGCCATGGCCGGATTTTGTCCCAACACGCCGGTGCGCTTGGCGACGTTTTTGGCATAGTCGCCGATACGTTCCAGATTGGCGGAGATCTTGAGCGCTGCGATAACCACCCGAAGATCGTCGGCCAACGGCTGGCGCAGCGCCAACAATCGCACGGTGAACAAATCGATTTCGGTTTCCATGGCATCGATGCGGCGGTCACCTTCGACCACCGAGGCGGCGAATTCGGTGTCCCGCCGGACCAAAGCCTGAACGGCGTCGGCAAGCTGGGCCTCGGCCATACCACCCATCTCGGCGATCATGTTGTCGAGCTGGCCAAGTTCCTCATCATAGGATTTGACGATGTGGTCGCTGTTTTCCATGGTTTGGGCTACCCGCCCTCCTCTCTCCGCTAGCCGATCCGGCCGGTGACGTAGGCTTCGGTGCGCCGGTCGTGCGGATTGGTGAAAACCTTTTCCGTCCCGCCCTGTTCGACCAGGTCGCCAAGATGGAAGAACGCGGTCCGTTGCGACACCCGCGCCGCCTGCTGCATCGAATGGGTCACAATGACAATCGTGTAGTTTTGTTTCAACTCGTCAATGAGTTCCTCGACCTTGGCCGTGGCAATGGGATCGAGCGCCGAACACGGTTCATCCATCAGGATGACTTCTGGCTGAACCGCAATCGCGCGGGCGATGCACAGGCGCTGCTGCTGCCCCCCGGAAAGGCTGGTCGCCGGCGCGTCGAGGCGGTCGCGCACCTCGTCGATCAGACCCGCCTGCTCTAAACTGGTCGAGACAAGTTCATCCAGCTGGGTCTTGCTGTCCGTCAGCCGATGAATGCGCGCACCATAAGCCACATTGTCGTAGACAGATTTGGGAAACGGGTTGGGTTTCTGAAAGACCATGCCGACGCGCGCCCGGAGATGCACGACGTCGATGCCGCGGGCGTAAATGTCCTGCGCATCCATCTTAATGGAGCCTTCCACCCGGCAGCCCTCGATGACGTCGTTCATGCGGTTGAGGCAGCGCAGAAACGTGGATTTGCCACACCCCGAGGGTCCGATCAACGCGGTCACTTGATTGGCCGGAATATCCATGTCGATGCCGTTCAGGGCTCTTTTATCGTCATAGAAAACCTCGACCCGCCGGGCCGCAATCTTGGTTTTTTGAATGTCTGCTCTGGCTGTTTCGGGGGCTTCCAAAACAACTCTCGTCATTCCGTCCATCT
>CAYOAD010000264.1:0-4074 GCA_964401845.1 uncultured Rhodospirillaceae bacterium | reverse complement strand
GGCAAGAACGATCAGATCGGCGCCGCCGCGTTCCAGGGCTTTTGCCTCTTCATTGAGAATGGCTCCGGCCCCATTCCATTCTCCCTTCATCTGAAGCGTTTCGATTCGAGCGAAATCAAGAGAACGGATCAGCAATTCCGGAGAATGAAGGCCTCCCAAGCGATCGCGTGTCAAATCGCATAGCTCGCGGTAATAAATCTGCGTCGAAGCGGCAGACATACCGCCAAGAATACCTATGGTTCTCATCAAAACGCTCCCCGCTGTACGGCTTGCAGGCACCGAACATCTCAGTTCGGGTCAGGGTTCGATTATGGCCGGAAACGGAATTCTAATACCTCCGCTCAACAGGCAGAAAACGCACTGGGCTTACCGGCGGTTTCCCCTAATCCTGATATCGTTCGGTGTTGCCGTGAAATTCGCCTATTTGCCTTGGGTTTAACCCTTCTTCTCGCGACGCGCCAGGCGACAGCGCAGGGCCTTGTGTAGTTTGCGGGGGGCGATGAAGCAGCCCGAGACGTTGGCGCGCCAGAGATCGGCGCCGTCGAGCTTCGCGCCGATAAGCAGCGCGTCGCAGAGGTTGGCATCGGTGAGGTCCACGCCGGAAAGGTCAGCGCCGCAGAGATTGGCGCCTTCGAGGTTGGCGCCGCGAAGGTTGGATCCGATCAGGATGGCATTGCTGAGGTCGGCGTTGGAAAGATCCGCGTCGTTGAGATCGGCGTGCGACAAATTCCGCTTGGCGAGATTGACGCCGCGCAGGTCGAGGCTCGACAGATCCGCCCGCTCGCCGCCGTGACCGGTCAGCCAGTTGTGATGCGACACCATTTTCCGCAACAGGAAGCGCAGCTTGGCCGACATCGACCACTGTTCGTCTTCCGGGTCGTCCAGCTTTTCGGCGATGCGCGTTCCGGCCGGAAGTTCGGAAACGAGGTAGCGGACGCGCAGCAGGCGGGCGGCGTCGGCGGGATCGACGGCCTCGATTTCACCGCGCTCCACGCCCAGCGGGTTGTCGCGCATGAATTCGTACGTGTAGACACGGAGCCGAAGTTCGTCTTCTTCGCTGAGCGGGACTTCCGGCCCGTCGTAATCGCCGCTGAAGGCGTTTCGGTTGTGTCCCAACATGCCGCTAGCCGCGACCGCCTGATCCGTCATAACCACACCTTGTAAGGTTCCGAATTCCCTATTTATCGCCTGCTTTTCGCTCCCCTATTATTGTCGGGCCATGGGGATTTGTGACTGATGGCAACGAAATATGGCATATGTTAACACCCAAGAACACTACATTTTGCGGTCAGCCATAAAATAAATCGGCTGATTTCAAACCATTAGCACCCGGTCCTGCCGATCTGAAAGAGGTCGCGGGTTCACCTACCCTGTTCCAAACGAGTCATTGAAACATAGATCAATCCTGGCCGGCGGCCATATTGGCGGCGATATCCCGGTAGCGCGCCTGAAGTTCCTGCAGTTCGCCCTGTTCGAACAAGAGATCGTCCCTGACGGCCGCGTCCTGCTCCTTGTCGAAGGCCCTACCCAGGGCTTTGACAACCCGCCCCAAAGCCTTGGCGGCTTGTTCGAGCCGTGCCTTGTCCGCCTGGATCACGACCTCCTGGTTCATCATCAAATCGGCGTAGCTTTCATGGTCACGCTGGCGCAGCTCTTCCAACCGACGATCCAGTTCGGCCCAGGCTTCCGACCAGGCGGCATAGGCTTCGCTGGAGGGCGCCTGCTCTTCCAGGTCGACCATGAGGCGGACGAACTGCCAGACGGTAATTTCGATTTCGATCATGATTGCTTGCCACCCTTCGCTGCGCTGCGCGCTGCGCCCGCGGCGCTGCGGACATTGAGAAACGTGCCGGTGAAAATAACGACGCCGCCGGCGATCACCCAAATATCGATGGTTTCGCCGTAGAGCGCCAGTCCGACCAATGCGATCAGCGGCAGGCGCAGGAAATCGATGGGGACGACGACAGTTGCATCCGCTAGGTACAAGGCCCTGGCGGCGCAGTAGTGGGCGCTCAGGGCGGTCACCCCGACCACGACGATCCAGGGCCACAGGGCCGGCTCGGGCCACGACCAGCTGCTTTCCGCCGGATGCAATACCACCGACGCCGCCAACGCCAGAGGCAGCTGGATGATCGTCATATAGAAAATGATCGCCAAGGGACTGTCCGTCCGGCCAAGGTATTTGGTCAGGACGTAGGTCGTGGCGTAGGCCATCGCGGCGGCCAGCACGCCCAGGGTCGGCACCCCGATCTCCTGGAACCCCGGACGGAGAATAATGAGAATACCGACAAACCCCAGCCCAATGGCAGCCAGGCTGGTACGTCTCGGACGCTCGCCCAGGAAAACCATCGCCAGGATGGCGGCCCACATCGGAGTGGTGAATTCGATGGCGAAAACCTCAGCCAGGGGGATGACGGAGATGGCGAAGAACCAGCCGAACTGCCCCCCCAGGTGAAGTAGGTTGCGCAGCAGATGCAAACTGAACTTTGAGACCCGCAATTGCCGCCAGCCCGTCGCGGTAAGCAGCAGCGACACCACGACAAGCCCAACGATGCTGCGATGAAAAAGAATTTGAAATGTCGTGAGATCGCTGGAAAGTTCGCGCCCTCCCACCGCCATCGCACTGAACGAAATCACGGTGCCGATCATCCAAAGCGCGGCGCGGACCGCCGGCGAAACGTTAAGAAACATGGACCGCAGGTTACCCGCTGAACGGGTGGGCGCAAATGCGCTAATTTATCAGGGTGCATTCCGGCGGAAGCTTGACGGTGACCGTCGTGCCCTCCTCTAAGGCGCTTTCGATAGCCACGTCACCGCCGTGCAATTTTGTCAATGAGTTGACCAGCGACAGGCCCAAGCCGGTTCCCGGCTGGCTTCGATTTTCGAGATGTCGGGAATATCGGAAGCGTGGGATCCCCCAATTGCTAGGAACTAATACCTGCAGGGCTATCCTTCCGGTTTCCAATCCTGTAACCCGGTGCCGCCGTACAGCCAGGACAGCCGGTGGTAATATTCCCCGATATCCATGGTTTTCATGACGGCGTTCCGCATCAGGGCGGTCGCGCCGGCCGCGTGATAAACGTATTCGCCGATCAGCCGTGAACCGATCTGCACCCGCGCGGTGCGCGCGATACGCTGATTTTGATAAGCGGCGAAAGCCTCAACGTGATCACCCGCGCAAGCTTCGAACATGTGGCTCAGACAGACGGCATCCTCCATCGCCATACAAGCGCCCTGGGCCATGTATTGCATCATGGGATGAGCGGCATCGCCCAGCAGCACAACCCGCCCGTCGATCCAGTTGTCCACCGGATCGCGGTCGCACAGCACCCAGAGTTTCCAGTTGTCGCCGTGCTCGATGATCTGCCGGGCGCGTGGGTGGACGTGCTCGAAACCGACGCGCACCTCTTCGCGTTCAACCGGCTTGCCGACCACCGCTTCCGGGGCGTCATTGTGATAGGTGACGACCAGATTGAACACCTCCCAGCCCTTCAGGGGATAGTGAACGATGTGGCACTTCGGACCGGCCCACAATGTCGCCGCGTTCCAGCGGAGGTCCTCGGGCATTTGTTCCGTCGGGATTACCGAGCGGTAGGTCGTGTGGCCCGAAACGCGCGGCTCGCCGTCATTGACGAGTTGGGCCCGAACGGCCGAGCGCAGGCCATCAGCGCCGACCAGGACCAAACCGGAAACCGGGTCACCTTCCTTGATCCGGGCGCGGACGGCTTTGCCGTCTTGCTCGTAACCCACGACCTCGTGGTTGGTGCGAAGGTCCACGAGATCGCTTCCCCGGCAGAAATCGAGCAGGACGCCATGCAGGTCGGCACGGTGAACGACGGCATAGGGGTTGCCGAAACGCTGACGGAATTGCTCGTCGACCGGAATATGGACGATTTCCTCGCCATCAGTGGCGTCCATCAGACGCAGTTTGTCGATGTAGACGGCTTTTTCGCGTGCCTGGTCACCCACCCCGAGATAATCGAAGGCGTGAAAGGCGTTGGGACCGATTTGAATGCCGGCGCCGATTTCTCCGAGCTCTGCGGCCTGCTCCAGAACGATTGTTGGAAAGCCCTT
>CAYOAD010000263.1:0-4256 GCA_964401845.1 uncultured Rhodospirillaceae bacterium | reverse complement strand
CGCGGCCTCGACCATTTCGACCATGAAGGTCGAGCGCCCGCGTGCCAGGTCGTCGGCGGCGCCGACGCGGCTGAACAGGCGGTCGACGACGCCGATGCGGGCGGTGGCGGCGGGCACGTAGGAGCCCATCTGCGCCAGCACGGCGATCAGGGCGTTCTGCCTCAGGAACGTGCTCTTGCCCGCCATGTTGGGGCCGGTCATCAGCCAGAGGCGCTGGGCCGCCGCCAGATCGCAGTCATTGGAGACAAAAGCACCCTCGTTCGATTTTTCCAGCGCCGCCTCGACCACCGGGTGGCGGCCGCCGCTGACCTCGAAATCGAGGCTCTGGTCGATGTCCGGCCGTACGTAGCGCCGGGCCAGGGCGAGGTCGGCAAGCGCTGCGGCCACGTCGATGCGGGCCAGCGCCTCGGCCGCCAGGATGATCTCGGCGGCCCGCGCCGCGGTCTCGGCAACCAGATCCTCGAACAGCTTGTTCTCCAGCGCCACCGCCTTGTCGGCGGCGGAAGATATTTTCTGCTCCAGTTCGCCCAGTTCCGTCGTCGTGAAGCGCACGGCGTTGGCCATGGTCTGGCGATGGATGTAACGCCCGTCGTCGCGGCCCATGATCTTGTCGCCGTGGGTCGCCGTGACCTCGATGAAATAACCCAGCACGTTGTTGTGCTTGATCTTGAGGCCGGCGACGCCGGTCTCTTCGCCGTAAGAGCTTTGCAGGGCCGCGATATGGCGGCGGCTTTCGTCGCGCAGGCCCTTGAATTCATCGAGTGCGGCATCGTAGCCGGCGGCGATGAAACCACCGTCGCGCGCCAGCAGCGGGAGCTCCGCCGCCAGCGCCCGCGTGAGGCGCTCGACCAGCGTGTCGTGCTGACCGAGATCGCGCGCCATGTCGGCAATACCCCGGGGCAGCGCCGCCAGACCCGGCGCCAGCAGGGTTTGGCGCATCGGGCCCGTGTCCTTGAGGCCGTCGCGGATAGCCGCCAGGTCGCGCGGGCCGCCCCGGCCCAGGGTCAGGCGGCTCAGCGCCCGTTCGATGTCGGGCGTTGACTTGAGCGCCGTGCGGATTGTTTCGCGCGCCTCCTCCGCGTCGATGAAGAAGCCGACGTCATCGAGGCGGGCGTTGATCCGCTCCGCCGCCGTCAGGGGCGCCGAGAGGCGGGCGGAAAAAAGCCGCGCGCCTGCCCCGGTAACGGTGCGGTCGACCACAGAGAGGAGGCTGCCCGGCCGCTCGCCCGTCAGCGTGCGCGTCAGTTCGAGGTTGCGCCGCGTCGCCGCGTCGATGGCGAGCGTCGCGCCCGCCGCATTCAGCTTGGGCGCCTTGAGCGTCGGCAGGCGGCCTTTTTGCGTGAGCTCCACGTAATCGACCAGACCGCCGAGCACCGCCAGTTCGGCGCGCCCGAAGGCGCCGAAGCCGTCCAGCGACGCCACGCCGTAGAGCGCTTTCAGCCGCCGCTCGCCCGACTGGCTGTCGAAGCGCGACGGCGGCAACAGGGTCATGACGTGAGCCCAGTCGTTCAGGGCCTCGAAGAGCTGTGGCGTTTGCGAAACGGCTTCCGAGATCAGCAACTCACTGGGATTGAGGCGGGCCAGTTCCGCGGCCAGGCCCGGCGCTTCGACGGGGGTCGCCGAGACGTCGCCGGTCGAGAGGTCGAGCCAGGCCAGCGCCATCGCACCGCCGGCCCGGGCCAGCGCCACGAGGTAGTTGTGGTTGCGCGAATCCAGCAGGGTATCCTCGACCAGCGTGCCGGGGGTGACGACCCGCACGACGTCGCGCGCCACGACCGATTTGGCGCCGCGTTTCTTGGCTTCGGCGGGGGCTTCGGTCTGTTCGCAGACGGCGACGCGGAAGCCGGCGCGGATCAGGCGCTGCAGGTAGTTGTCGTAGGCGTGGACCGGCACGCCGCACATCTGGATGTCCTCGCCCAGGTGCTTGCCGCGTTTGGTCAACACGATGTCGAGGGCGGCGGCGGCTTTGACCGCATCGTCGAAAAACAGCTCGTAGAAATCGCCCATGCGGTAGAACAGCAATTCGTCCGGATGGGCCTCCTTGATGGCCAGGTACTGGGCCATCATGGGCGTCGGCGCCGCGGCCTTTTTGCCCGACGATTTCACCTCCGCCTGCTGGGCGGGCGGGCTTTCGGGCGTTTCGATGGGATCGGCGGGCGGCGTGGACGACATGGCGGCCAACTTACCACAGCCTCAGGCATCCATGAAGAACCGCCGCGTGGCATCGTCGCCGGGAAACATCGATTCGATGCGGATTTCCTGCAGGGTCACGTCGAGCGGCGTGCCCAGCGTGGCGATGGTCGAAAAGAAGCTGAGCGCGACGCCGTCCTTGGCGATGTTGACGGTCAGCATCGGCGCCTGCCACTCGCCGGTGACGTGCTGGCGCCAGTCGTCCGGCACGCCCTCGCAGGCCGCCAGTTCGTCGATGAACGCCTGCATCTCGGCCGAGCCGCCGTGGGCGTAAAGCTCGCTCTGCAGGCGCTGCAGCAGGCAGGGCGCGATTTCGTCCCAATTGCTGATATGGCGGCGAAAGCCCTCCGGATAGAACGTGCCGCGCAGCACGTTGGCGGCCAGCGGCGGCAGGTCCTCCGGCCGCTCGACCTCGTAGAGCATGGCCTGCAGGCGCATGGCGCCCCGATTGGCGCGGATCACGTTGAAGAACGGATCGACCACCATGGCGGGATAGGGCTCGTGGCTCTCCATGATCATGGTGATGGCTTGGTCGACGGTGGCCAGCTCGGGCTCGCTCAGGTCGCTTTCCTTGTAACCCGGCGCGAAGCCCGCGGCGAGCAACAGCGCGTTGCGGTCGCGGAATGGGATATTGAGCGCCTCGCAGATCAGCATCACCATGATCTTGCTCGGCGCGTTGCGGGCGGATTCGAGGAAGCTGATGTGCTTTTGCGACACCTCGCAGCGCAACGACAGTTCCAGCTGGCTAACGCCGCGCTTGGCCCGCCAGGACTTCATGAGGTGGGGGAATTCTTCGGAAATCGCGTTCATGACGCCGTCCATTTGCCGTGAAAAATTTCTGCCTTTCAACTACCCGGCAGGTAATTGCAGGCATACCGGCGATGATATTAGGTCTGGTGGCAGTGAAGTCGAAGCGAAAGGATAACCGTCATGGAAAACCATCATACCGCCCACCCGGACAACCAAACGCTGCTGCGCCGGACCCTCAAGGCCAACGCCTTCTTCTCCGCCCTCGCCGGTCTGGCGCTGGCCGCCGAATCGGATGCCATTGCCACGTTCGCATTTGCCCAGGATTTCCAAATTCTGGGCTTCGGCGCCGCCGACATCCTGCTGGAAACCGGTCTCGCCCTGGTGCTGTTTGCCGCGCTGGTTTACTGGACCGCCCGCCGGCCCAGCATCAATCTGCGCTGGGCGAAGATCATCTGTGCGTTGGACGCCTTCTGGGTGGTGGACAGCATCGCGTTACTGATCGTCGCCTCCGGATTGTTTACGGCCCTGGGTAAGGAGCTGGTTATTCTCCAGGCGATTGCCGTGCTGGCGTTCACGGTGCTTGAGGCCGTCGGCATCGTCCGGGCCCAAAAAGGGGCCGCCGCGCCTGCCGATACCCCTGCCGCCGTCAACCCGGCACACTAGGCCGATTGACTCCCGAAACCGGCGATGCGGCTGCCGTATCGCCGGTTTTTTTACGTCAAATCAAGGGATTGCCGTTCAAAGCGGTTTGCGGACGCGGGTTTTCCCGCTAGGCTGCCGGTTTGACCCCCAACCTCGCCCGATGATTGCGAGACAGAGAGACCCCAAAGACCGAACCCATGAGTGACGAATTTACCCGCGTCTCCGATGAGGAGGCCCTGCTGTTCCATGCCGAAGGCAAGCCCGGCAAGATCGAAATCGCGCCCACCAAGCCGCTGACGACGCAGCGCGACCTGTCGCTGGCCTATTCGCCGGGCGTCGCCGTGCCCTGCCTCGCCATCGCCGACGATCCCGACACCGCTTACGACTATACGGCCAAGGGCAACCTCGTAGCGGTCATCTCCAACGGCACCGCTGTGCTGGGTCTCGGCGATTTGGGCGCGCTGGGTTCCAAACCCGTGATGGAAGGCAAGGCCGTCCTGTTCAAGCGCTTCGCCGACGTCGACAGCATCGATCTCGAGGTCGACACCCGCGACGTCGACGAGTTCATCAACGCCGTGCGCTATCTCGGGCCGAGCTTCGGCGGCATCAACCTCGAGGACATCCAGGCGCCGGAGTGCTTCATCATCGAGCCGCGGCTGCGCGACCTGATGCCC
>CAYOAD010000262.1:0-4408 GCA_964401845.1 uncultured Rhodospirillaceae bacterium | reverse complement strand
TGTAGGTAAGGGGCGCCCAACTGGGTTCGGTCAGGGGCGCCAGATCGGCTTCTGGCTTGCCGCAAACCATGTTGGCGGGCACTGCGATGTCGATCTTTTTCGGATGGTCGAGGCCCAGGTTCGCCATGTAACCGACGAAGTCGCTCTCGCTGAGATCGCCGCCCAGCCGCGGGTTGAAGGCCTTTTCCTCCGCCACGCTGGTCACCATCAGCCCACGGTAGTCATGGCCCGGATAAAGTAGACAATTGTCGGGCAGGCTGAAAATCTGGAGATGGACGGAGCGGAAAAGCTCGGCGGCGTCACCTTGCTGGAAATCCGTCCGGCCGCAGCCCCTGATCAACAGGCTGTCGCCGGTGAAGGCTTTGCTTTCATCGTCGAGGACGTAGGTCAGGCAGCCGCCGGTGTGGCCCGGTGTCGATCGGACCTCCAGATACCGATCGCCGAACGGCACCCGGTCACCGTGGCGGAGATAGCGGTCGGCACCTTCCGCCCCGCTGGTTTCGGCCAGGCCGATTTCGCTGCCCAAACGTTGTTTCAAGGCCCAGGCCCCCGTCACGTGATCGGCGTGAACATGGGTTTCCAGCGTGCAGCGGACGCTTAACTCAAGTTCCTCGACCAGCGCCGCATCGCGCAAAACCTGCTCGTAGACGGGATCGATCAGAACCGCCTCCCGCTTTTCCCGATCCGCGATCAGGTAGGTGTAAGTTGCCGATTCCGGATCGAACAACTGACGGAAGATGATCATTTTCGCAGCCCCTGAACTTAACGGTCGGCCCGCGGCCAATTTACTTTGCTATCGACAGGCTGTCAGCCGGCACGTTCGGCCATGGCGGCGTCAGCGGCCCTTGTATTCCGGCTGCCTTTTTTCGACGAAGGCCGAGACGGCTTCGACGTGATCTTCGGTGTTGTGGCAGACGCCTTGCCAGACGGCGCAAAGGTCGAGAAAATCCGGCAGTTCCAGGCGTTGCGCCTTTTTCATCAGGCGCTTGGCATAGCGCAGTGCCTGCGGTGGTTTGGCGGCAATGGATTGCGCCATCTCCAGGGTCCGGTCCATCAGCGCGTCGGGTTCGGTGACCTCCAGCAGCAGGCCGATCTCCCTGGCTTCGTCGGCGTCCACCAGCCTGCCCGTGAAGGCCATTTCGGCCGCCCGCTGGTAGCCGATCAGACGTTGGATGAACCAAGCGCCGCCGTCGCCCGGGATGATGCCGAGGTTGACGAAGGTTTCGCCAAAGAGGGCCTTGGTTGAGCCGATCCTGAGATCGCACATGCAGGCCAGATCGCACCCGGCGCCGATGGCCGGGCCGTTGACAGCGGCGATGATCGGCACGTCGGCATTGTGCATGGCCAGAGGAATGGCCTGGATACCGTCGCGGTAGCGCGCCTCCACCTCGCCGACGTTGCCGGCGAAACTGCCCGACCTGTCCTGCATGTCCTTGATGTTGCCCCCCGCCGAGAACGCCTTGCCCTCGCCGGTTAGCACGAGAACGGAGACGTCCGTATTGGCGTTGACCCAGTCGAGCGTTTTGATGATGTCATCGAGCAGTCCGGTGCCCGTCAGGGCATTGCGCACATCGTTGCGTTCAAGGGTCAGGACGGCGACACCGCCGTCGAAGGTAAGCGACGATTCCTTGGTTTCGATAATCTCGGTCATAACCTGTCCGTTCCTACAAAGTGCCGTTAATGGCGTAGGCCAGCAGGCGCACGACCTGGTTCGGCGTTTCGGCCACCGCCAGGGCAGCGCCGTCGACCTCCTTGAGGGGATGCGTCAGGCCGGGGTCGTGCAAGGTGATATACGGCGTGTTGAGTGCCGCGGCGTAGCCCGCATCGAACGCCGCGTTCCACTGCTTGTATTTGTCGCCGAAGCGGACGACGACGACGTCTGCCCGTTCGATCAGGGTGCGGGTGCGGATGGCGTTGACCTTGGCGCCCTTGTGGTCCTTCCAGAAGCCGTCGGCTTCGTCGCCCAGGATGTTGACGCCACAGTCGTCGCTGTCCTCGTGCACGGTGACGGGCCCGGTGAGGGTTACGGGCAGGCCGGCTTCGGCAACGCCGTCGCGGATCTGCTCACGCCAATCGCTGTGGATTTCGCCGGACAGGTACACGACCCATTCGTCCTGTAGATCGTCGAATTGCTGGCTGGGGGCGGAACTCATTGGGCTTCTCCTGCTTGATATTGGACAAGCCAGAATATAGCCCTTCGAAGTGAGCGTCAGCCCCCGGCGCGCAGACGTTCGTAGATGCGTACAAACGGCAAAACGTACATGCGCCCGACGCCGTGGTAATCGGGCTCCGTGCCGTCGCCCAGCCCGTAGACGATGTCCTCCTCACCGTCCGGCACGTAAAGGGTGCCGAACAGACGGTCCCACACGGCAAAGGCGCGCCCCATGTTCTTGTGGAAGTGTTTTTTCTCGACGCTGTGATGGATCTGGTGCTGCGCCGGGCTGACCAGCCAGCGTTCGACCGCCGGCCCGTACGAGACCCAGACGTGGCTGTGCCTGAGGTTGCTGACGGCATGGTAAAGCGCCGTACCGGCGCTCATGCCGAGGATGGTATAGCCACCGATCGCGCCGCCGGTGACGGCCTGAGACAGGCCCAGCACAATACCGGTACAAATGCCGGGCGGCACCGACATCAGCAACAGATCGACGGGGTGCAGGCGGAAACTGGTGATCGGCGTCAGCACCTGGGCGGAATGATGGATCTTGTGAAACTCCCACAACCAGGAATTCGTGTGCTGGGCCCAGTGCCCGACGTAGTGGCCAAAATCATAAGCGATGAAAATGAGCACGCTCATAACCGCGATCGCAGCCCATCCGGGTTCTCCAGCCGCTCCGGCGTCCTCCACGGGCGCACCCGACCAGATACCCACAACCTGGGCTGTCAGCGCCGAGGCGGCAAAAAACGGGGCGAACACGATGGGGAAAAGTGCGCCGTTGACGAAGTAATAGCGGTAATCGGCCCGGGCGGAAGGATGCCACCAGACCTGCGCCGTGAAATATTTGCCGACAAATCCGGCGATGCTGGGCCGTTTGCCTAATGCTCTTCGCCGCAGAACGAACACCAGAACGGCAATGGCCAGGGCGCAGACCAGAAACGGCCAGTGCAGCAGGGTGCCCTGATCGAGCGGCGCCCGCAGCGTCGCCAGAATGGCCTCGATCAATCTATCCGCCCAACCGGGCAGATTATTGAACAATTCCATCTAGTGCCTCCAGGGCCTCGCTCCGCTGGGAAAACATAAATACGCGGAGTTAGTGGCCGTAGACCTCGGCCGGAACCAACGACATGCTGCCTTCCTCGTCATCCGGCTGGAGCCAAAACAGTTGCAGGGTCGAAGTGTTCTTGCGCTCGAAGTATAGCACCTCGAGGGGGTACCAGCCCGCGCTTCCGATCTCGACCTCGACGGGGTCGGAATACCGGTCGGCGTGAACGTCCGGGTCCTCAAGGATCATCTTGCCGCCGATGCTTAGGCGCACGCCGTCATTTGAATGGGTGGCAAAGGTATAGGTACCGACGGCCTCGAATTTGATAAAACCCTTGATGTGCGCGCCGACGCCGTCTTCCCCGTCGCTGGTCAAGACGGTATCAAGGCCGGTGCGGTAATTTAACGAATGAAGGGGTTTGCCCGGCTTGCCGTCCCGGTACTTGGCCCAATCCGGAATCTCGTCGACGTTACGGAACATGTGCCGGTAGTAAACCACGGAAAGGCCGGGTTTCAGGCTGCCGTCCGCCGGCTGTGGTGAAGCGGCCTCAATGCCGCTGACGGCGGCCGAAGCCCCCGAAATGGTCAGGCCGGCGACCAACATGGCCGGCGCCAAGGGTTTCAGGTATCGAAGAAACGGCATTTCTCACTCCACACGAAAATTTGATCCGGCGAATGATAGCGTCATCACGGAAAGAGACATAGTTCGTCTCGATCAGATGAATTTTGCGTGATCGGACGCCGCCCTGGTGCCAGCGGGGCGAGACGGGGGTTGCCGATCACATTCAGAGCCTCCAGATGTATGAGGTGCAATATGGAGAGGAGTAAGACCGGATGATATCGATGACCGTGATGTACCCTAACGAGGAAGGGGGCCGTTTCGATTTCGACTACTACCTGAACAGCCACATGCCGATGGTGGGCGATTTGTGGACGCCGATGGGAATGAAGGGGGCTCAGGTCAACAAGGGCACCGGCGGCGGAGCGCCGGGCGCTGACGCACCCTACGTCGTTATTGCCCAAGTCATGTTCGATACGTTGGAGGAACTGCAGGCGGCCCAGGCTGCGCATGGCGGCGAAATATTTCGCGATGTCGCGAACTTCACCAATCTCTCACCCAAGGTCCAGATCAGCGAAATCGTCGGCTAGGTCACATTGACCTGCCCCCGTTAAGTGGTCCAGTTCCTATGAGAGGTTCTGGCGCAGGTT
>CAYOAD010000261.1:0-4498 GCA_964401845.1 uncultured Rhodospirillaceae bacterium | reverse complement strand
CAAGCTTTATCGCTCGGCCTTTGCCGCCGCCAAGCTGAAACGCTGGAAAACCGCACATCGGCTCGCGTCGAAAGCCGACGATCCGTTGCCGGCAAAAATCCTGATGTGGCTGCATTACAGCCAGCCCGCGCCGGGCGTCGCGTTCGAGACGCTCACGGCATTTATCGAGGCTAACCCCGGTTGGCCCCAGCAAAGCAAAATGCTGCGCAATGCCGAACACGCGATATCGAGCCGCACGCCGGACGATGACGTGATCGCCTGGTTCAATAAACATCCGCCGCAGACGGGAACAGGCAAACTGCGATTGGCGGAAATCAAGTTGAAGAAGGGTGAGGAAGAGGCTGGCTTGGCGCTCCTGCGGGAAGCCTGGATCAGCGGTAAGTTCCCCAGCCGCCAGGAACGTAACTTCCTCCGCCGCCACCGCAAGAAATTAACCCGCAGCGATCATGCGGCGCGCCTCGACCGCCTGTTGTGGGACCGCCAGCGGCGCGGCGCCCGGCGAATGATGCGGCGGGTCGACAGCGGACAGCGGGCCTTAGCGCACGCGCGCCTCGCCCTGATGGAATTCGCCGGCGGGGTCGATGGCGCCATCGCCCGTGTCCCTGTCGCCTTGCGTGACGACCCGGGCCTGGTGTTTGAGCGTGTACGCTGGCGGCGGCGCAAGAACTTCCCCATCCGGGCGTCCGAGCTGTTGTTGCCCCCCGCGCCCCCCATCGAGGACATGGGGCCACGGCCGAAAAAGTGGTGGGCTGAACGGCACATGATAGCGCGCCGTCTGCTGGGCAAGGGGCATTTGAGCGAGGCCTACGCGCTGGCCCGTGACCACGGCCAGACCGACCGCGCCGCCGTGGCGGAAGCGGAAAACCTCGCCGGCTGGATCGCCCTGACCCAATTGGCCGACCCCGAAACCGCGTTGGTTCACTTCAAACGCCTGCATAAAATGGTGCGCTTCCCAGTGAGTATTGCCCGAGGCGCCTATTGGGCGGCCCGCGCCGCCGGCGAATTGGGACAAACGACTGAGGCCCAGGCCTGGTATGCCGATGCTGCCCGCTTCCCCAACACCTACTACGGTCACCTCGCCACCCTGGCGATCGGCGAAACGACGGCGCCCGCTCTACCGAGACAGGCCCGCCCGACCTGGGCGGAATCGCGGGCGTTCGAAAAGCGTGAATTGGTCCGGGCCGTAATGCTGCTGGCCCAGCTGCGCGAACGCGAACGCCTTCGTCCCTTTTTCCGCACTCTTTCCGATACCGCGACGACGCCCGAGGAACACGCCTTGATTGCGGCTTTGGCGCGCAATTCCGGTCGCCGCGATATGGCCGTCGCCAGCGCCAAGCGGGCCGCCCGGGTCGGCGTTCCCCTGGTCCGGGAAAATTACCCGATCGTCACCGTGCCGGGGCATGTGAAAGTCGAGCGCGCCCTGCAGTTCGCCATCATCCGCCAGGAAAGCCAGTTTGATCCGGAAGCCATCAGCCATGCCGGCGCCCGCGGCCTGATGCAGCTCATGCCGGCCACCGCCCGCAAGGTCGCGGCCAAAAAGCGCATGCGCTATTCGCGCCGGCGGCTCACCCGCGATCCCGATTTCAACGTCACGCTGGGGACCGCCTATATGGCGGAGCTACTGGACATCTATAAAGGCTCCTACGTGCTGGCGATCGCCGCCTACAATGCGGGTACGCCGCGGGTGCGGCGCTGGATCCGCAATTTCGGCGATCCCCGTCACGCGGAGGTCAATGTCGTCAACTGGGTCGAATCGATACCCTTCACCGAAACCCGCAATTACGTGCAGCGCGTTATGGAGGGCGTCCAGGTTTACCGCCAGCGCCTGGCCGGCCGCACCGGCCGCGTTCGCCTTGCCTTGCTGGAGGACCTCAACAGATAAGTCACGTCCGTGTGTGTTGCGTTCGAACGCTGCACAAGTAGGATCGCCAGTGCATTTCGGGGAGTAATTTAATGACCGGCAAACTTGAAAATATTTCGGCCTGCGTGTTCGACGCCTATGGTACGCTGTTCGACGTCAACGCCGCTGCCGCCCATTGTGCCGACGAGCTGGGCGACAAGTGGCAGCCGCTGGCCGAGGTCTGGCGAACCAAGCAACTGCAGTACACCTGGCTGCGCTCGCTGATGCAGCGCCACACGCCTTTCTGGCAAGTCACGACGGATGCCCTGGACTATGCCATGGATACCGTCGGCCTGGCGGACGACGATCTCAGAACCCGCCTTCTCGACCTCTACATGAGCCTGGATGCCTATGCCGAAGTGAAGGATGTCCTGACAGCGCTGAAAGACGGCGGCTTCAAGACCGCCATCCTCTCGAACGGCTCACCTGAGATGCTGAATTCTGCGGTCGAAAACGCCGGTATCGCGGAGGTGCTGGATGCCGTGCTGTCGGTCGAGGACGTCGGTATCTACAAACCGGATCCGTCGGTTTACCAAATGGCCGTCGATCATTTCGACATCGCGCCGGCGGCCGTCTCGTTCCAGTCGTCCAATGCCTGGGACGCGGCGGCGGCGGCAACCTTCGGCTTCCGCGTGGTCTGGGTCAACCGCTTCGGTCAGGCCAGGGAACGCCTGCCCGATCAACCCGATATCGAAGTGGATAGTCTGAGCCATCTGCCGGCCATCGTGGGGGCCGTTTGATGGCGGAGGACGGTCCGGGCTACTTCGAGCGGACATACTCGGCGGATGACGGACTGGCATTATATTATCGGGATTACGGTGATCCGATTTGGCCCGCCACGCCCGTCTTGTGCCTTGCGGGTCTGACGCGGAACGCCACGGACTTTCACGATCTGGCAGTTCATCTCGCGGACCGGCAACGCCGCGTAATCACCGCGGATTACCGCGGCCGGGGCCGCTCGGCCTATGATCCGGAGTGGCGGAACTACCAGGCGGAAGTCCACGTCGGCGATGTCGAGGCTCTCCTCACGTCGCTCAACATCCACCGCGTGATCATCGTCGGCACCTCGTTCGGCGGGCTCCTGGCCATGGGCCTGGCCGTGGTCAGGGCGACCGCCCTGGCCGGCGTCATCCTCAACGACGTCGGCCCCGAGATCGACCCGGACGGCCTGGCCCGCATCGCCGGCTATGTTGGAACACCGATCACCCCGGCCTCATGGGACGAAGCCGCTCGCCAATTGATGCACACGTACAGCATTGCCTACCCGGGTCTCGATGAAGCAGGTTGGATGAAAATGGCGCGCCGTACCTACCGGGAAAACAGCGCCGGTGAGTTGCATCTCGACTACGATCTGAACTTGGGTAAAGCCATGGCGGCGGCCGGTCGGCCGGAAGATATGTGGCCTTATTTCAGCGCACTCGAAAAAATTCCGACACTCGCCATCCGGGGCGCGATTTCGGATATACTAAGCGCCGACGTGTTTGACCGCATGGCCGAAGCCAAACCGGACCTTCGGCGTGTCTCGGTCGAAAACCGCGGGCACGTTCCCTTGCTTGATGAGCCTGAATGCATTGAGGCTATAGATGAGTTCGTTGCAAAGCTCTAACGCGGTCGGTCCCATCCCGACCATCGAAGACGTCCGTGCCGCAGCCAAACGCCTCGAGGGGTTGGCGGTGCGCACGCCGCTTTTGGAATCTCCACTGCTGAACGCCCGGCTGGGCTGCAGACTCCTGGTCAAGCCCGAGGTGCTTCAGCGCACTGGATCCTTCAAATTTCGCGGCGCCTTCAACCATGTCAGCCAGTTGACGAGCGAACAGCGCCGTTCGGGCGTTGTCGCGTTCTCATCCGGCAACCATGCCCAGGGCGTCGCCTCGGCGGCGGAAATCCTGGGTACCCCCGCCACCATCATTATGCCGGCGGACGCCCCGACGCTGAAGGTCGCGAACACGCGTGCCTACGGGGCCGAGGTCCGGCTCTATGATCGCGACGGCGAAAGCCGGGAATCCATCGGCTCCGCGCTGGCGGCGGAAACCGGCGCCTGCCTTGTGCGGCCCTATGACGATCCCTGGGTGATCGCCGGCCAAGGCACTGTCGGGCTGGAAATCGCCCAGCAATGCCGGGAGCGCAATATCGTGCCTGACGCGGTGCTGACACCGGCGGGCGGCGGCGGGTTGATTGCCGGTACCTCCCTGGCCCTGGAAGCCGAATTGCCGGATACGGAGGTCTACTCCTGTGAGCCTGACGGTTTCGACGATCACCGGCGTTCCCTTCAGGCAGGGGAAAGAACAGCCAACGAGGATGGGGCATCGAGCTTCTGCGACGCCTTGCTGGCGCCGATCCCGGGCGAGATAACATTTTCGGTCAACCGCACCCGGCTGGCGGGCGGTTTTTCGGTGAGCGACGATGAAGTGGCTTACGCCATGGCGACGGCCTTTCGTGATCTGAAGATCGTTGTCGAACCCGGCGGCGCGGTAGCCCTGGCGGCCGTCCTGGCGGGACGTATGGACGTCGCCGGCAAGACCCTGGTGGTGGTCACCTCCGGTGGCAACGCCGATCCGGAAGTGTTCTCAAAAGTGTTGAACGAAACCGCCGCGCGGT
>CAYOAD010000260.1:0-4506 GCA_964401845.1 uncultured Rhodospirillaceae bacterium | reverse complement strand
TCATCCCCAATCTCACGCGCCTCGGGCTGGCGCACGCCGCCGCCGCCAGCCGCGGCGCCTTTCCCGTCGGCCTCGATGCGAATATCTCGCCCGTTTCGGCGTTCGGCTTCGCGGGTGAGCAAAGCCTCGGCAAGGATACGCCAAGTGGCCATTGGGAAATGGCCGGACTGCCTGTCACGTTTGACTGGGGGTACTTTCCGCAGACCGATGACTGTTTCCCGGAAGACGTACTCGCCGCGCTGATTGATCGCGGCGGGCTGCCCGGCACCCTCGGCAACCGCCATGCTTCGGGGACGCAAATCATCGAGGAACTGGGCGAAGAACATATCCGGAGCGGCAAGCCCATCTGCTATACCTCGGCGGATTCGGTTTTCCAGATCGCGGCGCATGAAGATCACTTTGGGCTTGAGCGTCTCTACGACCTTTGCGCCATTGCAAAAGACATACTAGAGCCCCTCACGATCGGCCGGGTGATCGCCCGGCCGTTCATCGGCGAGGATGCCGCGACCTTCAAACGGACGGCCAACCGCCGTGACCTGACGACTCCGCCCCATGATGTCACGCTGCTCGATCGCGTCACGGAAGCGGGCGGCGAAGTTGTGTCCGTCGGCAAGATCTCTGACATATTTGCCGGACGCGGTGTTTCGCGCACGGTCAAGGCAGGGAACACGCAGGGCTTGTTCGATCTGATGCTGACGGAGGCCGAGACGGCGGGCGACGGCGCCCTCGTTTTCGTCAACTTCGTCGATTTCGACAGTCTTTTCGGTCACCGCCGGGACGTCGTGGGGTATGCGGCGGAACTAGAGGCCATCGACAGGCGCCTGCCCGAGTTCGAAGCGAAACTGCAACCGGGTGACGTCGCCGTGCTGACCGCCGACCACGGTTGCGATCCGACCTGGCCCGGCAGCGACCACACGCGCGAGAACGTGCCGTTTCTGATGTTCGGGCCGGAAGTCGGCGCGCGCGATCTCGGCCGGCGCGAAACCTTCGCCGATATCGGCCAGACTCTGGCGGCGCATCTGGGCGTCGAGCCGCTCAAGCACGGAACGGCGATCTGAGATGGCGGAGGTGGCGCGATATACACTTCCTGCCGACGGCGCATTGAGCGACGAAATGAAAGCGGTTTATGCACGCGACGGCTTTCTGGTGATCGAGGGCTTCAAGTCGCCCGAGGAATGCGACGCGCTGGTCAGCCGCGCATTGGAAATCGTCGATGAATTCGATCCTGCCAGCGCCGGTATTTTTTCCTCCGTACGCGAGGGCGAAGGCAGAGACGAGTATTTCAAGAGCTCCGGCGACAAGATCCGCTGCTTCCTTGAAGATGAAGCCCTCGACAGCCGGGGCGAACTGGTTGCCGACAAAAGGGGGGCGGTGAACAAGATCGGGCACGCCATGCACGATCTCGACCCGGTATTCGAAGGCTTTTCGCGCGGCAGCGAGCTGGCCGGCATAGCCGCGGACATCGGGTTCTCGGATCCCTTGATCCTGCAGTCGATGTTCATCTTCAAACCGCCCGAAATCGGTGGCGAGGTGATGTGGCACCAAGACGCCACCTATCTTTACACCGAGCCCGAAAGCGTCACCGGTTTCTGGTTCGCCCTTGACGAAGCGACGACGGACAACGGCTGTCTGCAGGCGATACCCGGCGGACACCTGGGGGCCTTGCGCAGCCGCTTCCGGCGCCTCGGTGATGATCTCAAAATCGACGTCCTGGACGAGACGCCGCTCGAGACCATGGATGCCGTGTATCTGCCGGCGCGCAAGGGCGACATGGTGTTGCTGCACGGCCGCCTGCCGCATGCCAGCACCGCCAACCGCAGCAGCCGGTCGCGCCACGCCTATACGCTTCATGTCATTGACGGCGCTTGCCGCTATACCGATGACAATTGGCTGCGACGCTCGCCCGATATGCCTTTGAGAGGATTTCTATGACAGCCGCCCTGCCCAAAGCCGAATTGCATGCCCACTTCGAAGGGACGATGTCGCCGGACCTGGTCCGGCGGCTGGCGCAGCGCAACGGCATCGACGTTCCCGAGGGGCTGCTGCGTTCCGAAAACGAATTCGCCTGGACCGATTTTCCGGATTTTCTCGATACCTATGACATGGCTGCAAGCTGTCTCAGGACACCCCGTGATTTCCGCGACGCCATGTACGAATATTTAGCGGCTTGCGCGGCGGAGGGCGCGCTATACGTCGAAGTGTTCACCTCGCCTGACCACGCAGCGGAAATGGGCCTGACTTACGCGGCGCACACCGCAGGCATTGCCGAGGGCATCGACGACGCCTACCAGGACTTCGGTATCGTCGGACGTATCATCGTGACGTGCGTGCGTCACCTGGGCCCGGAACAATCCGTCGGCGTCGTCAAAGCCATGATTGCGGAACCGCACCCCTATGTCGTCGGGTTCGGCATGGGCGGCAACGAGATGGATTTCGCGTTCGAGGATTTTCGGCCGGCTTTCGAAATGGCGGCGGATGCAGGTTACCCCTGCACGGTTCACGCCGGCGAAATCGACGGCGCCGCCAGCGTGCGCTCCGCCCTCGATACCTTGCCGGTGGTACGACTAGGTCATGGTGTGCGGGCCATTGAGGATCCGGAGCTTGTTGCCGAGATCGCCGAACGCGGCATCGTTCTGGAAGTCTGTCCCGGCAGCAACCTGGCCGTCGGCGTTTTCAAGGATTATGACGACCACCCCTTGCCCAGGCTGATGGCGGCGGGTTGCCGCGTCACGCTGAGCTCTGACGATCCGCCTTATTTCGCCACCAGCATCGGGCGGGAGTATGCCAACGCGGCGAAATGGTTCGGCCTGAGCGATGCGCAACTTCTCGGCATGACGAGAACGGCACTTGAAGCGGCCTTCGTCGACGACGCCACCAAGGCCGAACTTCTCTCCCGTCTGGATGAAGCGATCGCTGCGCAATGAACCCGATCGATGTCATCGCTTTCGATGCCGACGACACGCTTTGGCACAACGAAAGCCTGTTTCAGGAAACCCAGGTGCGGCTGGCCGAGATCCTCGACCACTACGCGCCGCACGCCGAGGTCATGGCGCGCCTGCACGAAACGGAAGCCAACAACATCAGCCTCTTCGGTTACGGCATCAAGGGTTTCACGCTGTCGATGGTGGAAACCGCAATTCAGATCTCGAAGCAAAAAATCTCCGCCGCCGATATCCACGAAATCGTCATGATGGGCAAGGCTATGCTGGACAGCCCGCTTGAACTGATGCCCGGTGTTGAGGACGTACTGGAGAAGCTCGGCGCCGATCGTCCGCTATTTCTCATTACCAAGGGCGACATGCTCGATCAGCGCAACAAAGTCGACAACTCGGGGCTGGCTGACCATTTTGCGGAAATCGAAGTGGTTTCGGAAAAAGATTCGGCGACATACCTGGAATTGTTCGATCGGCACGGCGTCACGCCGTCCCGCGTGATCATGGTGGGGAACTCGCTGCCGTCCGATGTCCTGCCGGTCCTGGCGCTGGACGGCTATGCCGTTCACATTCCCTACCATGTGACGGCTTCCATCGAGCAGACGGACGAAGAACCCAATAACCCGAAGTTTTTCCAGCTTGACCATATTGCAGACCTTCCCGTGTTGATTGCCGCGGTCGAGGCGCAGGCGGACGAATAGCGACGATACCCGGCGGCCAGGGACGTTGACGTCCCGCGATTTCTAAGTATTTGAAAATCAACTTGAAAATCCTCATCGGAGGGGCCGCGTCGGTGTCTCTATCCCATTTGGCGTGACGTGGCGCTTGATCATCAGCTTAAGGTTATGTATATTAGAAAAAACTAATATAAAATACGTTTTATGACCGGATCGCAACATAGTGCGGGTGGTCGAACAGGGGGATGCATGGACCGGTTTCCGACGCTGAATTCTCACCTTCGGGTTTGGGCGGGCGCTAATGTTCACCGCGAGGCCGTCGCGGATACCGTCCTCGCCATAGCCACGGCGTGCCGCGAAATCGCCGGCATCGTCGCTGCCGGTAAGCTGAGCGAAGGTTCCGAAGTTGGCACGGGGACAAATGCGGATGGCGACCAACAGACGGCTCTCGACGTCCTCGCCAACGACATCCTAATCGACGCCTTGTGGTCGGCGCCTGTGGCCTATGCGTTGTCGGAGGAACTCGATAAACCCGCGGCCGTTCGGGCGTTCGAGCCGTTGTACGTGGCTCTCGATCCGCTCGACGGTTCCTCGAATATCGATACGAACGTGTCCGTGGGCACGATCTTCTCGGTCTTGCCGATGCCGCGAGCGGATCAAACCGCGCGGCCGGAGGAGCTGCTGCAGGCGGGACGTCATCAACTTGCCGCCGGCTACGTGATCTACGGTCCGCAAACGGCACTGGTCCTCACGCTCGGAGCGGGCACCCATATCTTCACACTCGACAGCACATCTGGTGATTTCCGGCTGACCTCGGCCAACGTTCGGATAAAGGCGTCGGCAAACGAGTTCGCCATCAACACCTCCAACTATCGTCACTGGGACCGGCATATCCG
>CAYOAD010000259.1:0-4524 GCA_964401845.1 uncultured Rhodospirillaceae bacterium | reverse complement strand
ATAATCTCCATCTCAGGGCATCGATTAACGAGTTCATCTGGGAAATGGGGGTTCAGAACAAATCTTATGACGTGCTGATCAGGGGTACGACCTGGACGCTTAAGCGCGACGCCGCACTGGGGCTGCATTTCGCCGGCGTGAATTTGTATGACGGCCAGGGTTTCATTGCCCGCAGCGATTTGGCTATCAACGAGATTACGGAGGTGAAAGGCGGCACGATATGCGTCGAGACCAATACCACCTCGCTCGCCAATATCGAGGACTTCATCGCCCAGCACGGGCTCGATATCCAACTCACAAAATTTCAGTCATTCAAGGAAGCCAAGGCTGCGTTCTTTTCCGGGCGCTGCAACCTTTATTCGGCGGACCGGGCGACTTTGGCGGCGGTTCGGTTGACGACGGCGCCGCGGCCCGACGATTTCGTGGTACTGCCCGACATCATATCGAAGGAGCCACTGGGACCGGTGGTGCGGGATGACGACACCGATTGGTTTCGCATCACCAAGTGGGTGCTGAACGCGCTTATCGAAACCGAGGAAAAGAACATCACCTCGAAAAATGTTGGGCAGATGCTGAAAAGCGGCAATCCTTCCGTCCGGCGCTTGCTCGGGGTCAAGCCGGGCATCGACAAACCGCTCGGTCTGGATGATCAATGGGTCCGCCGCGTCTTACCCAGGTCGGTAACTACGGCGAAATCTACGCCGTCACCATGGGGCACAAATCGAAAATGGCATTGCCCCGCGGATTGAATGCGTTGTGGAAAGACGGCGGGCTGATGTACGCGCCGCCGCTCAGGTAGCCCATCCTTTAGGGCGTCGCAATCAAGGTCCGCCAGACCGCAACCGCCGCATCGAGACCGGAACGGGGCTGGAAAGGACAGGCACAGGAAGATCGCCGGCACGTTCCAAGGCCGGCATCATGGACGCCTGGGCCAGCACAACGACGTCTGTCTGCGCGGCGGCCTTCCGCAGGCCCGCGGCGATAACGTCCAAATAACCTTCCATGTCGCCCGCTTCGAAAAGGGCCAGGCCTTCGGAAAACAGGAAGGGGACTAGGACGCAATCCCGCTCCAGCCGCCGGCCGGCATCGGCAATCAGATCCATCGTCGGCTGCATCGTCGTCTCGAAAGTCGCAGCCACGCCGATGCGGCTGCCTGTCGTGACGGCAATTTCCGCCATCGGCCTGTCGACCCTCAGAACCGGGGCAAGTCCATCTTCCCGGGTTCCCAGATCGGCGTCATCCGCCCCCGGGCCGATGGTCGAACAAGTGCAGAGAACCAAGCCAGCGCCATCCTCCGCCAAAGACTGAAGAGCCTCCGCCGTCCGCGTCCGGATATCGTCCGTCAGTTCACCAGCCTCAAACGCCGCCTTCAGCAGGTCGTCCCGGAGAACGTGGGCGGCCGGAACGTCGGGCGCCGTTTCAGCCAGCAAGGCCGTGAACGCATCTACGTTGCTTGATGCCGTATGCAACAAAACCAAAGGAGCTTGATTTACCGTCATGGGCCGTTCCCTTGAATAGCAAAACGGTATCTTGGCGCAAAATCCTCCGGGCGACCAACAACCGTTGGGTCCATGGTTTGACCTCAGCCGGTAATCTGGGCACTGTAAATAATCGGAAGAGCAATTTTGGTGGACGCATGCCGGTCGACAGTTTGGATCATTACACGCTTCGGACAGCGGAACTCGACGCGACGCGCGATTTCTTTGTCGATGTCCTGGGGCTGACGGAAGGATACCGCCCGCCCTTCAGTTTTCCCGGCCACTGGCTGTACTGCGGAGACAAGCCAATCGTCCATTTGATCGGCTCAACCAGGGAACTGTGTCCACCGTCACCCGATACCGGCGCCTTGGATCATGTTGCCCTGGCGGCGAGCGACATCAGCGGCTTCCGATCCCGGCTCGAGGGGATGGGTATAGCTTACGACGAGCGGAAGGTGCCCGAACTGAACGTTCGCCAACTCTTCGTCGTTGATCCAAACAACGTCAAAGTCGAATTGAACTTTCCGCTGGAAACCGACTAGCCCCAGCGTCTGGGCGGGCTGCACCAAATGCCGTCGACCCTTTTTATCAACCAGGACGCCGGGAGGGCCAAGACGCCCGCGATCAGCGCGGTCACGCCAAACCAGAAGACGCGGTCTGCCGCCGCTTCGTCCAATGACAGCGGCGTGGCGGAAAGGGCATAAATTCCCAGCGCGAGGAAACAAATTCCGCAGACCGTGCCGCCGATGCGTCTCATCAATTGATCACGATAAATCGTCATCGCCCATGCCTCTTTTGAGCGTATTCAGCGTAGCACATGCAAGAGCTGTCACATGCCTCATTTCGGCACCTCGAAAATATGGTCGGTATGTGTCAAAATCATCTTGACCTGGGGGCCTAAGGCGCTCATTGATGGCGGTAACAATAAAGGCGCAACGGGGATAGACTTCTAATGGTGTTCGGATTATTCGGCGGAAAAAGTCAGGAAGACGGCCTGCGTTCTTCCCTCTCCAAAGACACGTTCATGGAGGAGTTCGAGAAGACCGTCGATGCCTTTGGCGTCGTCGCCACGAACACGGCTGGAAAGTCCGCCGCATACGGTGAAATCGAGGCGATGTCCCGGTTTGTCTTCGAGCAAGTCATGAAAACCGCGGAGAGTGCGGGAACCATAAATTCCGATAAAGATTTGGAAGCCGCCGCAACAATGTGTGTCGTGCTGGTGCAGTGCTTCGGCCGCAATGGCGGACTGAGCAAGACGGATCTCCAGGTGTTGCAGGGCACCGTGCCGGGCTTCGTATTCCCCAGAACGCTTGGCAGTAAGTTCAAGGACAAAATCGGCGATGCGGTCACCAAGGCCGTTGTGCGCTACAGCCGTCAGATCGACAAGAAGGCTTTCCGTAAGAACGTTGGAGCGGTGGAGGGCGATCTCACGCAGTTCCTGACGCACCGCAAAACCGACTACTACGCCATTTTGGCCGGCGATATAGCGCGGTTCCGCTAAGTCAAAAGGTTGCGGCAACTGCCGCCATCCCTACAATTGAAATGAACTTTGGCCACTCGGCCATGGCGCGCCGAACCTATTGGTGGTCCACTCCAATTGATGGATGGGTGAATTAAAATGATTTGTGAAATCGTGCGGTTCAAGGTCCGCTCCGGCATGACGCGCGACGAGGTCCTAGAGGACGCCCGCAGCGTAGCGCCCAGGTGGCGGGTTGAACCGGACCTGATCCGCAAACATTTTCTGTTCGATGGCGGCGAGGAATCGCTGGGAATTTATCTGTGGAAGAACCGCGAGGCGGCGGAGGCGGCGCACGACGAAGTTTGGCGCCAACGCGTGCGGGATGTTCACGGCAGCGAACCGTCGATCAGTTATTACGATACGCTGATGATCGTCGACAATTTGGCGGAAGAGGTGTCGGAATATTAGTTATGCATTCCGGCAAATAATGTCCCAAAGCTCTTTGGCTGCCGCTTTCTCGCCCGAACCTTTCAGTTCCCAGTAATTCTCCAGATTGGCCTTCATGGCTTCGATGTCGGCCGTCCCCATGACTTCATCGGCGATCAACCCCGCCAGAATAATCTGCTCGGTTTTTTCCGATCGCAGTTCGGCGGCCTTGACCATGTTGCGGACGCTTTCACGGTCGCTTTCACTGACCCCTTCGAAGGCCGTTTCCTTAAGCTGCCGCCGGACGCCGCGGAGAGGCAGAACGACGGCACGCTGCCATTCGGCCACGGCAGCGATGACGCCATCGAGCTGATCGCGTTCCAGCCGGACGCCCAGGCTGCCGGCCCAACAGCAATAGAGGATCAGATTTACGTTGAGGCCGAATTCGTCCTGAAGATTGAGGCAAGCAGGCTCGACGTCGGGCGTGCCGTACACCCGGATCGAAAACTCCCAGAAATCATCGGCGGTCGGAGCCGGCATTCCGCCTAGCTTACGGCTTTGATGGAATCGTCGCGGCCCGGAACGCCGCTCCAGCGCCGGAACAGGTTGTGCTCGATATCGAACTGGTCGAGCGCCTTGCCGACGCTCTGATGGACGATATCCATGATGCTCTGCGGTTCGTGATAGAAGGCCGGCATGGGCGGCACGATGATGGCGCCGAGATCGGCCGCCCTGACCATCAACTCAAGATGCCCTTTGTGCAAAGGCGTTTCGCGCACCATCAGTACGAGCTTGCGGCGCTCCTTGAGGGTCACGTCGGAAGCCCGGGTCACCAGGTTCTCGTTATATGAATTGGCGATACCCGACAGCGATTTGATGGTGCAGGGCGCGACGATCATACCCTGGGTCTTGAACGATCCGCTGGAAACGGCGGCTGCCATATCCTTGTTGCTGTGCACGACTTCGGCCAGATCCTTGACCTCCTGCAGCGTCAGATCGGTTTCGATCTGAATGCTACGCCCGGCCGATTCGCTGACGATCAGGTGCGTCGGCACGTCGACGTTTTTCAGGACCTTCAGCATTTCAACGCCGTAGATCATTCCGGTTGCGCCGGTCAGCGCGATAACGAGAGGCGTTGTCATGGTTCGCCTACCTTTCCAT
>CAYOAD010000258.1:3137-4601 GCA_964401845.1 uncultured Rhodospirillaceae bacterium | reverse complement strand
AGTTTAAGAAGAAGCCGTCATTCCTGAAAGTGCGAAAGATATTTTACGTTATCAACTTCGGCCTCGCGTAGCATGCTGATGATCTGTTCTGGGGTATAGCGTTTGCGGCTCATTCGTGCCTCCTTCTCAAAGGTCAGAATGCGCCAAATCCTCTCAAACGTCTCGGATCACTTTCAAGGTTTCAGGTCAATTTGTCCGCTAATGCCCCAAAGCGGTCGTTCCGAAAATTAGGACGGTGGTATTTGAGACGCCCCAGGCGGCCTCAATCGCTCAGTCGACGGAATATTAGCCGCAGAATTGGTTAAAACTGAGCCAGGCTTGTGAACAATGATCCGACGGAAACTGACCTAAAATAGGAAAGTTCTGAGCCTGGTATTTAATGCTCTGTCGCTAAGTTGAGTGATAGTCCTGTACTGTCCGAGAATGGGAGCGCAATCCGTACCCTTTATCTGATTTGCCGTCTCCTGTTGATAACGAAGTCCCGACCCAGTGCTAATCCCCATCTCCGCAGATTTGGAGAATTTCTCAGCTCAGCAAAATAGAACACCCGCCTGTATTTTTGGTTTTACCGACGTCAATACCGAGCAAACTGGTTCAGGTGACACTGAGTGTTCGGCGAGGATGATTCCTCTCGACAACCCAGCCCAACTGGAAACACTTAGGCGTCGATTACCAGATTCGATTTGGGCACCGAAATGCAGGTGTGGCAGGAACCGTCTTCGGCCGTTGATCCGGGCGGATTTAGGTAGTCGACTTCGCCTACCTTAATCGCCGTGATGCATGACCCGCAGTTACCGGCCCGGCAGCCCGAGCTGATATTGACCACCCCGTTGGCTTCGGCGATATCGAGTATAGAACCCCGGTCTGCGCTCCAGGACACGCTCTTGCCCGTGCGGGCGAACTTGACGTTGAAGCTGGGTCCGTCCGGCACAGCATCCTGTACGCCGCCATCCGACGTTTTTTTGATTGATGCCGGTCCGAACGCTTCGAAATTGATACTGGCGTCGGGGACACCCCATTCCTCAAGTCCGCCGACCAGCGAGCTCATCATGGGCGGCGGGCCGCAGATGTAAAAATCGTAGTTGTTGCTCTCCAGTTCACGTTTGAAGAGGTCAACGCTGACGCGTTCGCCGTGATGATAATCCTCCCCTTCTACGTCGTCGTCGGCCGGGTTTGAATAACAGACGTGCAAATTGACGTTTTCGTTCTCCCGGGCAATTTCCTGAAGATGGTCCTTGAAAGCATGATCGCCGCCGTTGACGACGCCATAGAAAAAGTGGGTTTCACGTTGCGAGCCGGATTCGACGACGGCGTTCAGCATGCTCAGAACCGGCGTTAAACCAACACCACCGCCGACCAGGACGATTGGATTGTTGGTCGACATATCCAAATAGAAATGCCCGGACGGCGCCTTGATGTCGACGATGTCGCCGACGCTGATCTGGTCGTGGAAATAGTTGGATG
>CAYOAD010000258.1:0-3127 GCA_964401845.1 uncultured Rhodospirillaceae bacterium | reverse complement strand
CCCGGCGGCAACTCGGGCTTGTCGCGCGGCGGTGGGACCCGCTTGACGGTGACCCGGTAGTAATCGGGATGGTTGGGACTGTCCGACAGGGAATAGCACCGGACGACGGATTTGGTTTCTCCCGGAACGTGGAGATCGAAAGTCAGAAATTGGCCGGGCTCGAAAGGCGGCAGCGATTTTCGGTCGTGTGGAGAGAGGTAGAAGGAACAGGTTCCGGCGGCTTCCTCCACTTTGTTTGAGATCTCGAACTTGCGGAAGCCGTTCCACGAAAGATCTGATTTTTCGCGTTCAATACGGCGGCGGTCGGCGATGAGGTCGATTTCGGCGCGTAGACGTTCTTGGCTCAATTCGTGACTGCGCCGGGCCCACGCCGTGCGGCGATTGTAGACCAGAGCTAGATTTCCGACGTAGACGGTCAAAACGCCCAGGAACGTGACGGCGGCAAGGTCGATCAGGACATCCATTTTGGCCTTCTCCTAAAACTTGCGGCGAACCTCGAAGCGCACGCCCATCACGTCGTCAACCACGTCGCGCCAGCCCTTCATGACGTCGGCGCGAATGAGCCAGGCCTTGGTCAGGGGTTGCTGGTAGCGAACGCCCAAGGCGAATTGATCGCCGGGCGCCGACCGGCCGGCTTCGTTGTCACCGCCCCTGACTTTGACGGCGGCCGCCTCGGCAACGATCTGGCGGTCCAGGGCAAAAAGGTAATTGACACCGACGGCACCGCCGAAGGTGTCATGGCCGGTGTCGTCCAGTTTGGGAAACCCGGTCAATCCGTCGGTTTCGAAATTGATGCCGGTATTCTTGAGAATTCCGCCTGCGCCGGCTGCCCGCGCCGCCGACTGGGGTCGATCGAAACCGGCGAAGAAATTGACGTAGGGAATGTAGGTCGAAGGCTTCGACGTTATCAGGGAATTCTCCAGCAGCACGATGACGCCGTCGGCGGTTTGTTGAACGTTGCCGTTACGGTCCTGCCCGAGGCTCCAGACGACACGCGTGCTGTTCGACAGCAGATGCCGGTAGCGCCGCGAATGGGCGATCGTCAGGTTATGGAAATCAAACTCATCCAGGCCGTTACGCCCGTCCAGGTACGCATACCCCGCCTCCCAATAACCCTGGTTGGCTTCGATGAAGGTGGTGGCGCCATAAATGTTCACGCCATGATCCGCGACGGCGCCGTCGTTGTCCGTGATCGCCGGCGAGGTGACCTTATCGACGCCGGCAAAGAAGGTGAAATCCATATTGGAGATATCAAGCGCCGGGCTGTTGCGCGCCGGGATGGTAAACGCCAATCCGCTGAAGGCATCCTCCATCCAGACACCGTTCTGGAACAACAGCGGCATCAGGCCGACGGCGAAGGGCAGGTCGAAATCGGAGTACGAATCGTTGAGCCCCGTCGCGATGGAACCCAGATCGCCCTCGAAGAACAGTGTCTCAAGATTGCCGTCCAGCTCGGCCTCGCCCCTATTGTCGTCATCCGCCGAAAATTCGTAGCGCGTAAATCGTCCACCCTGGTCCAAGGGACGGAGGAACGCGTGAAGCCTTTCAGTCGACGTGAGCTTGAGATCGACATCCAGATTGAGCCGCGTTGCGGCCTGGCCCAGCTCGGCTGCGCCATTGTCGTTGTAGGCCGCGGCGGTGCGCCAGTCGCCATAGACCGACAGGCCCGGGAACAGCAGATTTTTGCGGCCGAACAGATCGATGCCGCGGTCGAAGGGGCCTGAGGTATATTGCCGCCGCCCTAGTTCAAACAAGGGCCGGGTCACTTCAACCGCCGATTTGCCGCCGTAGATGTCACGTTGGGCGTCAGCCGAATACGGAGTTTTGTCGTACTTCGGGTCTGGTTTGAAGACCGAGGAATCGTGCTCGACGGTTTCGGCGTCATCGCTCATTTTGACGTCAATCGCGAGCGCCCGGGGTGGCGCCAGCAGAGAGGCTGCAAGCGCCGATGCCGTGACAACTGAGAAGAAAGCCTTCATTCCCGCGGGCATGTCACTTGACCTCGAATTCGACGGTGTAGGGGTGGATGTCGAGCATCCATTCGTTCATGGCGCGCACCATATCCTCGGTCGCGCCGATGAAGCGCATGAAATAGATGGGTTCGGCCCGCGACCGCAATCTGACCGCCAGGCGGTATTTTCCCGGCTTCTTTATCAAGGCCGCCGGCACGGTGTAATTTGCCATGCGCGAACCCAGCGGCGGAATACTGCGGCCCTCCATGCGGACAAAGGGCGGATGATTAATGACAGTGGTCGGTTGCGCCGCCGGTCTCAGGAAAGGCAATTGGTCGATATCGAAATTGACCGGCAGATACATCTCGCGGTCGGTCCCCTTGACATTGGTCGTAAGGAACTTGGTTTGCAGGTTGAACAGCTGATCATCATGGGGAAGTTTTCCGGCCAGCACATCGGCCGAATGCAGATCGGCCATATCGCCTTGGCTATCGACGTAGCCCGATTCCCAGATGTTCTTTCCATCCGGTGAGATCAATGCCACGTTCAGCCAGATCTCCGGCTGCGCCCCAAGCGATCCCGAGGGCAGGTTGTGGCCCGGATTGATGTTGGTGATCTTGTAGGCGAAGGAGAGATCGGCTCCGGCGGTCCTGGAGCCTTCGAAAAACGGGCCGTCGATATGAGAGCCGTTTTCCATGACTTGACGGCGCAGTTCTTTCTTCTCCTCGATTTTTTCCAGGTTCTCCTCGATCACGGCGCGCGCGTCTTCACGGTCACCGGAATCTTCCCAGGCTTCGGGAAATTCCACCTCAACCGTTTCGTCGTCGACCTTTTCCTCGAACTCCTCGGTGCCCCAGCCGGCGCGATAATCGAACTGCAGCCACTCTTCGATCGTCCAGTTGGCGGCCTCGGTGTTGTGAGGGAAAATACCGGGATGGGCGATGGGATAACCGGGCCCGGCCATGGCGTGGTTGTGGTGTTTGCGATTCGGGTTCACCGGCTTGCCGGCGACCACTGCCGCCGGCGCCGTGGCAAATCCCGCCGCTTTGCCGGCCTCCCGGCTCATATGACAGTCCTGACAGGTCAAACCCTGCGCCTTGGCGGGGGAAGCCCGATACTGGTCCCACACGACTTCAAGCTTGATGCCGAGATTGACCGCGACCTGATGGCAGGCG
>CAYOAD010000257.1:0-4774 GCA_964401845.1 uncultured Rhodospirillaceae bacterium | reverse complement strand
TGAAATATTCAACGGCGGCCCAAGTATTGCGGATCTGGATCGCTGATCAGGCGGATTTGATCCCTTCAAGGAAGCTCTCGACCTCTGAACGCAGGCCATGGAACCGTTCCGAGAGTTCGCGGGAGGCATCGAGGACGTTGCCGGATGCCTGTCCGGTTTCCTCCGAGCCACTCTTGACGGTGACGATACTCTCGGCGACCTCCTGGGTGCCGCTGGCGGCCTCCTGAACGCTGCGGCTGATTTCGCTGGTGGCGGCGCCCTGCTCCTCCACCGCCGAGGCGATGTTGGTGGCGATTTCGTTCATTTCCGAAATCGTCTGCCCGATGGCAGCTATGGCGCTTACCGCCTCCTGTGTCGTGCCTTGGATGGAGCCGATCTGGGCGCTGATGTCCTCGGTCGCCTGGGCGGTCTGGCTGGCCAGGTTCTTGACTTCCGAGGCGACGACGGCGAAGCCCTTGCCGGCATCACCGGCGCGGGCAGCTTCAATGGTCGCGTTTAACGCCAAAAGGTTGGTCTGGTTGGCGATGTCGTTAATCAGGTCGACCACCTCGCCGATACGCTGGGCACCGTCCGCCAGATCGCTGATCGTCTGATTGGTGCTGTCGGCGGTGCGCACCGCTTTTGCCGAGATTTCCGACGAATGCGTAACCTGTCTGCTGATTTCGCTGATCGAGGACGACAGTTCCTCGGCAGCACTTGCCACCGTTTGAACGCTGGCCGTCGCCTGCTCGGCGGCGGACGCCACGGTCACGCTTTCATCCTGCGTGCGTCTGGCAATCTCCGTCATGGTCTGGGCGGAGGACTCCATCTCGGTGGAACTTGAGGCCACCACGCCAAGTATCTCCTCGACGGTGTCGCCGAACCCTGATGTCAGGCCGTCCATGCGTTCCTGACGGGCCTGACGTTCGGCGTTTTCTTCCGCCTCGCGTTGACGTTCGGCGGCCTCACGCTGCTGTCGTTCCTCGGCGGCCTTCCGTTCATCCTCTTCCAACCGGCGCTTTTCGATCGCGTTGTCCTTGAAGATCTGGACGGCCCTGGCCATCTCCCCGGTTTCGTCCCGCTTGTCCAGACCCGGAATATCGATCTCCAGATTGTCCTTGGTGATGTCGTCCATCACGCCGATCATGGATTTTACCGGATTGACGATGGAGCGTGCCGTGAAGAAGACGATGACGGCGGCCAACCCCAGGCCCGCTATCAGCAGAACCCACTGCAAGGTCATCAACGCCTCGGCATCACCGGCAACCACGTCGCCATCGTTGGTCATCAACAGTTTTTGGTTGTCGACCATACCGCCGCTGCGGCTGCCGTCGGCGCTCACCGGACCCGCGAGGGTCGTCATCAGCTTGGCGGCGCGGGGGGCCGCTTCGGTGACGAGCAGATAATTGGCCATGTTCCATTTCTTGGAGCCCCGAATGGCGAACATCTTGGGCGGTAACGGTGCGAATTCGCCGCGCATTTTCGAAAGTTCATCGAAAGCGACGCTTTGCTCCGCTGTCAGCAGGTGTGCGGTCGACTGAATATTGCCGAACGCCTTCTCATTTTTTGCCCAAAATCCCTGGAAGATTTTCGTGAATTTGGCGTCCCCGGTTAACAGAAAGGCGCGAATGTTGGCCAGGCCGAGCCCGAAACTCCCCCTGAAATTCGCCATTTGCAGGAACAGCACCTTGCGCTGCTCGTCCGCGGTTTCCTGAACCTCGAGATCGATCATTTGGGTAATCAGGCTGACGATCTTCGCTGCTCTTGGCGCCGCCTCACCGACCAGCATCTTGGTCGCGGGCTGTTCGTCCACCGTATGGGCGATCGCCTCCACTTTCTGCTGCGCTACTCTAAATTCTGCCAATATATCTTTGAAATTATTCCATTTTTTGATGTTGTCTGGATTGGTCCAGGTGGCCGATAACTGATCCATGTCGGCCGCCGTCTGATCGATGTGCGACCACACCGCCGTGCGCTGCTTCTTGAATACCGGATTACCGGTCAACATCCAGCCGCGCAGGGCCGCCAGGCTGGCGTTGATGTCGTTCATCACCGCCGAACTGGCGGCGGCCGTCGGCATGCGCAAATCGACGATCCTTGTCGTTACCCCCCGGATCGCGGTTACCTGATACAAAGTGGCGGCGACCGCCAGGGCAAGGATCAAGCCCACTGCGGCAAATCCGAGCACCAAGCGTCCTCGGATTCCAAAGCATAGAATTTCATTGATTCTGGTCATTTCGAACAACCCCAATAACGTTGCTACACCAACTGTTGCGACAGTTTGTGCGATTAGTTATTGAGTGATTCCGATTCAGACCCCCATCCGAACCAAGACCGCCTTGGGAAAGGCAATCGTACCGAATACGACTGCTCAGGCAACTAAGCCCTCGAACTACGCAAGAGTTGTTCCAAGGTTAGTTAGGTATTACGGGCACTGCAAATGTATTTATTTCAATCAAATGCAAGATAAATTGAAGTAAAATACCTACTAAGAATGATTATCAATATCAAATTGTATTGTTGAATTTAGAAGAATTACCGCCCGACCAGCCAGCCCTCGATTAAAAGGAGAATCCCGGCTGCCGGGACAATTCGGTCAATTCCGGCAACATGGCATCGAAAAGCTCTTCTTCGACGAGAACGCCGTCAATCCGGGAAACTTTCGTCCCCTTGCCGACGCCTTCGCGGTCCACAACGGCCAGCAAACGGCCGCCCTCGGCCAACTGGTCTTTCAAGGCCTCGGGAATCTCCGGTACCGCACCGCCGATCATGATGACGTCATAGGGCCCCTGAGCCGGGTAGCCGTCCTTCAGTTCCGCCGTGACAACAACGGCATTGTCGACCTCCAGCTGGGCCAAAAGATCCGTTGCCTTAGCGGCCATTTCCTCGTCGCACTCCATGGCGACGACCGTTCCCGCCAGTTTGGCCAAGACGGCGGTGGAATAACCGGTGGCGCAGGCGACATCCAGCACGATTTCCTCGGGCCCGCATTGCGCCGCCTGCAGCATGTGACCGAAGACCACCGGCTCCATCAGACAGCGATTGGCCGAAATTTCGATGTCCTCGTCTATATAAGCCACGCCGGCCAGCGCCTCAGGCACGAAACGCTCGCGCGGGACGGCCCTCATGGCGTCCGCGACCTGGGCGTCGGTTACTCGGTTGGGTTGGAGCTGGTTGAGCACCATGTGCTCGCGGGCGGCGGCGTATTCCGACATGTTCGGGTCCTGACAATCAAATTGCCATCCAACGGGACGGCACAATTTCGTTGGCATAATGGCGTTGTCGGCAGGTGGTGGCAACGCCGAATTGATGTTCATACATCGGCTGGCTTGACCGCACAAGCCGGTCGGCCTATACACGCGGTCTCTAAAGGCTGACGGCGCTCGCCGGCAGCATTGAGGCCAGGTGGCGGAGTGGCTACGCAGCGGACTGCAAATCCGTGTACACCGGTTCGATTCCGGTCCTGGCCTCCACTTTTCTCTCTCCCGCCGGAGAGTTACTTTCCGAGCCGCGACGACGCTAAGCGAACGATACCGGCACCGGTGAGTTCCGCAGGGAGGGTCGGTTGGATCCACTAGTCCTCATTTTGGTCCTGGCAGCCGCCGTCTTCCATGCCACTTGGAACGCCGTCGTCAAACACGCCGGCGACAGGTTGTTGAGCATGGCCGTGGTGATGGGCATGTCCACGATCGTGGCCATTCCCGTCATCATCGTCATGCCCCTTCCCGACCCCGCCAGCTGGCCTTTTTTGTTCGGCTCGCTGGTGGTTCATACGATCTACTTCCTGACCCTTACGAAGGCTTACAATGTCGGCGATCTTAGCCAGGTCTATCCTATTGCCCGCGGCTCGTCGCCGCTCTACGTCGCCGCCCTTGGCATGTGGCTGGCCGGCGAAGACCTGAGCTTCAACGAAATCGCCGCCGTCCTCGTGATCTGTTTCGGCATCATCAGCCTGTCGCTTGGCAACGGGTTGCGCGGCCTGCAGCGGGCGCCCCTGGTCTACGCCTTCATCGTCGGGCTGACGATCGGGCTCTATACCTATTGCGACGGCCTCGGCGTTCGCAACGCCGGCCACCCCCTCTCCTACATCGGTTGGATGTTCTTTCTGGAGGGCATCCCGTTCGGCCTGTTTGCGGTTTGGAGACGGCGCGACGGTCTCGTTCGACGGCTCCAGCCCATATGGAAACGGGGCGTCATCGGTGGGCTGATCGGCACCGCCGCCTACGGCATGGTGGTTTGGGCCATGGCCCTGACGCCGATGGCGCACATCGCGGCTTTAAGGGAAACCAGCGTCATCATCGCGGCCTTCATCGGCACCCGCATGCTGGGTGAGGACGGCGGGCGGCGCCGCGTCGCCGCCGCGGCAATCGTCGCGCTCGGTATCGTTGCCCTGCAGATCTCGGCGAGCGCGAATTAATGGGGTTTGCGAATTTCCTCCGATTAGCAAATTTCCGGCTTGGCGGGAGGCCTGAGCCTCTGTTATAAACCGCGCGCTTGCAACGGCCTGTCACTTCAGGCACCTTGCAAATTGCAGACGGGATAAATAATTTCCGGCGCCGCGCCAGCCAACTGGCCGCGCGCTGATCCCCGGTAGCTCAGTTGGTAGAGCAAGCGGCTGTTAACCGCTTTGTCGCTGGTTCGAGTCCGGCCCGGGGAGCCAATAAAAACAAGGGGTTAGCTTTCACGAGCTAGCCCCTTGCTACGTTTAGGGTAACATTGGGGTAACAAGTGGCGCTATTTATGACAATCTGCCAGCTTTCCAGGCAGCCCGGCAACATCCAGAACCCCCTTGCGA
>CAYOAD010000256.1:0-4793 GCA_964401845.1 uncultured Rhodospirillaceae bacterium | reverse complement strand
GATATCGGCGTCGACGGCGAGATCCTCAAGGCCTGCGGCGACGAGGTTTGCGGCGAGGACGACATCGTCGAGCTTGCCAACGGCTGCCTCTGCTGCACCGTGGCGGATGATTTCCTGCCCACCATCGAAGCCCTGCTGAGCCGGCCGGAAGCGCCCGATCATATCGTCATCGAAACCTCGGGGCTGGCCCTGCCCAAACCGCTGGTACGCGCCTTCAACTGGCCCGAGGTGAGAACCCGCGTCACGGTCGACGGCGTCGTCGCGGTAATCGACGGCCCGGCGGTGGCGGGAGGCCTGTTTGCGACGGACATCAACGCCGTGAACGCCCAACGGGCGGGCGACGACAACCTCGATCATGAAAGCCCGCTGGAGGAATTGTTCGAAGACCAACTCGCCTGCGCCGACATGATCGTTCTCAACAAAACCGACCTGATGGACGGCCCGACGGCGGAAAAGGTCGCCGGCGACGTGCTCGCCGAAGCCCGCGATGCTGTCAAGATCGTGCATACCGCGCACGGCCGGATCGATGCCGACGTGCTGCTGGGCATTGACGCCGCGGCGGAGGATGACCTTGATGCGCGACCCTCACATCACGACGGCGTCGACGGTGAACACGACCATGACGATTTCGAAAGCTTCGACGTCGATCTGCCGACAGCGTCCGATCCCGCCATCCTTTGCGCCCGCATCGAGGAAGCGGTGAAAGCCCACGGCATTTTGCGCATCAAGGGTTTTGTCACCGTCGAAGGCAAGGACATGCGTCTCGTCGTGCAGGGTGTCGGGCCGCGGGTCCAGCACTATTTCGACCGCGACTGGGAGGCCGGCGAAGAACGCCTGAGCCGCCTCGTGGTGATCGGGGAGGCGGGTCTGGACCAAGCCGCCATTACCGCGGCCCTCTCCGGCGACTAGGTCAGCGCGCCATGCATCTTCTCGCCGCCAAGCCCGGCGCCGTCGACGACGGCAGCGAAGCGGTCGACTTGGGCCAGACGCCGGGCGACATCGTCGTGCTGTCGGCGGCCGATACCGAGCTCGCCATGCTGGCGGCGGCGCAATCCGGCCTGACTGAGGAATTCGGAGAAAAGGCGCCCGAACTCAGGCTGGCGAGCCTGCTGCACCTCGGCCACAACATGTCGGTCGACGGCTATGTCGACGACATCGTCACAAATGCCAAACTGGTTGTCGTGCGCCTCTTGGGCGGCGTCGGTTACTGGCCTTATGGCGTCGAGCGCGTCACGGAGGTATGCCGAAGCAAGGGCATCGCCCTCGCCATCGTGCCTGGCGACGATCAACCGGACCCGGAACTGAGCGGCCTCTCGACGCTCGACGCGGACGCGGTTCATCGCCTGTGGCAGCACTGCGTCCAGGGCGGACCGGACAACGCCGCGCAATTTCTGCGTTATGCCGCCGCCTTGATCGGCCGGGATTTGGAATGGCGCGAACCCGCTCCCTTGATGCGCGGCGGCCTCTACTGGCCGGGTTTGGGCGCCGTTGATCTGACGGCGATCCGGGACCGCTGGAAAGGCAAAGGCGGCGTCGCGGCGGTGGTTTTCTACCGCGCGCTCTATCAAGCCACCAATCTTGCGCCCATCGACGGCCTGGTCGCGGCTCTTGAGCAACAGGGCTTGTGTCCGTTGCCCATCTTCGTCGCCAGCCTCAAGGATCCTGTTGCGGCAGGCGTGCTGGAGGAGGTCTTCGCTCAGACCCCGCCATCAGTGGTTTTGAACGCCACCGGATTTGCCGTCGCCAAGCCAGGTGCGGTGCGCACACCCGGCCCGCTCGACAAGCCCGGCGCGCCGGTCCTCCAAGTGGTTTTCGCCGGATCGAACGAGAATAGCTGGCGCGACGGCACGCGCGGACTGGCCGCCCGCGATATCGCCATGAACGTCGCCTTGCCCGAAGTCGACGGCCGGGTGTTGAGCCGGGCCGTTTCGTTCAAGGCCGAGGCGCGCTTCGACGATATCAGCCAGACCTCCATCGTCTCCTACCAGCCCGTGCCGGACCGTATCGAATTCGTGGCGGCCCTGGCGGCTGCCTGGTCCGGCTTGGCCACCACGCCGGTATCCGAACGCCGCGTCGCGTGTGTGCTGGCCAATTACCCCAACCGCGACGGCCGCATGGGCAACGGCGTCGGCCTCGACTCGCCCGCCGCCGCCGCCGGTATTCTGCATGAGATGGCGGCTGCCGGTTACCGTATCGAAGATGCACCTTTGGACGGCAACGACCTGGTCGAGCGGCTCAAGCGCGGCCCGACCAACGCCCCCGACCGCCAGCGTGAGATTTCCGAAACACTGTCGTTCGCCGATTATTCAGCCTTCTTTGCCCGCCTACCCAAATCGGTACAGGACAAGGTGAGCGAGAAATGGGGCGCGCCGGAGGACGATCCCTATTACCGGCCCGGTGAACTTGATTGCGGTGCTTTCGCCATCCCGGCGTTCCGCGCCGGCAATGCCGTCGTCGGCCTGCAGCCGGCACGCGGCTACAACATCGATCCGGTCAAGACCTACCACGACCCCGACCTGGTGCCGCCGCACGGCTACCTCGCATTTTACTGCTGGCTGCGCGAAGGGTTCCGCGCCCAGGCGGTCGTCCACGTCGGCAAGCACGGCAATCTCGAATGGCTGCCGGGCAAGGCACTGGCGCTGTCGGAAGACTGTTTCCCCGAAGCTGCCTTTGGTGCGCTGCCACACCTCTACCCCTTCATCGTCAACGACCCCGGCGAGGGCACACAGGCCAAGCGGCGCTCCAGCGCCGTCATCATCGATCACCTGACGCCGCCGCTGGCGCGGGCCGAAACCTACGGTCCCTTGCGCGACCTGGAGGCCAAGTGCGACGAATACTACGAGGCCGCCAGCGTCGATCCCCGCCGCCTGCGCATCCTCGGCAAACAGATACTGGAGACCGCCGCCACGCTGGGCCTCGACCGCGACGTCGGCATTGCCGAAGTTGACGACGAGACGACGGCGCTGGCCAAACTCGACAATTACCTTTGCGAGCTGAAGGAAATGCAGATCCGCGACGGGCTGCATGTCTTCGGCCAATCCCCCGAAGCCGGACTGCTGGACGCCCTGCTTGTCGCTCTGGTGCGGGTGCCGCGCGGGGCCGAAGCGGCGGAGGCCTCCATCCTGCGCGCCCTGGCCGGAGATGCCGCACTTGGCGGGTTCGATCCCCTGGACTGCGAACTCGGCGCACCCTGGCAGGGTCCGCGCCCCGAAGTTCTGGCCGCCGTCTCCGACGATCCCTGGCGCAGCATCGGCGATACGCTTGAACGGCTGGAACTGCTGGCCTTGAATTTAGTTTCGGGCGCGGCCGGCCTGCCCGGCGATTGGCCGCGTACGGGGGCCGTTCTCGACTACGTCGATGATGAGCTCCGGCCAATGGTCGAAAGTTGTGGTCCGGCTGAAATGTCGGGCCTGCTGACGGGATTGGACGGCCGCTTCGTCGAACCGGGATCGTCCGGTGCGCCGACGCGGGGCCGGCCCGACGTGCTGCCCACGGGACGAAATTTCTATTCGGTCGACACCCGCACGGTACCGACGCCCGCCGCCTGGCACCTGGGCTGGAAATCGGCGGACCTGCTGGTCGCCCATCACCGGCAAAGCCACGGCGCCTGGCCGCGCAGCATGGCGATTTCGGCCTGGGGCACGTCGAACATGCGCACCGGCGGCGACGACATCGCCCAGGCCCTGGCCCTCATGGGGGCGAAGCCGACCTGGGAGGGCGCCTCGGGCCGCGTCACGGGATTCGAAATCCTGCCCGCCGACATGCTCGACCGGCCGCGCGTCGACATCACGTTGCGGGTATCCGGCTTTTTCCGCGATGCCTTCCCCAGCCTGATGGACCTGGTCGACAGCGCCGCCCGCGCCGTCGCCGACCTGGACGAGCCCGACGACGTCAATCCCCTGGCGGCGCGCGTCCGGCGCGATGCCGCCGCCCTGGTTGCCGAAGGCGTGGCGCAAGACGACGCCCGCGCTCGCGCCGGCCACCGGGTGTTCGGTTCCAAACCCGGCGCTTACGGCGCGGGCCTGCAGGCGCTGATCGACGAGAAAGGCTGGGAGACCCAGGCCGATCTCGCCCGCGCCTATGTTGCCTGGGGCGGTTACGCCTACGGCGGCGGCACGGAGGGCAAGGCCGAGCACGGCCTGTTCGAACGCCGCCTCGGCGCAATTGAGGCGGTGGTGCAGAACCAGGACAACCGCGAACACGACCTGTTGGATTCCGACGACTACTATCAGTTCGAGGGCGGCCTCGCCGCCGCCGTCGAGGTCCATTCAGGCAGCGCCCCCAGCGTTTACCACAACGATCATTCACGGCCGGAGACACCCAAGGTCAGGACCCTCCAGGATGAGATCGCCCGCGTGGTGCGGGCCCGCGTCGTGAACCCCAAGTGGATAGCCGGCGTCATGCGCCACGGCTACAAAGGCGCCTTTGAAATGGCCGCCACGGTCGATTACATGTTCGCCTTCGCCGCCACCGCCCATGCCGTGGAGGACCATCACTTCGACGCGGTGTTCGACGCCTACCTCGGCGACGAGGCGGTGCGCGAATTCATTGCCGACAACAATCCCGACGCCTTGCGGGAGATGGCGGATAAATTCCTGGAAGCCCAGGAACGCGGCCTCTGGCGGCCAAGGCTTAATTCAACCCACGGCATCCTCAACGATCTGTCGGCCGCCAGCCGCACCAGCAAGGAGGCATCATGACCGAAGAGACGTCAAAATCATCCGAGACGGAAAAAGAACTCGACAAGCGCCACGCCGAAAAAATGGCCAAGCGCAAGGCGGCGCGCAACAAGA
>CAYOAD010000255.1:0-4812 GCA_964401845.1 uncultured Rhodospirillaceae bacterium | reverse complement strand
ACGACAGCCAGTCCGGCGTCTTTTCGTTGAAGGCGCCCAGGATGCGCGGCTTGTCGGTATCGCCGGAGCGGCGTTCCAACAAGGCCTCGGCCTCCTCGCGGCCGTCGCGGCCGAAGTGGGCGTCCAGCAGGTAGACCATGGCCCAGAGGTGGCGACCTTCCTCGACATTGACCTGGAAGAGGTTACGCAGGTCATAGAGCGAGGGGCAGGTGGCGCCCAAGAGACGCTGCTGCTCGACAGAGGCCGGCTCGGTGTCGCCCTGAGTCACAATCAGGCGGCGCAGCACGGCGCGGTATTCGCCCGGCACTTCCTGCCAGGCCGGATCACCCTTGTGGTCGCCGAAGTTGACGCGGCGGTCTTCTTCCGGATCCGCCAGGAAGATGCCCCAACGGTAGTCCGGCATTTTGACGTAGCCGAAGTTGGCCCAGCCCTTGGGCGTCACGTTGATGGCGGTCCTGAGGTAGATGTCCTGGACCTGGAAGCCCTCGGGACCCATCTCGGTCCACCAGTCGATGAACTTAGGTTGCCAGGCTTCGAGGGCACGCTGCAGACGGCGGTTGTCCGAAAGATTGACGTTGTTGGGGATGCGCTCGTTGTAGTCGATGCTGCTCATTAGACTCTTCCTTTGTCGAGATTGGGCCGTTGGCCTGAACCGTAGAGGCTGAGGGCGCCTTCCGCGCCGACCGCGTTGGGGCGCTGGAAGATCCAGTTCTGCCACGCGGATAGCCGTGCGAAGATTTTAGTTTCCATGGTTTCGGGACCGGCGAAGCGCAGGCTGGCTTCCATGCCGGTGAGAGCGTCGGGCGAGAAATTGGCCCGCTCCTCAAGGGCAATGCGCACTTCGTCTTCCCAGTCGATGTCGTCGGGAATGAAAGTCACCAGGCCGATTTCATCGGCTTCCTCGGCGTCGATGTCGCGGCCCAGTTCGGCCTTGAGTTCCTCGGCCTTACCGGTTTCGCCCAGGAAGCGGCTTTCGAGGCGGGTCAGACCGTTGGACATCGGATAGGCGCCGAAGTTGACGTCCGTCAGCCGCAGCGTCGCGGCGGGCCGGTTGTCACCCTCGAACTGGCCGTCCAGCATAAAGGAACGGTCGGTGGCCAACGCCAGTTCCAGGAACGTGCCGGTGAAGCAACTGGCCGGCTCGATCAGCGCGACCAGGGTGCGGGCTGAAAGGTCGAAACGCTTCAGCGTGCGTTTGATGAATAGGCGGACCTCACGCACGAACCAGTCATCCTGATTGGCTTCCAACGCCGCGTCGGCGGCGGCAACGTTGTCTGCATCGCCTTCGGTGCGGATTACCCAGGTGCCGATCTCAGCCTCGTTGGTGCGGAGATGCAGCATGGCGTCGTCGAACTCCCGGGCGAATTTGAAAGGCCAGAAGTCGGCGCCCTCTGCCAGGATCGCCGCAGCATCCTGCGGCGGAGCCGCGTCCGGGGCTTTGACGGTGATGTTGGCGGCGCGCAGGGTCCGGTCGATCTCGACGCTGACGGTATCGTAGGTCATCTGATCGCCGTCGATGGTCCGATCGATCGGTGTCATCTCGACGCCCTTGGCGTCGGCCGGCCGGTCGGACTTGGCGGCTTCGGCGGCGGCGAATTCGGCGACGTGCTCCATCAGGCGGGAGGAGGGGATGGTGTCGTCCACCAAGTTCCACTGTACGGCTCGCTTGCCCTTGATGCCTTCCTCGATAGTGCAGAAGAAATCGGCCCGGTCGCGGCGCACCATACGCTTGTCGACCAGGCGGGTGAGGCCGCCGGTTCCGGGAAGCACCGCCAGGAGCGGTACTTCGGGGAGGGAAACCGAGGTGTTGCCGTCGTCCGCCAGCACGATGTAGTCAGTGGCGAGCGCCAATTCGTAACCGCCCCCGGCGCAGGGACCGTTGACCGCAGTGATGTAGCGCTGGCCGGAATTGTCCGAGGCGTCCTCGATGGAATTGCGCGTTTCATTGGTGAATTTGCAGAAGTTCACCTTATGACCGTGGCTCGAGCCGCCCAGCATCTTGATGTTGGCGCCGGCGCAGAAGACCCTGTCCTTGGCCGAGGTGACGACTACGGCGCCGACTTCGGGGTGCTCGAAGCGCAGACGCTGGATGGCGTCGAAGAGCTCGATGTCGACCCCGAGGTCATAGGAATTGAGTTTGAGCTCGTAGCCGGGAACCAGTCCGCCGTTTTCGTCGACGTCCATGGCAAGCGTCGCCACGTTGCCGTCGATGCTGAGCTTCCAGTGCTTGTAACGGTCGGGCGAGGTGCGAAAATCGATCATTCTGATGGCCTTCCCTTGTCGGAATAGGGCGTGCTTCTCAAGTGCACATCGCAACTATTCTAAATCTCAATTAGGAAATATAATTCATATTTCGAAAACAGCAAGCACTATTTTTCCTAAGACGTGATGCCGGTCTGTTCGGCTTCGGTATCCAGGGTGTCCCGGCATATCTGAACGAGTTCGACCAGGCAGTCATCAATACTGCGGCCCGAGGTGTCGAGCGTGGCGTCCGCGCGCCGGTGGAGGGCTTCGCGGCCATCCAGTATGCGCCGCAGATCCTCCATTGCTTCGTCGTTGTCGGCCATCGGGCGGTGGTCGCCCTGGGCGATTACGCGGCTCATATGCTCGGCCGGCGAGGCTTTGAGCCAAACCGTAAAACAGGAACTCAGCAGAAGATCGTAGGTCGCGGCCTCCGCCACCAGTCCGCCGCCCGTGGCGATGACGGCGCGGTCGTTGGCTTCCAAAACGGATTCCAGCGCACGGCGTTCGTGGCGGCGATATCCGGCCTGCCCGGACAACGAGAATATTTCGTTGGCGCTCATGCCCGCGTCTTTCTCAATTTCCTGTGCCAATTCTAATGTTGGAACTGAGAAATGCGCTCCAAGCAATTGTCCTAATGTACTTTTTCCAGATCCTCTTAAGCCGATCAAAGCGACCCTCCGGACCGGTTCCCCGGAGCTGCCGAAGTTCTCCGAAATGAGCCGGTGGGCCCGTCCCAGATCCTCCCCGCGAAGCTGGAGAAGGCGTTCGATGATCAGGTGGATCTCGGACGGCCAGTCGCCGCCCTCGCGAACCAGGTCGGAGACTTCGACGTTCATGGCCAGCGCGACCTGGCGCAGCAGGGCAATGGATATGTTGCCTTGACCGTTCTCCAACTGGGCGAGGTAGCGTTCGGAAACACCGGAATCACGGGCCAGGATTTTGCGCGTCATGCCGCGCTGCGCCCGCGCCGTCCGAACGCGCTGGCCAAGCTCCGCCAGGAACGCTTCCGTGCCGCCGGTGTCTTCCCGGTCCCTCTGGATGGTTTCGCTCATCGCCGTCGTTCGCCCCCGTCTCTCGCCAGCAGTTTCACAGCGGTGGAAATGTGGCGCGGCCCTTGTTGTCTACAAGGGGAAAAATGCATTATAGTGCCTGTCGAGAAAAATTGTAACCGCGGATGCATAATATTGCAGCCGATGAATTGGCGGCCGGAAGCCGTCGCAGCGGGAGTTCCCCCAAATGTCAGACGCCAGCTACACCCAAATCGACCTTTCGACGACGCCGCCGACGGTCTCCGTTCCCCGCGCGTACAATGCGGCGACGGATTTCGTGGACCGGCACTTGGCGCAGGGGCGCGGTGACAAGGTGGCGTTTATCGACGTCAACGGAGAGCACACCTTTGCCGACCTGGCGGCACGCACCAACCGGGCCGGCAATATGTTGAAGGATTTGGGCGTGGTGATGGAGCAGCGCGTTCTCATGTGCCTGCTCGACACCATCGATTTTCCCGCCGTCTTCTTCGGCGCCATGAAGGCCGGCGTTGTGCCCGTGGCGGTCAATACGCTGCTCACGACCAAGGATTACGAATACATGCTGGGCGATTCGCGCGCCAAGGTGTTGATCGTCTCCAGCGCACTGTACGAAAAATTCGCACCCTTAATCGACCAATCGCCCCATCTTGAGCACGTTGTTGTCTCCGGTCCGGGCGCGGCCGACTGCGGTCACGCGGTGCTGGATGACCTCTTAGAAAATGTGTCAGACAAGTTGGAAGCCGCGGCGACGGTGGCTGATGACGCCGGTTTCTGGCTCTATTCATCGGGTTCCACCGGTGCGCCCAAGGGCGCCGTTCACTTGCAAAGCGATCTGGTCAACACCGCCGCCCTCTATGGCGAGGGCGTGCTGGGCATCCGTGAGGACGACGTCGTGTTCTCGGCCGCCAAGCTCTTTTTCGCCTATGGCTTGGGCAACGGCATGAGCTTTCCGCTGCATGTCGGCGCCACCGCCGTGCTGATGGACGAACGCCCGACGCCCGACAGCGTCATGGCGCGGCTGAAAGAGCACAACCCGACCATCTACTACGGCGTGCCGACGCTTTACGGCGCCATGCTGGCGGACGAGAACTGCACGAAGGAAAACGGCTCGGACCGGCTTCGTGCGTGTGTTTCGGCGGGGGAGGCTTTGCCTGAAGACATCGCCGAGCGCTGGAAGGATCGCTTCGGCGTCGATATCCTCGACGGCCTGGGCTCCACCGAGATGCTCCATATCTTTCTCTCCAATTCGCTCGAAGACCTGCGCTACGGCACCTCGGGCAAGGCGGTGCCCGGTTACGAGCTCAAACTGGTCGACGAGGACGACCAGCCGGTCGCCGAGGGAGAAATCGGCGAACTGCTGGTCAAGGGCCCCTCGACCGCGGTGTGCTACTTCAACAACCGCGAAAAAAGCACCGGCACCTTCCAGGGCGCCTGGACGCGTACCGGCGACAAGTACACGCAGGACCCTGACGGCTATTTCGTCTACAGCGGCCGCTCGGACGACATGTTGAAGGTCGGCGGTATCTGGGTTTCGCCGTTT
>CAYOAD010000254.1:0-4821 GCA_964401845.1 uncultured Rhodospirillaceae bacterium | reverse complement strand
AATGAGGTGGAGAAAATATGTCGAATCAAGAAATTTCCGGCACGCCTGAACGCGAATCCGAACAGGAACGGACCTACATGACGGGCGTCCAGGCCCTTGTCCGCATTCTCCTGGAACAGAAACGGCGCGACGAAGCCGCCGGGCTCAATACCAAGGGTTTTGCTTCCGGCTATCAGGGCTCGCCGCTGGGGGAACTGGACCGCGAACTGTCGCGGCAAAAGGAATTTCTGGCCGACAACGGCATCATCTTCCAGCCCGCCATCAACGAGGAACTTGCGGCGACGGCAGTGATCGGCACCCAGCAGGCGCCGCTTTCCGTTGACGCCAACGTCGATGGCGTCTTCGGCATGTGGTACGGCAAGGGGCCGGGCCTCGACCGCGCAAGCGATGCCTTGAAACACGCGACCTCCTACGGCAGCGCGCCACACGGCGGCGCACTTGTGGTGGTCGGCGACGATCACGGCGCTGTTTCATCGAGCCAGGCGCATCAGTGCGAGCAGCTGATGGCGTCGTGGATGATGCCGGTGCTGCATCCCTCCAGCGTTCAGGAATATCTCGAATTCGGCCTGTTCGGCCTGGCGCTCTCGCGTTATTCAGGCGCCTGGGTCGGTTTCAAGGCGGTCTCCGAAACCGTCGAATCCTCGGCCTCCATCGCCATCGATCGGAACCATCCCGGCTTCGTCATTCCCAACGATTTCGAGATGCCCGCGGATGGCGCGAACATCCGCCTGCCCGATCCTCCTCTGGCCCAGGAAGTGCGCAACCAACAGGTCAAAATTCCGGCGGCCATGGCTTTTGCCCGGGCCAACGGCATCAACCGCATCGTCGGCGACACCCCGAACGCCAAGATCGGCATTGCGGCCACCGGCAAGGCCTACCTCTATCTGCGCCAGGCCTTGGCCGACCTCGGCCTCGACGAAGCGGAAGCGGCGCGGATCGGCCTGCGCATCTTCAAGATCGGCATGTCGTGGCCGTTGGAACCGCAGGGCGTCGCCGAGTTTGCCGACGGCCTGGACAAGATTCTGGTGGTCGAGGAAAAACGCGCCTTCGTCGAAAGCCAGATCAAGGAATTGCTCTACGGCCTGCCCGACGGCCAACGCCCGACCGTGGTCGGGAAGACGGATCTCAACGGTGAGACGTTGATCGCCGCCAACGGCGAGATCGACGGCGCCGACATCGCCCGCGCCCTGATGCGGTTCCTGGGCGAGACGTTGGATACGCCCTCGGCGCAGCGCTATCTCGCCATGCTGAAAGCGCGCGACGCCGACAGTCCCCTGGCCGCCGTGGTCGACCGCCCGCCTTATTTCTGTTCGGGCTGTCCCCACAACCGCTCCACCAAGGTGCCGGAGGGCAGCCGCGCGCTGGCCGGAACCGGCTGCCACCTGATGGCCATGGGTATGAACCGCAACACCTTCGGCATCATGCACATGGGCGGCGAGGGCGTGAACTGGGTCGGCATGGCGCCGTTCGTCGACTACGACCACATCTTCCAGAATCTGGGCGACGGAACCTACGTCCATTCAGGCATTCTCGGTTTGCGACAGGCCATTGCAGCCAAATCGAACATGACCTTCAAGATCCTGTTCAACGATGCCGTGGCCATGACCGGCGGCCAGAAGCTGGAAGGCCAGCTAACCGTGCCGAAACTGGCCGAACAGGTACGCGCCGAGGGCGTCGAGCAAATCGTCATCGTGGCCGACGATCCCTCGAAGTATCCCGCCGGGACAAAGTTTCCCGCCGGCGTCAGCGTCCATCACCGCGACCGCCTGGATGATTTGCAGAAGTCCTTCCGCAAGATCAAAGGCGTTTCCGCCATCATCTACGACCAGACCTGTGCCGCCGAATTGCGCCGCCGCCGCCGCCGCGGCGAGGAACCCGACCCGCAACGCCGGGTTTACATTAACAAGGCCGTCTGCGAAGGCTGCGGCGATTGTTCGACGCAATCAAACTGCCTGTCGGTGATGCCGGTGCCGACGCCCTACGGCGTCAAGCGGATGATCGACCAGTCCGCCTGCAACAAGGATTTTTCCTGCCTCGAGGGCTTTTGTCCGGCGCTGGTTACGCTTGACGGCGCCAAGCCGCGCCGCAAAGCCAAATCGACAACGCCCGTGCCGACGGATTTGCCCATGCCGGAACTGCCGGCTCTGGACAGGCCTTACGGCATCATGGTCGCCGGTGTCGGCGGAACCGGTGTCGTGACGGTTGGCCAATTGCTCGGCCTGGCCGCCCACATCGAAGGCCGCGGCATCTCGGTGCTGGACTTTACGGGCATGGCGCAGAAAGGCGGCAGCGTGCTGACGCACGTCCGCATTTCGGCTAACGCCGGCGAAAAGCTGGCCGCCCGCCTGCCGCTCGGCGGAGCCGATCTTCTGGTCGCGGGCGACATGGTGGTGGGCGCAAGCCCCACCGTGTTGAAGGCGATGCGGCCCGACGTGACCAGGGCGGTGATCAACGCCAACGTGCTGCCGGTGGCCGCCTCGGTCAACGATCCGGCATTCCGGCTGGACGAGGACGAACTGCGCCGCCGCTTGGAACTGGCGTCGGGCGAGGGCCGCACCCATTACGTGCCGGCCAAGACCTTGAGCGAATCGCTGATCGGCGATTCCATCGCCGCCAATATATTCCTGCTGGGCTATGCCTTCCAGATGGGCGCGGTGCCGCTCAAGGAAAGCTCCCTGATGGAAGCCATCGAAATGATGGGACGGTCGGCCGACGAAAACAAAGCCAGCTTCGCCTGGGGCCGATTGGCGGCGCACGACGCCGACGCCCTCGAAAAGGTGGCTTGGGGAGCGCCTTCGGGACCGGTGTCCGAGGATACCGTCGAGACGTTGATTTCCAGCCGCGCCAAGGACCTGACGGCCTATCAGGATCAGGCCTATGCCAACCGGTACCTGGAAACAGTCAACCGAGTAAGCGCGGCGGAAATGCAGCTTCAGCCGGGCTCGGAAGTACTGCGCGAAGCCGTCGCACGGTCACTCTATCGATTGATGGCGTATAAGGACGAATACGAGGTTGCCCGCCTCTACACGCAAACCGGCTTCCTTGAGGAACTGGAGGAACGCTTTGAGGGCGATTTCAAATTGAACTTCCACATGGCGCCGCCGTTCCTGGCCACCGGCGTCGACAGCGTGGGCCGGCCCGGCAAGAAGAAATTCGGCGCCTGGATGGTGCCGGCGTTGCGTTTTCTGGCCGGCTGGAAAAGTTTGCGCGGCACAGCCTTCGACCCGTTCGGATATCAGGAGGAGCGGCGGGTTGAACGCCGGCTGATCCGGGATTACGAGCGCACCATTGGCGACCTTCTGGACGGGTTGACGCCGGCCAAGCTGGAACTGGCCGCCGAAATTGCCGCGGTGCCCGAAATGATACGCGGTTACGGCCCGGTGAAATCGGCCAATATCGAGCAAGCCGAGGCAAAGCAACAGGCGTTGCTGGCCGAATATCAAGGCGCGCACATCACCCGCGAGGCGGCAGAATAAGGAACAGGGGCGCAGACCGCACCCCTGACTCCGTCTGCAAACAATGATTAGCCGTCGGCGGTGATTTTTTCGATCAGTTCGCCCAGCACCCTGTCCGCCTGATCGTTTTCGACCTGGCAGGTGCCGGCGGCGATGTGGCCGCCGCCGCCGTATGAGAGGCAAAGCTCCCCGACGTTGGTGTTGGAGCTGCGGTCGAGGATCGATTTGCCGATGGCGAAAACCGTGTTCTGCTGCTTAAGGCCCCACATCTCGTGGATCGAAATGTTGCACTCGGGGAACATGGCGTAAATCATGAAACGGTTGCCGGCGTAGATCGTTTCCTGGTCCCGCAAATCCAAAACCACGAGATTGCCGTGCACCGTTGAACAGCCGTCGAGCTGGTCGCGGAACTTGCGGTCGTGCTCCATGTAGAGCGTGACGCGTTCCTCGACGTCCGGCAGCTTGAGAATTTCGTCGATGCTGTGGTTGCGGCAGTAATCGATGAGTTCCATCATCAGGTCGTAGTTGGACACCCGGAATTCGCGAAAGCGACCGAGTCCGGTGCGCGAATCCATCAGGAAATTAAGCAAATCCCAGCCCTGGGGATCGAGGATTTCGGCTTTCGAGAATTGCGCCGAATCGCTTTTGTCCACCGCCGTCATGAGGTCGTCGTCGACCGTGGGGAAGGCCTCTTTTCCGCCGTAGTGGTCGTAAACCACACGCGCCGCCGAGGGCGCCGCTGCGTCGATGATGTGATTGTCCGGTTTGGCTTCCCCCGCCCGGATGGTTTCGCTCAAATGATGGTCGAAAGCCAGATGGCAGCCGGGAACGTAAGGCAGGTTGGTGGTGATGTCGTTGTCGGTGATGTCGACCTTGCCGTCCTGCATATCCTTGGGGTGAACGAACTTGATGTCGTCGATCATGTCGAGTTCTTTAAAAAAAAACGGCACAGGCCAGGCCGTCGAAATCGCTGCGGGTCACCAATCTGAATTTCGAATCTGACAAGGATGCCTCCCGGGCAAAATTGAATCACCGGCCCCCACAATCGGAAGCGGGCCGAAATAGCGCTGGAATTGTATCAAATCGAAACGGGTAGGTGAATCGGCTTTTCGCCCCTCCGGGCGTCTTCAGGAGGAGATATCAAAACTTACACATCAGAAACAAATTTACGTCGATATGACATTTCCCTGAAACAGAGCGGTGATCAAATAAGCTAGTCCAGAAACTTGTGGAGTAATTCGTAGACACTCCAATCCACCAGGCCATATTGCGAGGCAACGCGTTAAGCAATGAGTACCGCCGCCGTCTTTCTTCATCCAAGCATCCTCACGTTCCTTGGCGTTGCTTCGATTCCGGCACTCCTGAT
>CAYOAD010000253.1:0-4878 GCA_964401845.1 uncultured Rhodospirillaceae bacterium | reverse complement strand
GCCCTCGCCGGGGGTCAGGATCCGCACCTTGTAGTCGGCCAGCTCCAGATCATCGATATAACTGGAATACTTGCCGAGATCTTTGCGCAGGGCGTCGTCCAGCGCGTTCACCGGACCGTTGCCCTCGCCCGCCGACATGAGGGTTTCACCGTCGATGTTGATTTTCACCGTCGCCTCGGCAACCGTGACCAGTTCGCCCTTGGCGTTATGGCGGCGTTCGACCATCACGCGGAAGCTTTCGACCTCGAAGTAACTTGGCACCTCGCCCAAAGCGCGGCGCGCCATCAACTCAAAACTGGCCTCGGCGCCGTCGTAGGTGTAGCCCTGGAATTCCCGTTCCTTGACTTCCTCGACCAGCGCCAGGATGCGCTTGTCATCGGCTTCGACCTCGATACCGATGTCTTTCAACTGCATCAGCACGTTCGCCTTCCCGGCCTGATCGGATATCAGGACGTGGCGTTGGTTGCCCACGGTCTCAGGCGGCACGTGCTCGTAGGTCCGTGGATCCTTGAGGACGGCGGAGCCGTGCACGCCGCCCTTATGGGCGAACGCGGCGGAGCCGACATAGGCCGCGTGGGGGTTGGGTGCGCGGTTGAGCAGTTCGTCAAGCAATCGCGATGTGTGGGTGAGATGCTTCAACCCCTCCTCGCCGACGCTGGTCTCAAACCTGTCGGCGAACTCCGATTTCAAAACAAGCGTCGGGATCAGCGATGTCAGATTGGCGTTGCCGCAGCGTTCGCCGAGGCCGTTCAGGCTGCCCTGGATGTGCCGCACACCTGCATTGACGGCGGCCAACGTGTTCGCCACGGCGTTTTCCGTGTCGTTGTGAGCGTGGATACCGAGGTGATCGCCGGGGACGTATTGCGAAACCTCCCGTACGATATGGTCGATTTCATGCGGCAGGTTGCCGCCGTTGGTGTCGCACAAGACGATCCAGCGAGCGCCGTTTTCGTAGGCCGATTTGATGCAGTTCAGAGAGAATTCGGGATTGGATTTGAAGCCGTCAAAGAAATGCTCGGCGTCAAATAACGCCTCACCGGCACGCTCAACCGCTGCTGCAACGCTGTCGCCGATCAGGTCCACCGCTTCGTCAAGCTCGATGCCCAATGCCACCTCGGCCTGGTAATCCCAAGTCTTGCCGAACAGACACACCGCGTCGACGTCGGCATCGATAACGGTCACCAGCCCCGGATCGTTAGCGGCGCTGCGGCCGGCGCGGCGGGTCATGCCGAACGAGGTGAGCTTTGCATGCTTGAATTTCGGCCGATCCTCGAAAAGAGCCGTGTCGGTCTGGTTGGCGCCCGGCCAGCCACCTTCGATGTAGTCAATGCCGAGGTCGTCCAGCGCAGCCGCAATGAGCCGCTTGTCCTCAAGGGAAAAATCCACTCCCTGTGTCTGGTTGCCGTCACGCAGGGTCGTATCGAAAAGGTAGAGGTGTTCCTTTGCCATCGATCGTATCCCTAACCGACCCGGCGCCAAGTGGTGCCGGATGGCCCGTCTTCGAGTAATATTCCTGCTTCCTCCAGGACATCACGGATGGAATCGGCCACCGAGAATTCCTTGTGTTCACGGGCCAGCGTCCGATAGTCGATCAGCAATTTTACGCACAATTCGTGGATCGATCGTTGCTGTTCCGGCGTCATATCATCCCACTTGTCCACTGCCTCGTCGACGCGCGCGTTGATCCGGTCGGCGATTTCCGGCAGTGGAACGCGCAAGTGTTGCATGAACGAAATATCGATGTCGTCCTGGCCGCCATCCTGGAACCAGGCGGCTTCCGTCTGGGCCAGAAGGCCCAGCAATTGGGCACCACCCTTGAGTTGGGCGGCCGCGGCCACATCACCCGTCAGAGCGGCGTCCGCAAGCTCGTGCAAAACGGCAATCGCCCGCGGCGAATTAAGGTCGTCTTCGATCGCTTCGCGGACGCGTGGACTTTCTTCCGCGGCGGCATCACCGGCGGCCCGGTACCAACGGTCCAGGCTTTTCCTGGCCCGCTCCACCCCTTCCGTGGTCCAGTCCAGCGGCTGGCGGTAGTGCGTGCTCAGCATGTTGAGCCGTACCGCCTCGCCTGGGAATTTCGCCAGGATGTCGCGAACGGCCAGGATATTGCCGATCGATTTCGACATCTTCTCGCCCTCGACGGTGACGAAGCCGTTATGCACCCAATAGCGCACGAAGGGCGAACCGTCATGGGCGCACACTGACTGGGCGCGCTCGTTCTCGTGATGGGGGAAAACCAAATCCCGGCCGCCGCCGTGGATGTCGAACGTCAGGCCGAGGTATTCCCGGGACATCGCCGAGCACTCGATATGCCAGCCCGGCCGCCCCCGCCCCCACGGACTGTCCCAACCCGGCTGGTCGTCGGTACTGGGTTTCCACAGCACGAAGTCCGCGGGATCCTTTTTGTAAGGCGCGACTTCGACACGGGCGCCCGCGATCATTTCATCGCGGTTGCGCCCAGACAGTTCGCCATAGTGGTCATCCGATTTCACCGCGAATAGGACGTGCCCTTCTGCTTCGTAGGCATGATCCTTTGCGATCAGCTTTTCGATCATCGAGATCATTTGTGGGATGTGGTCGGTGGCGCGCGGCTCGATATCCGGCTCTTCGACGCCGAGCACCGCCATGTCCTCGTGAAAGGCGCGTGTGGTGCGGCTGGTCACCTGCTCGATGGTTTCGCCCGATTCCTCGGCAGCAACGATGATCTTGTCCTCCACGTCCGTAATGTTGCGGACGTATCGCACATGGTCATAGGTCGACTTCAGAAGACGGTAGAGCACGTCGAAAACGATATTTGGCCGCGCGTTGCCGACGTGTGCATAGTCGTACACGGTCGGCCCGCAGACGTACATACCGACCCGCCCCGGGGTCAAGGGTTCGAAAGGCTGCTTTTCACGCGCCTGCGTATTATAAAGAACGAGTGCCAATGGAACGCCTCGGTTGCCGTCCTATGTGGGTGTAAATCTTTGAAATTCAACGATTTTTGATGATCAACAAAGATAATCCAACGGGCGAACCATATCCGCTCCGCGTACAGCGGATAGCGATATCACGTTCTTTTCCCAAGGTCCATGGCGCGCCGGCCGTGGTCCGTTTTCATTTTGACCCCTTGGCCGCGTCGCGGAAGCCGTTGGTAATCGGATAACGCCGGTCGCGGCCAAAGTTGCGCCCGCCGATTTTTACGCCGGGCGGGGCCTGGCGACGTTTGTATTCGGCGATGTAGAGCAGATGTTCGATCCGGGCCACGTCTTCGGGTGAATGCCCTCGGGCGACGATATCCTCGAACGCCATCTCCTCCTCAACAAGACACATCAACATGTCGTCGAGCTGGTCATAAGGCGGCAAGGTGTCCTGGTCGGTCTGATCGTCTTTGAGTTCAGCGCTGGGCGGCTTGTCGATGATGTTGACCGGGATGACTTCACCGCTCGGCCCCGCAACACCTTCCGGGACGTGACCGTTGCGCCATTTTGCCAGTTCGAAGACGGTCGTTTTGTAAACGTCCTTCAGGACGGAATAGCCGCCGCACATGTCACCATAAAGGGTTGCATAGCCAACCGACATTTCCGATTTGTTGCCGGTAGTGAGCAACATGGTGCCGAACTTGTTACTCAAGGCCATCAGCGTGACGGCGCGAATGCGGGCCTGGATGTTTTCCTCGGTGGTATCGGCATCGCGGCCGGCGAACAATTCAGCCAGCATGTCCGAATAGGTGCCGACCGCCGGTTTGATCGCGACGGTATCGATACGCGCGCCTAAAGCTTCGGCGCATTCCGTGGCGTCGTTGATGCTCTCGTCCCCCGTATAGCGCGACGGCATCATGACGCAATGCACCTGGCCGGCGCCCAGGGCGTCCACCGCGACAGCCGCCGACAAGGCCGAATCGATGCCGCCTGACATGCCGAGAACAACGCCGGGAAACCTGTTTTTGCGGACGTAGTCCCTGAGACCCACGACCATCGCCTGCCAGATACTTTGAAGCGGATCCTCGGGGAGAACTTGTGGACCGGGATCGCAGGTCCAACCGTCCGCGCCACGTCGCCAGGTCGTCGCTACAACCGCTTCGCGCCAGGGAGGCATCGACATGGCGATGGAGCCATCGGGATTGACGATGAACGATGCGCCGTCAAACACCAGTTCGTCCTGGCCGCCAACCTGATTGAGGTAGGCGAGCCCCAATCCAGTCTCCGACACGCGATCAGCCGCCAGATCGTACCGCGTTCCGGTTTTTCCGCTTTCAAAAGGCGATCCGTTGGGCACCAGAAGAAATTCAGCGCCCGCCTGATGAAGGGCGGCGGCGGCGGCGGGTGTCCACATGTCCTCGCAAATCAGAACGCCGAGTTTGACGCCCTTGAATTCTATGGGGTTGGGCAGGGCGCCGGCGGCGAAGACCCTTTTTTCGTCAAAAACGCCGTAATTGGGCAGATCCGCCTTTTGCCGCACCTCGCTCACGCGCCCATCGGTCAGCAGGAGGACGGCATTGTAAGCCGGCCCGCCGCCACGATGGGGATCGCCGCGCCACGGGGTCCCGAGCAGAACGGCGGGGCCACCGTCGGCGGTGTCCGCCGCTAGCGCCGATACCGTTTCCTCGACCGCGTCGAGAAACGACGGTTTCAAAACAAGATCCTCGGGCGGATACCCGACCAACATGAGCTCCGAAGTCAACACCAGATCGGCACCGGTCTTGGCGGCTTCCGCACGCGCCTGACGGACCAGATCGGCATTTCCGGCCAGATCCCCCACGCAGGGGTTGAGTTGCGCCAGTGCAATTTTCAAAACATCAGTCATTGCAGACTTGTTTAGCGTGACGCCTCTTGCCCCGCAAGCACCCGTCTGCCATAACGGGAGACAAATATCTTCATGCCACAGGGAGTTCAGAAC
>CAYOAD010000252.1:0-4933 GCA_964401845.1 uncultured Rhodospirillaceae bacterium | reverse complement strand
ACACCATGCAGGTTAACGGCTTTGGCTTTGGCGGTCAGAACGCTTCGCTGGTGGTGACGCGGGCTTAGGGCGCCGGACGGCTTGCGGTATGACAGTCGCGGAATGGATTCGCCGCGCCGCGCACTGGCATGGCGATAAAGAGGCCCTGATCTCAAAACAGCGGCGCCTTACCTACGCCGAATTCAACGCCCGCGCCAATCGCCAGGTGCACGCTATACAGGCACTTGGCCTGGTTAAGGGCGATCGGATCGCGGTGCTACTTAACAATACCACCGAAGCGGTCGAGGCCGCCGCCGCCGCGGCCAAGGGCGGTTTCGTTCATGTGCCTATCAATGTTCGGCTCTCCGCGCGCGAGATTGGCGAGATCCTGCACCATAGCGGCGCCCGTACATTGTTGATCGACCGGGAGTACGTAAACAAACTCGACGATATTGGCGATTGCCCTGTCCTCGATCATGTAATTCCCGTTGCCCCTGGCGAGCCTGACTCGGAATACGAAGCTTGGATCAACGACCAAAGTGGGGCCGAACCGGAAGTTGACATACTCGATGATGACAATTTCATGATCGTCTATACCTCCGGCACCACCGGAGCCGCGAAAGGTGCGCTCTACCAACAGCGGCAATCGGCCATTCACGCTCCGGTCGCGGTGCACCACTACGAGATCGATGCCGATAGCCACCTGTTGATGGTCTATCCACACAACTCCGTCGCCTCCTTCAATATGTTTTACATTCCGGCCTGGATGGTGGGTGCCACGGTCGTGCTGGATGACGCGCGCGGTTTTTCCGCTGAGCGTTGGTTGGGTTGGGTTGAAAGCGAAAGCATCACCCATTGCCATTTGGTACCAACGATGCTGTTTCGGGTGCTTGAGTATGAGGGGCTCGGCGGCGTTGATCTTTCGAGCCTCCTGACCATCGGCTACGGCTCGGCCCCCATGCCGCGGGAGCGGGTCGAACGGTTGCATCAGGTCTTTGGCAACATCCTGGTGCAAGGCTACGGCATGACGGAAGTCTCTTCCCTAGCGACCGTCCTCACCAAGGCGGATCACGCGGCGGCGCTGGCCGGCGACGGAGGTCTCCTAGCCTCTTGCGGCCGGCCTGTGTTTGCATCGGAAATACGGGTCGTCGATGATGATGGGCGAACGGTACCTACGGGCGAGGCTGGTGAAATCGTTTTTCGTGGGCAGCTTTTGACATCGGGTTATTGGCATGACCCAGCGTTGACGGAGGAGACGATCAAAGAGGGCTGGCTCTACTCGGGCGATATTGGACGCTTCGATGAAGAAGGCTTCCTATACGTCGTCGATCGCAAGAAAGACATCATCATCAGCGGCGGCGCCAATATCTCGGGCCGCGAGGTCGAGGAGGTGCTCTACTGGCACCCGGCCGTGGCCGAAGCGGTCGTCGTCGGCCGCCCTGACAAGGAATGGGGCGAGAAGGTGCACGCCTTTATCATCAAGCAGGCCGATGCGGACGTCTCGGCGGAGGAACTGATCGCGTTCTGCCGCGATCGTTTGGCTCATTTCAAGTGTCCCGATGCGGTGGAATTTGCCGATGAGTTGCCGCGAAACGCGCTCGGAAAATTTATGAAGACCGAGCTGCGCGACAGATTGCGTGCAACTTATCGTGTTGACGACAAAATCTAGAGCGTTAGTAGCCTGAAGCTAACCCCCGCTTCGTCACGCGTCACCGTGGGGAACGCAGATCTGGCGGATCGCCTCGCCGTTCTGTAGCCGGTCGAAGCCTTCGTTCAAATCATCAAGCCCGACCTGGCGGCCAATCAGCCTGTCGATCGGCAACCGGCCCTGGCGGTACAAGCTGATAAAGCGCGGGATGTCGCGTACCGGCACGCAAGAGCCCATATAGCTGCCCTTAATCGCCTTCTCCTCGGCGACGAGATTGCTCTGGATAAAGGAGAATTCGGCCGTCGAGGGGGACAGACCGGCGGTCACGACGGTCCCGCCATAGCGCGTGATATCGTAGGCCGTCTTCATGGCCGGGATGACGCCGGCCAGATCGACCGCGAAATCGACCCCGCCGTTCGTCAGGTCGCGCACCTGTTCGGCATGGTTCGCGTCCGATGCATTGATTGTATGCGTAGCGCCGATCTGGCGGGCCAGGCCCAGCTTGTCATCGGCGATATCGATGGCGATGATCGTTTCCGCGCCGGCCAGCTTGGCGCCCAGCACGCCGTTCAGGCCAACCCCGCCGAGCCCGATGACGGCGACCGTGTCGCCGGGCAGGATGCGTGCCGTGTTGATTATCGCGCCCACGCCAGTCATCACCGCACAGCCAAACAGCGCGGCTTCGTCCAGCGGCAGATCCTTGTCGATGACGACGATCGAGCCGCGGTCGGCGACCGCGTATTCGGCGAAGCAGGATACGCCGGTATGGTGCGCGATACGGGTGCCGTCGGCGTCAACGATACGACGGCCGCCGCCCATCAGATCGCCTGCCGCCTTGGCCTTGGCCCCAACCTCGCATACCTGTGGCCGCCCCTCCATGCAGCGCCGACAGCGCCCGCAGCTGGGACTGAATTGGAAAACAATATGGTCGCCTGGGGTGACATCGGTGATGGCGGATCCGACCTCGACGATCGATCCCGCGCCCTCGTGCCCCAGCACCAGCGGCTCCGGCCGGGGACGCGAACCGTTCATCACGGAGAGGTCGGAATGGCACAGACCGGCGCCGCCGATCTTGACCAGCACCTCGTTCGGACCCGGAGGGTCCAGGGTGACCTCTTCGATACTGATTGGCTTGCTGTCGGCGAACGGCAGCGGCGCATCGAACCGGCGCAGCACGGCGGCCTTCATCTTCATTGCTTCCTCCCTTATGGTCCGGCGCGTCGGGGCGCTCTGGTGGTCACGGTGGCCATGGTACTCCAAAGCGCCGTCCTGCAGACACTACAAAATTCCAAAAAATAATCGGGCTTGTTGATGGGGTGAAGAGGACGCAGACGCCGGCGCCTTTCCCCCTGCATAGTGGGAGATAAGCGATACGGGGACGACAAATTTAGGCGTGAAAAGTGGATGGCTCGAATGTCGCGTTTTGGCACCGACCGCCCATCACACGGCGTCACCGTTATCGAGTATTGCGCGTACCTTTTCTAGCAGCTCCGCGCGCCGGTAGGGTTTGTTGACCAATGTCGCGGTCGGATCCAACCGCCCTCCCTGCGCAAAGGTGTTCTCGGCGTAACCCGTTGTATAGAGCACCTTGATGCTTGGCTGTATGCGTTTCGCTTCCTCTGCGATCTCTACGCCGTTCAGGCCACCCGGCAATACGACATCCGAAAACAGCAAATCAAAATGTTGGCCACCCTTTAGAAGCTTGATTGCCGTCACGCCATCGCTTGCTTCGACAACTTCGTAGCCCTGATCACGAAGGATGCTAACCGGAATCTCCCGGACGTTCGGATCATCTTCCACAACGAGAATGCGTTCGGATCCAGGTTCATGCTTCAAGGTCTCAACATTGACGTCTTCTTGAACAACATTTTCCGTGGATCGCGGCAGATAGAGTTTGATCGTCGTGCCGTGGCCAATCTCGCTGTAGATCGTCACATGCCCCTTGGATTGCTTGACAAATCCGTAAACCATGCTCAAGCCAAGACCACTGCCTTTCCCGACATCCTTGGTTGTAAAGAAGGGCTCAAAAACCTTGTCTAAGGTTTCGGGGTGCATTCCGGTGCCGGTATCGCTCACCGCCACTTCCACATAATCTCCGGGAGTCACTTCTTGCTGCTGCGTCGCATAGGTTTCATCCAGCACGACATTGGCGGTTTCGATTATAAGTTGTCCGCCGTTTGGCATGGCGTCCCTGGCATTAATCGCAAGGTTGAGCAGAGCGTCCTCGAACTGGTGCGGATCAATCATGGTGGGCCAGATGTCCAGCGCGTCTTCGACCCTCAGGTCAATTGTCTCCCCTAAAGTACGTCGAAGCATGTCCGCGATGCCGGCAATTAGGTCGTTCGCATTCGCGACAATCGGCGACAAAGGCTGTCTGCGCGAAAATGCCAACAGCCGGTGGGTCAGGGATGTTCCACGATTTACCGCCCGAATTATGGCATTAGCGGCTCTTCTAGCATTGTCGTCATCGCCAATACGGCTCTCAAGAATTTCGGCATTTCCCAGCATTACAGCCATGAGATTATTGAAATCGTGTGCCACACCTCCGGTAAGTTGACCCACCGCTTCCATCTTTTGCGCCTGACGTAGTAGGTCGTCCTTATGCTGCTGCTCGGTGGCATTCATGTAGAACACCATTGAGCCACCATCGGGCGTTTCAATATCGTATTGGTCCAGCCAAATTTCCGTATCCCGTAGACGTCGGAATCGGATCGGGCTTTCCTTTTTGCGGTGCTGCTCCATTCGTTCCCGAACCCACTCTTCCAACCGTCCCTCAGCTTCCGGTACATATCCACGGTCCGCGCTCACGCGCAAAATTTCCTCGAAACTCATGCCAATGGGATCGCGGTCGAAATACTCAGCAAAAAAGATTCTGTAGTTGGTATTCTGAAATATCAGGCGATCGTTGGCGTCATACATCACCACCGCTTCGGGGAAAGCATTCAGAGCGTTGACTAACCGTTCCTGTGCCTCCGAGGCGATCGCCTCGGTTCGTCTGAGTTCACTGACATCCCGCCCGCTGACGCCACGAGCCACGATATTGCCCGCTTCGTCAAACACGGGAAATCGGATCACGATGGCATTTCGTTTCACGCCATCAGGCCATCCGGCATAAAACTCCCGACTGACAGGTGCCTTTTTCTCAGCCGCCTTACGTTCTTCCGCCGCATAGGTGTCAGCTTCATCCTTCGCCAGGTGATCGTACATGGTGGTGCCGATAACCTGTTCTCGCGGCATGCCGTACCATTCCTCTGTCCGTCATCAAAACATTTGGGACATTTGATCCTGTTTCCAATGGGAGGATCT
>CAYOAD010000251.1:0-4985 GCA_964401845.1 uncultured Rhodospirillaceae bacterium | reverse complement strand
TTTATTGTTTGATTTTAAGGCGTTAGCACGACTGACAACGAGTTTATGCGTCACCTGAAGATGACGAACTCGGCTCTCGGAACACCGAACACATTCTCCGATTCCCCGATCGATTTAGGGCGGATCTCCCTACATGACCGGAGGACTAATCTTACCAGAACAATGAAGGCCGGGCGAATCTCCCCGGCGATAGTGGTGATCCGAAAATTTCTGATCGATTATCCGGATTTAACCATGATCAGCGGCAGATCGCCGACAAATGCCGGCAGGTCCGAACCCTGCATCGCCTCGATCAGGTTGAGGCAACCCTCACAGCCCATCAGGCGGATGACCATGCTGCGGCGTTTGGTGCCGAGGGAGATCAGTAGTCCGCCGTCGAGCATGACGTCGATATCGCCGCTTCTTTCGTTTTCCTCCAGGCGGGCGCCGACGGCTTCGCAAGCGTCCTCCAGGCTGTCGACCAGCCGGTCGAAATCCAGACCATCTTCGGTTAGGGGCACGACGATCTCGTCGATCGCCACGGGAAAGACCTGATCCAGGTTGTCAGGCAGGTCATGCGGAGAGGCATGCAGGACGATGCGGCGTTCGATCACCGCTTCGGAAGGGTCGGTGTCAGCCTGGCCGGCATCGACGATGTAGCTGAAGAATTTGGTTTCGAGAGTTCCGCCGGCGCCGTCGACGGTTTGCAGTTTGATATCGCGGCGTCGCAAGCCCAGCAACACCTTGGCATTGCGGTAGACGGTATCCAGTTCCGCCCGCATGGTCTCATGCAGCAGGCGGCCCGCCCAGGCCGACGCGCGCTCGCTGAGTTCCGTCGGCGGCTTGTGGCGTTTGGCCGGATCGAATCCCGGCAGGCGCCTGAACAGCCGGGATTCCCGGTTGCGGAAAAACGCATCGGCAAATCTGGGTTGAAGGGGAGGCGGCTTTTTTGGGTCCACAGGAACCTGGAATGTTTGCTGATTTTCTTATTTGATGACGGGCGAGATTACAGCATGCTCTGCGTGGTCCGAAGAGGAAATGAGGCGACATGGTCAAGGAAACGGCGCGGACAATGAGAGCGGCGGTCTGCCGTGAATTCGGCGCAGCGCTGAGCGTCGAGGAGGTTCGGCTGGCCCGGCCCGGCGCCGGGGAGTTGTTGGTCAAGGTCAAGGCCTGCGCCATCTGTCACAGCGACCTCACATACATGGACGGCGGCTGGGGTGGGGTGCTGCCCGCCGTGTTCGGCCATGAAGCCGCCGGCGTGGTCGAACAGGTTGGCCCCGGGGTCGACGGCTTCGCCGCCGGCGATCATGTTGTGGTGACGCTGATCCGTCATTGTGGTGGCTGCCACTATTGCGCCCGGGGTGAACCTTATCTCTGCGAGGGCTCGGTGCCGTTGGATGCCGAAAGCCCGCTGTCCTCACCAGACGACGAAATCCTCCAACAAGGATTGCGCACGGGCGCTTTCGCCGAATACGTCACGGTTCACCAATCTCAGACCGTGGGTATCCCCGGAACCCTGCCGCTCGACAGCGCATCGCTCCTGGCCTGCGGCGTGATTACCGGACTGGGCGCGGTGACCAATTCGGCCGACATCCCGGCCGGCTGCTATGTCGCGGTCATCGGTGCCGGCGGCGTCGGTCTCAATAGCATCCAGGGCGCCGCCCTGCGAAACGCCGGACGGATTATCGCGCTGGACATGGCGATGCCCAAACTGGAAGCGTCACGTCAATTCGGCGCAACCCACACGGTCAACGCCGGCGACGGTGACGCGATCGGGACGGTGCGCGAACTCACCGAGGGCAGAGGGGCGGACTACGTCTTCGTCACCGTCGGATCCGCCAAGGCGATGGAACAGGGCTTGGCCATGCTGGCCAAGAGCGGCTCCCTGGTCGTCGTCGGTATGCCACCGACCGGCGACGACATGACGATCGATCCCAGCGATTTCGCCAGTGCCGGACAGCATATGGTGGGCAGCAAGATGGGTTCGTCCCGGCCAGCCCTCGACATTCCCGAACTGGCGGAGTTGTATCTCGCCGGCAAGCTTAAGCTCGACGAGCTGATCTCGGGGCGGTATGCCTTGGACGACATCAACGAAGCCATTGCCTCGGTCAAACGGGGCGAAGCCTTGCGCAACGTGATCGTCTTTTCGTGAGGGGGCGGCGATGAAGATCACCGAGTTCAAAACCTGGGTCGTGGGCAATCCGCCCCCCGGCTTCGGGGGCAACTACTTCGTCTTTCTCAAACTCACGACGGACAGCGGCATCTCGGGCTACGGCGAAGCCTACGCGGCCACCTTCGGGCCGCATGTCATGGCCGCCATGATCGAGGACGTCTGCGCCCGCGATGTCGTCGGCCGCAACCCGTTCCACATCGAGAAACTCTGGCGCGACATTTACAGCCGGGGTTTCAGTCAGCGCCCTGACATATCGCTGGCCGGCGTGTTGAGCGCCATCGAAATCGCCTGCTGGGATATCGTCGGCAAGGAAACCGGCAAACCGGTTTACGACCTGTTGGGCGGCCGGGTGCATGAGCGGCTGCGCAGTTACAGCTATCTCTATCCGGAGCCGGGCGATACCGCCGACGTCTACCGCGATGCCGACCTGGCGGCGGAACGGGCCGCCGCCTATGTGGCCGAGGGTTTCACGGCGGTGAAATTCGATCCCGCCGACAAGTATTCGGTGCTGGATCCGCGCCAACCTTCCTTGGCCGAATTGGACCGCTGTGAGCGTATCACCGCCGCCGTGCGGCAAGCGGTTGGTGCCAAAGCCGACATCCTGATCGGCACGCACGGCCAGTTCACGGTATCGGGCGCAGTGCGTCTGGCGCAACGGCTGGAGCCCTTCGAGCCCCTTTGGTTTGAGGAACCGACGCCGCCGGAAATGCCGGAAAACATGGCCGAGGTAGCGGCCCGGACCTCGATTCCGGTCGCCACGGGTGAACGCCTCGCCACCAAATACGAATTCGCCCGCGTCCTGGAGATGCGGGCTGCATCGATCCTGCAGATGGACCTGGGCCGTGTCGGCGGCATTCTCGAAGCCAAGAAAATAGCCGGCATGGCGGAGACCTATTACGCTCAGATCGCGCCGCACCTTTATTGCGGGCCCATCGTGGCCGCGGCCAACATTCAAATCGCCACGTGTTCACCCAACTTCCTGATCCTCGAAAGCATTCAGAAGTTCGACGGCTTCCACGCGGATCTGCTCAACACCCCCATCACTTGGGAGGACGGCTACGTCCTGCCGCCGACCGCGCCGGGCTTGGGGGTGGAGTTGAACGAGGCGGTTGCCGAAGCTCATCCTTACGAGGGTGACGCCCTGCATCTGGAAATGGCGCCGGACTTGCCGCCGATCAGCTAGTCCTTCTTGCCGTACATTGCGATGGCCATCAGTTTTTCGGCCATCTCCTCGGCGTTCCCCTCGAATTGCAGGCCGTGGTACGGCGTATTGGTCCAGGCGACGCGGCTGTTGATCTTTCCCGTATTGCCGATATTGATTTCGACGCGCTGGTCCTGTTCGAGGATTTGGGCGATTTCGATTTTGGAACCGCCCGTGGAAAGGTTCAGGACGCTGCATGGGATAACGCCGTCCTCGGACACGAGTTCAGCCCTCATCGAGACGTCCCGACGATCGTTACCCCGCCGGTAATTGGTCTTCGGCGGAGAGAATTTTTCGTATTTCGCTTTCAATACGGCCCCGTTCGTTCACCCCTGATCGTCCGTATATATTGAGATATACTCATAGAAGTACGGGTTGTCACCTCTCAAACCCAACACGATCTGGTGTAGGATTGACGCTTTAGTCCTATTCACCAGAGGTATTTCTCCGATGATTCCGCACAAACCGCTGGCCCGGCTTCCGACCCATGAAGTGACCAACATGCCGCCCCACCTGGGCGACCAGGACCTCTGGCAGGGCGACATTGCCCTGCGTGAAGGCGTGGCCCGTGAAGGCGGCGGCTGGGCCGAAGCCAAGCTTGCCGAATTCGGCAAGACCGCCGGCGCCGCGGAGATTTTCGAAAAGGCCGATGCCGCCAATCGCCACGCGCCCGAGGTCAAACCCTTCGATCGCCACGGTATGCGCATCAACCAGGTCGAGTTCCATCCTGCCTACCACGACCTGATGGCGGTCGCGATTGAGAACGAGGTGCCGAATTTCGCCTGGAACCATCCCAAACCGGGTGCTCAGGTCGTACACGCAGCCCTGACCTACATGTTCAACCAGGCCGAGGGCGGCGTGCTCTGTCCCATGGCCATGACCTATGCGGTGGTGCCGGCGCTGCGCACCACGCCCCAAGTCGGTGAAGGATGGATTCCCCGCCTGCTGTCCACCTCGTACGACGCACGCGATATTCCGGTCGAACAGAAAACCGGCGCCACCATGGGCATGTTCATGACGGAGAAACAAGGCGGCTCCGACGTCCGGGCAAATTCCACCCGCGCCGTTGCCCTGGACGGGGTGGAGGGTCCCGGCGCCGCCTATCACCTGACCGGCCACAAGTTCTTCTGTTCGGCGCCGATGAGCGACGCCTTTCTCACACTCGCCTATACCGACAATGGGCTTTCCTGTTTTCTGGTGCCGCGCTGGACGCCGGTGGGCGAGCGCAACAACCTGTTCATCCAACGCCTCAAGGACAAGCTCGGCAACCGCTCCAACGCGTCGTCGGAAATGGAACTGCAGGAGACTTGGGGCGTTATGGTCGGCGACGAGGGCCGGGGCGTGCGGACGATCCTCGATATGGTTCAGGGCACGCGCTATTACTGCTGCTTCAGTTCCGCCGCCCTGATGCGCCAGGGCCTGGTGCAGGCCCTGCATCACACCACCCATCGCGTCGCCTTCCAGAAAAAGCTGATCCAGCAGCCCTTGATGCGCAACGTGCTGGCCGACCTCGCCATCGAAGCTGAAGCGGCGCTGGCGCTGACACTGCGCATCGGCAGGGCGATGGACGAAGCAGTGAACGACGAACAAGCCGCCGCCTTCGCCCGCATCGGCACCGCCGTGGGCAAG
>CAYOAD010000250.1:0-4990 GCA_964401845.1 uncultured Rhodospirillaceae bacterium | reverse complement strand
ACCTCCGCCAATTTTAAAGACAACGCCAAGGAGGCGCTCGCCGACTCCAAACTACGCGACGCCTTGGCGAAGCTGGCCGAGGGATTTCCCTTGCGGCGGCGCGAAGCGGCGGACCGCCTGCCCGAGTTCGAGGCATTGCGCGACGAAGCCCGCGATATCAAACAGCACGTGTTGGCCAATCTTGGGTTCTACCTGGAGGAGTTCGAGGCCCGGGTGATCGAGGCCGGCGGCACCGTGCATTGGTGCCGGAGCGCGGCGGAAGCCCGCAGCACCATCCTCAGAATCTGCAAAAAGGCCGGCGCCAAGACCGTGACCAAAAGCAAATCCATGATCGGCGAGGAAATCGCCATCAACGAACACCTGGAAACCCACGGCGTCGAGCCGGTGGAAACGGACCTCGGCGAATACATCATCCAGCTCCGCCAGGAACCGCCCAGCCATATCATCGCACCGGCCATTCACCTGTCGAAGGAACAGGTCGCCGACACCTTCCGCGACAAGCATCCCCACCTGGACGCCAACCGATCGCTGGAGGAACCGCGCAGCCTGCTGGAGGAAGCCCGGGACGAATTGCGCCGGAAGTTCATCGCCGCCGATGTCGGCTTGACCGGCGCCAATATGCTGATCGCCGAGACCGGGTCCATCGCGCTGGTCACCAACGAAGGCAACGCCGATCTGACCTATTCGCTGCCCAATACCCACATCGCCATCGCCAGCATCGAAAAAATCGTGCCGACCCTGGAGGACGCAACAACCATCTTGCGCGTATTGGCGCGCTCGGCGACGGGCCAGGACATGTCCGTCTACAATACCTTCTGCACCGGTCCGAAACGCGATCAGGACCTTGACGGGCCCGACGACTTCCACGTCGTCCTGCTGGACAACGGCCGTACCAAGATGCTGGGCACCGAATTTCACGACATGCTCCGGTGTATCCGCTGCGGGGCGTGTCTCAATCATTGCCCGGTTTATAAATCCGTCGGCGGCCATGCCTACGGTTGGGTCTATTCCGGGCCCATGGGGGCGGTCCTGATCCCGGGACTGATCGGGCTGGACGAGGCCTCGCACCTGCCCAACGCCTCGACGTTGTGCGGGAAATGCGAAGAGGTCTGCCCGATGCGCATTCCGCTGCCCCGGATGCTGCGGGCCTGGCGCAAGCGCCAGTTCGAAAAGGATCAGACGTCTTTAATCAGCCGCTTGGCGCTAAAAGCGTGGGCCGACCTGGCGCGGCGTCCGTGGCTCTATAGGCTGGCGATGGCCGGTCCGGTGGCTCTGCTGAGCGCACTCGGCCGCGACCGTGGCCGGTTCAGGAGCATGCCGTTGGCGTCCGGCTGGACCCGGCTTCGCGATTTGCCGGCGCCACAGGGCGGCACCTTCGTTTCGCGCTGGCATAAGGAAAAGGGGTCATGAGCGACGCCCGCGAAGATATTTTGACCGCCGTCAAGGCGGCGGCGCCGTCCGGCGATGTTGAGGCCGCCCAACACCGCCTCGGCGAGCATGCCGCCAACCTGGTTCCGGCCCGCGGCCGCTTGGGCGACAAGGCCCGGGTGGATTTGTTTATCCGCGAGGCCGAACGGGTCAGCGCCACCGTCGCCCGGGTCTCCAGCGCCGACGGGGTGCCGCGCGAAGTGGCCCGCTATCTGGCCAAGAACAACCTGCCGATGAAATTGAAAATCGCCGCCGATGTCTCCGGCCGCACTATCCCCTGGACCGAGCAGACGTTGTTGAGTGTCGAGGAAGGCCCCGCCGACGGTTCCGAGCATGCCAGCGTCAGCCGCGCCTTCGCCGGGGTCGCCGAAACCGGCACTTTGGTGGTGCTGTCGGGTTCGGGCAATCCGACGACGCTCAACTTCCTGCCGCCGACCAATGTCATCGTGGTTTCGGCGTCCGAAATCGCCGGCGATTACGAACAGGTCTGGGCGCGTCTTCGTGAAGAGCGGACTGATCCCGAAGGCCGGTTCATGCCGCGCACCGTCAATTGGATCACCGGTCCTTCGCGCACCGCCGATATCGAACAAACCCTGCTGCTGGGCGCGCACGGGCCGCAGCGGCTTCATATCGTGATCATCGATGACTAAAAAACCGACTCCGCCCCCTCCGCAGCCTAAGCGTCAAGTCAGCGACGACGAAAGCGACTTGTGGAACCAGGTCATGGATGACGTCGAGCCGCTTGAGGAATCGCATCTGCTGGTCGATGGGCAGGACTTGGAGTCCGAAGGCGGGGCCCCACCACCGCCGCCTCCGCGCTCACCCAGGACCGCAACCGCCTCCCCTCCTCCATCCGTTCCCGTTGCGCCTGAATTGGACCCGGACCTGAGCCACGGCAATGCCCCCGGCTTGGACAAACGCACCCAAACCAAAATGCGGCGCGGCCAGATGGACATCGAAGCCCGGATCGACCTCCACGGCATGACCCAGGCCGAGGCGCATCGGGCGCTCGGCGGGTTTCTGTTCGATCAACAAGCGATGGGGCGGCGCACGGTGCTGGTGATCACCGGCAAGGGTGCCGGGGGCGAAGGGGTTTTGCGCGAAGCCGTGCCCCGGTGGTTGAACGAAGGTGACAACCGGCGGATGATCCGGGCGTTTTCCCACGCCGCGCCCAAAGACGGCGGCGAGGGGGCGCTCTATGTGTTATTGAAGAGGCTGAGATGACACCGTTCGGAACCAAGATCCGCGAACTCCGCGCCGAGAGAAAAATATCGCTGAAAACAATGGCCGAGGATCTGGGCGTTACGTCGGCGTATTTTTCGGCGCTCGAACACGGCCACCGGGGACGGCCCGGATCCGGCCTGATCCAGCAGATATCGGGCTATTTCGAACTCGACTGGGACGAGTCCGAGGAACTGAAGCGCCTGGCTGAACTGTCGCACCCGCGGGTCACGGTCGATACCGCCGGCTTAAGCCCGACGGCGACGGAACTGGCCAACGTGCTGGCCGAAAATATCCACGACATGGACGAAGACACCATCGAATGGATTTTGCACGAAATCCGCGGCCGCCTCGGCGCCAAGTCCAAAAGCGGGCCGACGCACTAATAAAGCGCCCTAATAAGGCGCATTACCAATTTTTCTTAGAGGATGAATTTCCGCAAGTCCGCGTCCTTGGCGAGGTCGCCGACGGTGTCGCGGACGTCTTTGGCGTCGAGCGTCACGGAGTCGCCGCTGCGTTCGCTTGCCGTGAAGCTGATCTCCTCGACCAGCTTTTCCATCACCGTATGCAGACGCCGGGCGCCGATGTTCTCGACGCCTGAGTTTATTTCCACCGCCATGTCGGCGATTTCGTCGATGGCGTCCTTGGTGAACTCCAGGGTGACGTCTTCGACCCCCATCAAGGCGGTGTACTGCTTGATCAGGCTGGCCTCGGGCTCGGTTAGGATGCGGATCAGGTCGTCGCGGCTGAGCGCGTTGAGCTCGACCCGGATCGGCAACCGGCCCTGCAGTTCGGGCAGCATGTCGGCGGGCTTGGCGACGTGAAAGGCGCCCGACGCGATGAACAGAATATGGTCGGTTTTGACCGTCCCGTGCTTGGTCGCCACCGTCGTGCCCTCGATCAGCGGCAGCAGGTCGCGCTGCACGCCTTCGCGGCTGACATCGGCACCGACCCGTTCCGACCGGGCGGTGATCTTGTCGATCTCGTCGAGGAACACGATGCCGTTGTTCTCCACCGCCTCAATGGCGTCGCGGACGACCCGGTTTTCGTCCAGCAACCGGTCGGCCTCGTCGGTGACCAGTACGTCGTAAGAATCCTCGACGGTGATGGTCTTGGTCTTCTGCGGCATGCCGAAGGACTTGCCCAGCATGTCGCCGAGGTTCAGCATCCCCACCTGCGATCCGGGCATGCCGGGGATATCGAAGGTCGGCATTCCCATGCCGGATTGATCGTCGACGGTGATCTCGATTTCCTTGCCGTCAAGCTCGCCTTCCCTCAGCATCTTGCGGAACTTCTGCCGGGTCGCTTCGCTGGCGTCATCGCCGACGAGCGCGTCCAAGACCCTCTCCTCGGCTTTCAGCTCGGCCTTGGCGGTGACTTGCTTTCGCATCTTATCGCGGACCATGTGGATAGCGAATTCGACCAGGTCGCGGACGATCTGCTCGACGTCGCGGCCGACGTAACCGACTTCGGTGAACTTGGTCGCTTCGACCTTGATGAACGGCGCCTGCGCCAGCCGCGCCAGGCGTCTCGCGATTTCGGTCTTGCCGACGCCGGTGGGTCCGATCATTAGAATATTTTTGGGCAGGACTTCTTCCTTCATGGTGTCGTCGAGCTGCTGGCGGCGCCAGCGGTTGCGAAGCGCAATGGCGACGGCGCGCTTGGCGTCGTCCTGGCCGACGATGTAGCGGTCCAACTCGGACACGATCTCGCGCGGAGTAAAGCTGTTGGTGTTGATGGTCATAGGGATTCGATGGTGACGTTTTCGTTGGTGTAGACGCAGATGCCGGCGGCGATGGCCATGGCCTGCTTGGCGATGTCTTCGGGTTTCATTCCCTTTTGTCCGATCAATGCCCGGGCGGCGGCGAGCGCGTAATTGCCGCCGGAGCCAATACCGATAAGCCCGTCTTCCGGCTCCAGCACGTCGCCGGTTCCGGTCAGCACCAGGGAAACATCTTTGTCGGCAACCGCCATCATCGCTTCCAGGCGGCGGAGGTACCGGTCGGTGCGCCAATCCTTGGCCAGGCCGACCGCGGCCCGGGTCAGTTGGCCGGGGTATTGCTCCAGCTTCGCTTCCAGCCGCTCGAACAGGGTAAAGGCGTCGGCGGTGGCGCCGGCGAACCCGCCGATGACCTTGCCGTCGCCCAAGCGCCGAACCTTGCGGGCATTGGATTTGATCATGGTGTCGCCGATGCTGACCTGGCCGTCACCGGCGATCACCACTGACTTGCCCTTGCGGACGGCGAGGATGGTCGTACCGTGCCAGGAGGCGTCGTTTTGTTGTGCCATTAAAAGTATTCCTGTTGTGAACCGGCATCGGTTCGGGAGGGCCCCGTAGACA
>CAYOAD010000249.1:0-5073 GCA_964401845.1 uncultured Rhodospirillaceae bacterium | reverse complement strand
TGGCCGAACCGGCGCCCAGCGCCAGCGCCAGCATCTGGTGTCCGAGACAAATACCAAACAGCGGCACGCCGGCCTCAATCACAGCCTGGATCATCGGCACGGCATACTCACCCGTCGCGGCGGGGTCGCCGGGCCCGTTGGAAAGAAAAACACCGTCCGGCCTATGGCCCAACACGTCTTCCGCCGTCGCCGTGGCGGGCACCACCGTAACACGGCAGCCAGCGGCGGCCAGACAGCGCAGGATGTTGCGCTTGATCCCGTAATCGACGGCGACGACGTGGTAGTTGGGCGCGTCTTGTTTGCCGTAGCCCGCGCCCAGCGCCCAGCGTGTCTCGTCCCAGGTGTATGTCTGGGTGCAGGACACCTCCTTGGCAAGGTCCATGCCTTCCAGGCCCGGCCAACCCTTGGCCTGCGCCACCAGAGCGTCGATGTCGAAGTCGCCGTCGGGAGCGTGGCAGACGACGCCGGTTGGGGCGCCGGAATTGCGGATATGGCGCGTCAGCCGCCTGGTGTCGATGCCGGCAACGCCGGATAGTCCCTTGGCGTTTAGCCAGTCGTGCAGGTGGCTTGCAGAGCGGAAGTTGCTGGGGTCGGTGATGGAGGCCCGCAAAATGACGCCGCGCGCGGCCGGCGTGAGGCTCTCGATGTCCTCGTCGTTGGCGCCGACATTACCGATATGGGGGAAGGTGAAGTTGATGATCTGGCCGGCGTAGGAAGGATCGGTGACGATCTCCTGATAGCCCGTCAGCGACGTGTTGAAGCAAACCTCGCCGACGGCCGAGCCCGTGGCGCCGACGCCTTCACCCCGGATCACCGCGCCGTCGGCCAAAACCAATACCCCCGTCGCAGTTTCTGGCGCGGACGTGGGCGCGGATTTGGTCGTTTCGGCCATCGTTCAGCCTCTGGGCGAATAGGTGTGGCGAGCAGGGCGGCGGTCTGGGGCGTCGCAATCCCGGAAATCCGGACGAATTCGGCGAAAATTCGGCTGAAGCGGGTGCAAATTGGCGCGCAAGATAAGCAAATCCCGTGCCGCAGTCAACCCTCTAACCGAAAGTAATTATTATTTAAAAACAATAACTTATAAGATATTTAGCGTTTGCCTACCGGGGCCTACTTCTATAGGATATGCCCCCTTTCCAGCACATATTGTAAACGCATGCTCCGCAATCAAATAAACGATTCGCTCAAAGCCGCCATGAAGGCGAAGGATTCGGCCCGGGTTTCAACGCTGCGCCTGATGACGGCGGCACTGAAGGACCGGGATATCGCTGCCCGCACCGAAGGCGACGGCTCAGGTATTACCGACGACGATATTCTCGGCATGTTGCAGACCATGATCCGGCAGCGCCGTGATTCGGTGAAGCTTTACGTCGAGGGCAACCGCCAGGAACTGGCGGACAAGGAAGAAGCCGAGATCACCGTCATCGAGGAATTCCTGCCGCAGCAATTGTCGATGGCTGAAATCGAGGCGGCCTGCAAGGACGTGATTGCTGAGTTGGGTGCCGAGAACATCAAGGATATGGGCCGCGTCATGGGCGAATTGAAATCGCGCTACGCCGGCCAGATGGATTTCGGCAAGGCCAGCGGCGTGGTCAAGGGTTTGCTGGTATAGTGTAAGCGTTTAATCCGGTGGTGCCATGCAGGGGACGGTGCCGGGTGGGTTTTGGGCGGTGTAATCCGGGGGTCGGAACAGGTTCGCATGGCGTTTCCGGCGCAATTCATCGATGAGGTCCGCGCGCGCGTCGGTTTGGCTGACGTCGTGGGCCGGCGCGTCAAGTTGACCCGCCGGGGGCGCGAACATTCCGGCCTCTGTCCCTTCCATAACGAAAAAACACCCTCCTTCACGCTTAATGAGGACAAGGGCTTCTTCCATTGCTTCGGCTGCGGCAAGCACGGCAGCGTGTTCGATTTCGTAATGGAAACCGAGGGCCTGAGCTTTCCCGAATCGGTCGAGAAACTGGCTCAGGAAGCCGGTATGCAGATCCCTGTCCAATCGCCTCAGGCGGCCGAGCGCGCCGAAGCCCAGGCAGGTCTGATCGGGGTGATGGAACAGGCCGCCAAGTTCTTCGAGAACCAACTGGCCGGGGAAGGCGGCAAATCCGCCCGCGCCTACCTGCGCGACCGCGGCGTCGGCAAAGCGGCCATGGGGGGCTTCCGTCTCGGCCTCGGGCCCAACAACCGCACCGCCCTCAAGCAATACATGCTGACGCGCGAGGTGCCGGAGGATCAGCTGGTCGAAGCGGGCTTGTTGATCAGACCCGACGATGGCGGCGATACCTACGACCGTTTCCGCGACCGCCTGATGTTTCCCATAACGGACCCGCGGGGACGGGTCATCGCGTTTGGCGGCCGGGCGCTGGGAGAAGCGCGGGCCAAATATCTAAATTCGCCGGAGACGCCGCTCTTCCATAAGGGCCGGGTGCTCTACAATTACGCCAATGCCCGCGCCGCCGCCCGCACCTCGCCCCAGGTCATCGTCGCCGAGGGCTATATGGACGTTATCGCGCTGCACGAAGGCGGCTTTGCCTGCGCTGTCGCACCGCTCGGCACGGCGGTGACGGAGGACCAGTTGCTGGCGTTGTGGAAAATCTCGCCGGAGCCGGTGTTCTGCCTCGACGGCGATCAGGCCGGCTGGAAAGCGGCCATCCGGGCGGCCGAGCGTGCCTTGCCGATCCTCAAGCCCGGCCATTCCCTGCGCTTCGCCCGGCTGCCCGAAGGTGACGACCCGGATACAATGGTGCGCGAGCGCGGCAAGGAGGCCATGCAGGTGTTGCTTGACGATGCTTTGCCGCTATCGGAGGTGTTGTGGCGAAAATTTGCCGACGGCCAGGTTCTGGACACACCGGAGCGGAGGGCCGGTTTCCGCCGGGATTTGTTCGACGAGGTGCGCACCATCGCCGATCCGAGCGTGCGCGGTTTCTACGAACAGCATTTCACTCAGCGTATGGATGATGCGTTCGGCCGGAAAAGCGGCGGTCGGGGCCGTGGCCGTGGCGGAAAGGGCGATTTTGCCCGCGGCGGGCGCGGGAAAGCGTCGGGATTGGAGCAGCGCCTGGGCCGAAACCTGGCCCTTAATGATCCGGCGGCCAAGCGCATCGGCCTGCTTTTGGCGACCCTATTGAACCATCCGGCAATGATCGAAGGCGCTGTCGACGAGTTGGTGGGGCTGGAAATTTCGAACTCAGAACTTGACAGATTGCGGGCTGAAATCATAGACATAGCCGGTCGTGGCGCGCCCCTTGAAATATCGGCGTTGAGAGCCCAACTCACTGAACGCGGGTTGGCTGCGGCCGTGGACCGCTTGACCGGCAACAAGGCGACCAAAATTGAGAGATTTGCGAGACCCGAAGCGACCCTGGAAGAGGCCGAGGCGGGCTGGAAAGCCTTATTGGCATTGGATCACAGGAATGTCGGGCTGGTACAGCAACGGCGCGAATACGCCGGGACCGAGGCGGCGGAAAACGATGACCGGTTAGTCCGGGGCATGCAGCAGGTCCTGGACGAAGAGCAAAACCTGGCGACCGACCAGGGACGGGACTGAAATTCGGCGCGTGAGCGCATTTGGGGGCAGGGTGCGGAAGCGCCCGAAAAATTGACGAACGACGCAGCGGCGGACGCGCCGCGCCTGGAGTGAGAATTAAATGGCGAGCAAAACTGCAACCGCGAGCACCAGCGATACCGAAGACAGCTGTGACGAGGCCGGCGACAGCCCTCTGATCGACGCTACCAACCAAGCGATCAAGAAGATGATAGCCAAGGCGAAAGAGCGTGGCTACATCACCTACGACGAACTCAACACCGTTCTGCCGCAGGATCGGGTCTCTTCGGAACAGATCGAAGACACCATGTCGATGCTGTCCGAAATGGGCGTCAACGTCATCGAGAACGAGGATGCTGAGGACGCCGCCGGCAAGGAAACCGACGGAGCGGCCAAGGAGGAGGAAGGCGAAGCGCTGAGCAAGAGCGCCGCGCCGGAATTCGACCGCACCGACGATCCGGTGCGTATGTACCTACGCGAAATGGGCTCCATTGAGCTTTTGTCGCGGGAAGGCGAAATCGAGATCGCCAAGCGCATCGAGGCCGGCCGTGAAAAAATGATCGGCGGCATCTGCGAAAGCCCGCTGACCATGCGCGCCATTGTCGAATGGCGTGAAGCCCTAAAGAACGGCGATGTCCTACTGCGCGACATTATCGATCTCGACGCGACCTACGGCGCCGGTCCGGGCATGGAAAACAAGACCAATCAGAACGTCGCCGCCGTGGCCGCCGCCGCCGGCCAGGCGCCCGCGGCGGGACAAGCCGCAGTGCCGGCCGCGCAGCAGGAAAAACCCGCCGAAGACGAGAGCACCGAGAAGAGCGAAGACGGTGAGAACGGCGAAAACAGTTCCGACGACGACGAGGCGGAAGAAGCGACGCTCTCGCTCGCGGCCATGGAAGCCGCCTTGTTGCCAACCGTACTTGAGACCTTCAACGACATCTCCAAGACCTACAAGAAGCTCCACCGCCTGCAGGACCTCCGGGTCGCGGCGCACCTTGCCAACGATGAGCTTTCGACCGCCCAGGAACGGCGCTACGACAAGCTGAAAAGCGAGCTTATCGACCTGATGGAAGGCGTCCACCTCAACAACGGCCGCATCGAGGCCTTGGTCGACGAGCTTTACGGCATCAACCGCCGAGTCATCGGCCTGGAAGGCAAGGCGCTGCGCCTGGCCATGAAGAACAAGGTGACGCGCGAGGCCTTTCTCGAACAATGGGTCGGCAACGAGCTCGATCCCAACTGGATGAAGCGAGTCCGCCGGTTGAAGGGCAAGGGCTGGATCGAGTTCGGCAAGAACTCCTCCAACGAGATCAAGAAAATCCGCGACGAAATCGGCGAGGTTTCCACCAAGGTGGGCCTCAACGTGCAGGATTACCGCAGCATCGTCGGCACCGTGCAGAGGGGCGAGCGCGAGGCCAGCCGGGCCAAGAAAGAAATGGTCGAGGCCAACCTGCGCCTGGTGATCTCCATCGCCAAGAAGTACACCAACCGCGGCCTGCAGTTCCTGGATCTGATCCAGGAAGGCAACATCGGCC
>CAYOAD010000248.1:0-5117 GCA_964401845.1 uncultured Rhodospirillaceae bacterium | reverse complement strand
GAACAGGGCGGCTGGCCGCTCACCATGTTCCTCACCCCCGACATGGAGCCCTACTGGGGCGGTACCTACTTCCCGCCGGAGCCGCGCTATGGACGGCCCGGCTTCCCGGACCTGCTGCGCCAACTCCACGAGGTTTGGCAAAGCCGCCCGGAAACGGTCGCCAAAAATACCCACGCCATCGGCAGCGCCCTCAGCAGGTTGACCAAGCCGCCGGAAGGTCCGGCCCCGGAAGCCCTGGCGGACGGTGGGTTGACGATTGGTTTGATGAACACCGCCGCCCGCCAAATTCTGGGCATCGTCGACCTGCACAACGGCGGCCTGCAGGGTGCGCCAAAGTTTCCCCAAACCAGCCTGTTCGATTTTCTTTGGCGCGCCGCCCGGCGTACCGGGGAGAGGGAACTGGCAGATGCCGTGACCCTGACGCTCGACAAGATGTGCCAAGGCGGCATCTACGACCATTTGGGCGGCGGCTTCTCCCGCTATTCGACGGACGACGTCTGGCTGGCCCCGCACTTCGAAAAGATGCTCTACGACAACGCCTTGCTGATCGAGCTCCTGACGTCCGTCTGGCGCGATACCGAAAGCCCGCTGTACAAATCCCGAATCTACGAAACCATCGCCTGGGCGATGCGCGAAATGCGCGCCGGCGGCGGGGGCTTCACCGCAGCTCTGGATGCCGATTCGGAAGGCGAGGAAGGCCGCTTCTACGTTTGGCGCGCCGACGAGATCGAGGAATTACTGGAAGCCGGCGCGGCGGCATTTTGCTCGGCCTATGACGTCGCCAAGACGGGAAACTGGGAAGGCAAGACCATTCTCAACCGGACCCATCGGCCTGACTTACTCGATCAAGCCGCGGAAGACGTTTTGGCCGGACAACGACAAGTGCTTCTGGCCCGCCGAAGCCTGCGTATCCGCCCCGGCCGCGACGACAAGGTTCTGGCCGATTGGAACGGCCTGATGATTGCCGCCCTGGCCGAAGCTTCGGCGACCTTCAACGAACCCGGCTGGCTGGACGCGGCGGAGGAGGCATTTGCTTTCGTGACAACCGAGATGGCGCCGGTGGATGGTCTGCTCTTTCACAGCGCCTGCGGCGGCAGATGCGTCGAGCAAGCCTTCCTAGACGACTACGCCAACATGGCCCGCGCCGCCCTCGCGCTTTATGAAGCCACGGGAAACGATCAATATCTTTTAAAATCTCAATCTTGGGTTGCGACACTTCTTGATGATTACAAGGACCCGGACCATGGCGGTTTCTTCTTCACCTCAGCGAAAGGCGAGAAACTTATTTGCCGCACCCGGAGCGGCGCGGACAACGCCACGCCGGCAGGCAACGGGGTTGCCGCCGGCGTCCTGGCCAGGCTCTACTATCAGACCGGTGACGACGCTTATCGTCGGGAAGCGCAGGCTGTCATTGGCGCCTTCGCCGGCGAACTGGCCCGAAACTTCATTGCCGTACCGACCCTCATGGTGGGCGCCGAACTGCTTGAGCACGCGGTCCAGATCGTCGTCATCGGCAAGCCCAACGAACCCGATACCGATGCCATGGTCCAAGCCACCTACCAAGCAGCGGAACCCAACCGGCTGCTGAAGATCGTCGAGCCCCAGGCCGAACTCAGGGAGGACCACCCCGCCTTCGGCAAAGCCCAGACCGACGGCCGGGCCACCGCTTACATCTGCCGCGGCCCGGTCTGCTCACCCCCCGTCGACCAACCCTCGGCGCTGGCGCAGCAACTGGCGTCGGCCTAGGAACGTCGCTTGTGAACGATTTCACGAACACACATCCCAACCAGACCACAGGCCAGCTGTCCGGGTCCAGGAGGTTCGTTCTGTCGGCAACCCTTGCCGTCATCCTGACCGCCTGCTCCGCCGAGGACGGCGCAAGGCGCTATTGCAGCAGCGTCGACTTCATCCCGGGAACCAAGGCCTACGACAACTGCGTCAAGACGGCGACGGAATTGAAAATGGACGTCGAGAATAGGTAAACGGAACATCGGTATGACCGTCACCGACATCAAGATGTTCACTCCGCATCGAAATTGTTTTAGCCTGAACCATGCCCTGCCTCTCCCTGCACAGCCCGGTCGGCGACCTGACCATCCATGAGGACGGCGATGCCGTCGTTGCCGTCGAGTGGGGCTGGGCCCCCGAGGAATTCCAGCAGGAAACCCCGCTGCTGGCGGAGGCGCGCGACCAGACCCAGGCGTACTTCGACGGCGCGCGCCTGGACTTCGATTTGCCGCTGGCCCCGGCGGGCACGCCCTTCCAGCAGGATGTCTGGCGGGCGATGTGCGAGATTCCGGCGGGCAAGACCCGCACCTACGGGGACGTCGCCAAACAACTGTCGAGCGCCGCCCGGGCCGTCGGCATGGCCTGCGGGGCCAATCCCATCCCGGTCATCATTCCCTGCCACCGCATCGTCGCCGCGGCGGACCTCGGCGGCTACTCCGGCGACGGCGGGCTCGACACCAAGCGTCAACTCCTGCGCCTCGAAGGGGCGCCGCTTCAGGAAACACTTCTGTAGGAAAGCGAAACTCGGCTTGCAGGGTCAAGCCGATCAGGCAACACTTCGCCCAAGCCCTCATCCGGAAAATAATTCAACAACAGGGAAGTCCCATGCCCAAAGCGATCATCATTGAAAAATACGGCGCCGCCAACGTCATGAAGTGGCGCGACGTCGAAGTCGGCAAACCGAAGAAGGGCCAGGTGCGCCTTCGTCAAACCGCCGTGGGCCTCAACTACATCGACGTTTATCAGCGCACCGGGCTCTACCCCTTGGCCCTGCCGACCGGCATTGGCCTTGAGGGCGCCGGCGTGGTCGAAGCCGTCGGCGCCGGCGTCACCGGCCTCAGGGTGGGTGACCGCGTGGCCTATGCCGGCGGCCCCGCCGGAGCCTATGCACAAGTACGCCTGATGCCGGCGCAGATCCTGGTCAAAATCCCGGCGGGCGTCAGCGACGAACAAGCCGCCGCGATGATGCTGCAGGGCATGACGGTGGAATACCTCATCCGGCGGACCTTCCCCGTTAAAAAGGGCCAGACCGTGTTGTTCCATGCCGCGGCCGGCGGCGTGGGCCTGATTGCCGGCCAATGGCTCAAGGCGCTCGGCGTCAACGCCATCGGCACGGCGGGCGGTCCGGCCAAGGTGAAACTCGCCAAGGCCCACGGCTATGCCCACGTCATCGATTACACCAAGAAGGACTTTACCAAGGAAGTCATGCGCCTGACCAAGAAACAGGGCGTGCCGGTGGTCTTCGACTCGATCGGCAAGAGCACCTTCGAGAGATCGCTCAACAGCCTCTCACCGCTCGGCATGCTGGTGAGCTTCGGCAACGCCTCCGGCGCGGTCGACCCCTTCCCGCCGGGCATCCTTGCCCAGAAAGGTTCGCTCTACCTGACGCGGCCGACGCTCATGACCTACAACGCCTCGCGCCCCGAACTGGAGAAGTGCGCCCGCTCGCTGTTCGGCATGGTGAAGAGCGGCAAGGTCAAAATCGAGATCAACCAGACCTATGCCCTGAAAGACGCCGCCAAGGCGCACCGCGATCTCGAAGGCCGCCGCACCACGGGCTCGACGATTTTCATTCCGTAAGCACCGGCGACGCCCAAAACGACAAAGGCCGCCGGGTTGAACCGGCGGCCTTTTCGCGTTTTCGACGCGGTGAAATCAGGTATTCATCGAATCGAAGAAATCGTCGTTGCTCTTGGTTTCCTTGAGCTTGCCCAGGAGGAACTCCATGGCGTCGGTGACGCCCATCGGCATCAGGATACGTCGCAGCACCCACATCTTTGCCAGCGTGCCTTTATCGACCAGCAGCTCCTCCTTGCGGGTGCCGGACTTGGTAATGTCGATGGCCGGCCAGGTGCGCTTGTCCGAGAGCTTGCGGTCGAGGATGATTTCCGAGTTACCGGTACCCTTGAATTCCTCGAAAATTACTTCATCCATGCGGCTGCCGGTGTCGACCAGGGCGGTGGCGATGATGGTCATCGAGCCGCCCTCCTCGATGTTGCGCGCGGCGCCGAAAAAGCGCTTCGGCCGCTGCAGCGCGTTGGCGTCGACACCACCGGTCAGGACTTTGCCCGAGGACGGCACGACGGTGTTGTAGGCGCGCGCGAGACGCGTGATGGAATCGAGCAGGATGACGACGTCGCGGCCATGTTCGACCAGGCGCTTGGCCTTGGCGATCACCATTTCGGCGACCTGCACGTGGCGGCCGGCCGGTTCATCGAAAGTGGAACTTACGACCTCGCCCTTGACCGAGCGCTGCATGTCGGTGACTTCCTCGGGCCGCTCGTCGATCAGTAAGACGATGAGATAAACCTCGGGGTGATTGGCCGTGATGGCGTGGGCCACGGTCTGCAGCAGCATCGTCTTACCGGTGCGCGGCTGCGCCACGATCAATCCGCGCTGTCCCTTGCCCAAGGGCGTGATCAGATCGATGACGCGGGAGCTCGGATCCTTGTGTGTCGGATCCTCGTGCTCAAGCTTGAGGCGTTCGTCAGGGTAGAGCGGCGTCAGGTTGTCGAAGTTGACCTTGTGGCGGCTTTTCTCCGGTTCCTCGAAATTGATGGTGTTGACCTTCAGCAGCGCAAAGTAACGCTCGCCGTCTTTGGGCGCGCGGATCGGTCCTTCGATGGTATCGCCGGTCTTGAGTCCGAAGCGGCGGATCTGGCTCGGGCTGACGTAGATGTCGTCGGGCCCCGGCAGGTAGTTCGCCTCCGGCGCGCGCAGGAAGCCGAAACCGTCCTGCAGCGTCTCCAGGACGCCGCTGCCGGTGATTTCCTCGCCGTGCTCCGCCAGTTCCTTGAGGATGGCGAACATCATGTCTTGCGTGCGCATCGTGCTGGCGTTTTCGACCTCGTGCTCTTCGGCGAATGCCAGCAGCTCGGTCGGGGATTTTTTCTTAAGTTCTTGGAGATTCATGTGGTGAAACCAGTCTTGTTACGAAGTCTTGAGTAATGGTTTTGAAATTGCGAAAGGAATGAAGGCGTTGTTTTTCTGGGGAAAGTGATATGGCCGGACGATGGGTGGCGGCTTATCGGTCAGGGGATTCCGGGCGCTGGTTGGCGAAGCGGATCTATGTTGTTTTGTTATTGATTAGTCGGATGGGTCTCGCCAGG
>CAYOAD010000247.1:0-5185 GCA_964401845.1 uncultured Rhodospirillaceae bacterium | reverse complement strand
CAGGCCTTCCAGCCGGGCGGCGATGTTCACGCCGTCACCCTGGATGTCGTCCGCCTCGATGACGATATCGCCGAGGTTGATGCCCATACGGAAATCAAGCCGCCGGTTAGGCGCCTGGGTTTCGGCCCGCGCCGAGAGTTCGTTCTGCATGTCGAGGGCGCAACGCACGGCATCGGCGACGGTGTTGAACTCCGCTAGGAAACCGTCGCCGGTATGCTTGACAATACGGCCGTCGTACGATCCGACGTGAGGATCGATCACCTCGACGCGGGCAGCGCGCCACGCCCGAATGGTCTCGTCCTCGTTTTCGTTCATCAGGCGTGAATACGAAACGATATCAGCGGCCAAAATGGCGGCAAGCTTTCGGGTAATGCCCGGTTCCGACATGACCTGGTCCCTCGACTCTTAAGCGACGCCTTCCCCGAATACACGCTCGGCAAACACCGGATATGTTTCGGCGATACTTTCGGCGATCGGCCCCCGTATAAGGCCGAGCGTTTCGGCGTCGGGTTCCGGCGAGGTCGGAACATCGGGACTGAAATCGAATTCGAAGCCGGTGTTCTCCCGGATATCGTCGAGAGTGTAGCCGGGATGCACGCTGGTAAGCCGAAAGCGTCGTCGATCACTGTCGAAGGAGAATTCGGCCATGTTGGTGATCAAGCATCTGGGACCGCCGACGCGGTGGTGTTCGGGTGGGCTGGTTCCCGGCGCGCTGACGAAATCAACCTTGGGCACGAGTACGCGCCGACTGTGTTCCTCGCGGAATAGAATGACGTTGGGCACGAGGTAGTAGAGGAAGGCCGAACCGAAACTACCGGACCAGCGCACGGCCGAATTCGGGTAGTCACCGGCACCCACCAGATTGATATTTGCTTCGCCGTCGATTTGGCCACCGCCGAGGAAGAAGGCATCGATACGCCCTTGCGCCGCGCAATCGAATATTTCCTGTCCGCCGGCGGTAAATGCGTTGTGCCGCCGGCTGCCGAGTATATTAACGACGACCTTGCCGCCACTTCTGGCTTTGACCAGTTGGGCCGCCGACCCCGGGATTGGAGATAACACGCCGACGAAGATATGACGGCAATTCTCCAGGTGGCGGGCGACCAGGGAAATCAGTAATTCCTCGCGGCTGTATTCCATGACTGCGCTCAGGCCGCTTGCCGCGGACGCGCTTTCAGGACGTGTTCATTCAGGTAGAGCTGAAATCCCTCGTCGGATCTGGCGTCGCGGGCGTAGGCGGTTAGGTGCTCGTCATCGCGGGGATAGGCGTCCATAAATCCGATCGGCCAGGCGCCCTCTTTCGCCTCCGCGATGGCGTCGACGTAGAAGGCCGGCAGACAGCCGGCGGTGGTGTCCTCGTCGGCCAGGAAATCTTCGTCAACGATCTCCTCGACGGTTACCAGGGTCTTTGCCGCGGCGTGGGCCATGGTCGCATTTTCACGCTCCCGCCCGATCCAAATGTTGCCGTTGCGGTCCGACTTGGCCGCATGGATAAGCGCGACGTCAGGTCGGATGGCCGGCAGCAGCACGATCGGATCGGCCTCCCCGCCCTCGGCGAAGGGATTGTCGATAAGCTTCCAGTCATCCCTGTGAGTCATCAGGTCGGCGCCCAAAATGCCGCGGATCGGCATGAAGGGGATGCCTTTTTCACCGGCTTGAAGCGCCGCGTAGATGGCTGGACAGGTAGCGTCCTTGATGGCCACGGCGCCGCTTCGGACGGCTGCCGAAAAGCGCGGCGCCCCGCCGAACTCACCGAGGGATACGCCGGAGGTTTCGATGGTTGCGACACAACCCGCGCCGACCAGCAACTCCGCGGCGAAAACACCGGTGGGAATGGTGACGAGATGAAGGTCACGGGCCTTGCGCCGGATCAACGCGCGGACAACCTCCATCGGCGCGCCGGAATCGTCTTTGACGATGGCGAGGCTGACGCCGTCCGGGATTTGCGCGGCAAGCTCCTCGATCGAAACAGGGGTCATGGGACCGCTCCAACTCAAACCTGGGGTTAGCCTGATTGGCGATCCATATGTTGATGGCTCCGAGGCATAAACGCAACGCTCATGCGGTCGTAATTGATTGATTAACCGGTGTGGGTGTCGATCGGGAGGCCTGGGATAAGCTTTCTCACTTTTACCCCGAGACCCTCCTCGAAAACCTTTTGGTTGGGCTTCATGGTAAAGACGGACATCCCGGCCCGGGCCTTACGGGCAAATTCGCCGCTGGACCGGATGCGCAGAAGATTGCGCGCAATGTAACCCGGACGCAAATAGAAGGACTTGTAGCACTTGACCAGCATGTCCTTGAGTTCGGCCCGGCTGAAGTTTTCCTCCCAAACCGGCAATTCGAATCCTTGGCTGGGATTTAGCGCGAGATTGCGCCAGACGTCTTCCTTGATAACGCCGCTTTCGAGACCTTGCTGATAGATCTCGGTGCCGGGATAGGGACAGAAAATCGTGAAATGGACGTAGTTTGGATTGAGCGCCTTGGCCAACCGTATGGTGTCGGCGATGTCGTCGGCCGTTTCGGTTTGCTGACCGATGATGAAATAGGCCAGCCTTTCAAGGCCGACTTCCTTGGCGGCATCGAACGCCCTCGTCACTTTCTCGACGGTGGTATTCTTGCGGATAACCCGCATCATGCGGTCGTTGCCGCACTCGACCCCGAAATGAATGCGGTCGCAGCCGGCCTCAGCCATGTGCTTCAGCGAGTGGGCGTCCACCGTGTTGACGTGCGCCCTGACATCCCATTTGAATTTCAGGCCCCGCCCGATGATTTCATTGCACAGATCGTGAACCCGATCCTTACGAACCGTGAACGTGTCGTCGTAGATGAACGCTTCCCGAATGCCGAGCTTGAGGCATTGCTCCATTTCGTCGGCGATGTGTCCCGGCGTGCGCCAGCGGAAGCCCGAAATGACCGGTGAAAACGGCCGGTCGCAGAATGTGCAGCGGAAGGGACAGCCGCGGCTGGTGAACATGGTGGTGACGACATCGTCGCGGCCCAGCAACGAGGTGTAATCACCGACGTTGATCTTTTCCCGGGCGGGGAAGCCGAGGGTGTCCAGATCGTCGGTGCTTGGAGCAATACCGCCGTTGTACACCGTTCCGTCGTGTCGCTGGAATACGAGGCCTGGAACGCCCGCCCAATCGTCCGGCCGCTCAGCCACATCGAGGAATTTGGTGAAGGCGATTTCGCCCTCGCCCTGCAGCAGTAAATCGATTTCGGGCCAGGCGATGGTTTCATCGGGATAGAGATGGACGTGCGGCCCCCCCAGGATGATCTTGGCCGACGGCTTGACCCGCTTCACGAGGCGGCAGGTCTCCTTCACGTCGAGCAGGGTGAAGGTCATGGCGGTAATGCCGCATATGTCAAAATCCCGCCGCGCCACCTCCTCGGCCAACTGCTCGTATGTCCATTCGCCGGGCTGGGCGTCCAGAACCTCGACCTGGTGGTCGGAATGGGATTCGATATAGCCCGCCAGGTAAAGCAGTCCCAGCGGGGGATTAAACCCCCTGTGCTTTTCGACGATGGCCGGATTCTTGCCGATCAGTTCGTTGAATCTCGGCGGATTGATGAGCAGAACTTTCACGGCCCCACCACGGTTGTTCATGCGAAAGCCTTACCCGCTAAATATAGGCGGCCTCCGGGTTTAGTCCATTTCGTTTTGAACAGTGCCCAAATCAACGCTGTTCCCCACCGCGCATCGTAAACGCCGCGGCACCGCCTACGATGGCCGCAAAAACATTCAAAATGATGAACAGGGTGAGAGAAAAACCCAACGATTCGCCGCCGCCAACGCCATGAACACTCAGGACGGCGAAAATCGCCGCATCACGCGTGCCCAGTCCCGAAACGGAGACGGGCAGCAGGGCCGCGATGTTGCCCACGACCACGGCGAGGACGATGCTCCATTCGCCGCTGGAAATACCAACCGCCCTGGCGATGACGATGCACTGGGCGAACAAAACCAGGTACGCCAGGGCCGAAAGCAACAGGAGCCACACCGCGTGGGCCGAGGACAAACCGACCAAGCCGTTTCGCAGGCTGGTCCACCATTCGCCCATACCGTAGCGGTCCGCCAGTTCACCTGCGGCTGAGCTCATCGTCAGGGCCAAAATGCCCGTGACGCCCGATAATCCGCCGATGATCCACCAGACGACCAGGCTCTCGCCGACCTGGCTGAACCCGAACGAGACAACGCCGAAAATCATCAGCAGATAGAGATCGAAAAGCCGGTCGGAGAGGATACTGGGGGCGACCTTGGCCAACGAAGCGCCGCTCTTCCTGCTTACCGGCTGAGCCTTGATGAATTCTCCGACGCGGCCGGGGGTGACGAGGCCGAAATAAAGCCCCACCCAATAGCTCCAAAAAGTGTCCTTGTAGGGCAGGACAACCGAATTGATCTCGAGCAATTTGTGCCAGCGCAATGCCTTCAGGGCAACCACGGCGATTTGGCCGGCCGCTGCAACGAAAAGCAAAGTGAGATCCGCTTCTGCCAGATGCGCCAGAATATCGGATAAGCCAAATCGCCATAGCAAGATGACGAGAAGACCGAGCCCGATCAGGTTGATCCAACGATACATATAGGCTTCCAGATGTTTCCGGTGCGGCATTATCCTTGCAGCCAGTAGGGGCCGCAAGTAGGTTGCCGAAGAGGAATGGGGGATTTTGAGCATCGAACAAAGCGGCAATATCGATGCGAGCGAGGCGCTCAGATGACGTGGCGCCGCTGGGTGAGATGGGTCGCCGCCCTTGGCGTGCTGTTGTCTATAGGCGTCATGTGGTCGGTATCCTATGTACCCACGCAAGACGGGCCGGCCCATCTCTATATAGCTTCGGTATTGCGCCTGATGGCGGCTGGGCCGGGTTCGGTTTTTGCCGATTTCTTCCAAACAAATTGGAACTACCAACCCAACCTGTTCGCCTACGCCGCGCTCTACACGCTACTCGGTTACGTTCCGCCCGAAATAGCCGAAAAACTGCTGATTTCGCTTTATCTGATCTCGCTACCCCTGGCGGCAGCTTTCACCGCCTGGCGCGGCGGCGGGCGGCCGGCGTTGATGGCGTTGCTGACCCTGCCCGTCGCCCTTTCTCACACCTTCTTCATGGGTTTCTATAACTACGGCTTCAGTCAGGTATTGTTCCTCATCGGACTGGGACTCTGGTTCGGACTGGCGGAGCGACC
>CAYOAD010000246.1:0-5207 GCA_964401845.1 uncultured Rhodospirillaceae bacterium | reverse complement strand
CGGGCGAAAATTTTTTGTCGGCTGGCAAACGCGGTTCGTCATTAACCAATATTAAATTTGAGCCGGTCGCAGACGGCCATCAACATATTGTGGAATTGATCGAGGCGAGACCGATTCAGGCCGTTTTTTTTCGGCGTTCTTCTTTCGGACCCATTGCGATTCTCCGACGGTCGAATTACTGTATTGAGACATCGGCGCGGCACGCCGGTATAAAGTTGTAATATCGATATTTCGAAGCTTTTTCTAGCCGAATACTTGTGGATTTGGTGCATTTGTCGGGCGTTTTGCTAAAGCTTTAAGAAAAATCGAAGTATAAAAAAACGAGGCCGTTAGGCTTGGTGGTCACGAGTAACGACGGGAATTCAATTCGGTCCAAGTTGAATTGCCGTTTTCGGGGAGCGCTTCTTTAAATGTCTGGGGATTCATCTACAGCCGGCGCGACGAAGGTCGATGGAGACTATGCCGGCGATGTATCGGTCGAGGAAGCTTGGTCGATGCTCCGGGATGATCCGGCGGCGACATTGGTGGATGTGCGCTCGGCGGCCGAATGGGCGTTCGTCGGAACGCCCGACCTCGGGTCGCTGGAAAAAGCGCCGGTCACGATCGCCTGGCAGAATTTCCCCGGAATGATCACGAACCCGTTTTTTGTGGCCGAGATCAAGGCCCGAAGCGTGCCGCAGGATGCGCCGCTTTTGCTGCTCTGCCGGTCCGGCGTGCGGTCGAAAGCGGCGGCGATCGCTTTGACCTCGGCGGGCTACGGTCCTTGCTACAACGTGGCCGGCGGCTTCGAGGGTGACCGCGACGATAAAAAACACAGGGGAAGCGTAGGCGGCTGGCAGGCCGCCGGTCTTCCCTGGATACAGAGTTGATGATGGGTTCAGGTGTGACGGGAATAAGCGAGAGCGGGGTTCTGACGCCGGAAATGGAGGCCCAATGGGGTCAGGTTCGAGGCACGCTTCGGACCGAAGTCGGGGATGCCGCCTACAATAGCTGGCTGAAGCCCTTGGTTCTGGCCAAGGTGCGCGAGGGACAGGCCGTCATGACGGTGCCCACCCGTTTTATGCGCGATTGGGTGGTCTCGCATTACGGCGACCGCATCCGCGAATTGTGGGCCGACGTCAATCCGGATGTCCAGTCCGTCGATATTCACGTCAAGACGTCGGACAAACCGCGGACCGAAAGCGCCGCCCAGCCCGAGGCCGCCGCCCTTGAGACGGCGCCCCAGCGCCGCGCCTCCGACCGCGAGAGCCAGGGCGACATTTTCGATGTCGGCGCTTCGCTCGATCCGCGTTTCACGTTCGAGAATTTCGTCGTCGGCAAGCCCAACGAATTGGCTTATGCCGCCGCCCGCCGCGTCGCCGACGCCGCCCAGGTGCCGTTCAATCCGCTGTTCCTCTATGGCGGCGTGGGCTTGGGCAAGACCCATCTGATGCACGCCATCGCGGCCCAGATCCGCCTGCGCTACCCGGAGCGCAAAGTGCTGTACCTGTCGGCCGAAAAATTCATGTACCAGTTCATCCGGGCCCTGCGCTTCAAGAACGTCATGGCGTTCAAGCAGCAGTTCCGTTCGGTCGACGTGCTGATGATCGACGACGTGCAGTTCATCGCCGGCAAGGACACCACCCAGGAGGAGTTTTTCCACACCTTCAACGCCCTGGTCGACCAGAACCGCCAGATCATCATCTCCGGCGACCGTTCGCCCAGCGACCTCGACGGCATCGAGGAACGCATGCGCTCGCGGCTGGGCTGGGGGCTGGTGGCCGATATCCACGCCACCGACTACGAACTGCGCCTCGGCATTCTGCAAAGCAAGGCTGAGCAGGCCGGCGCCAACGAGGTTCCGGCCCGCGTCCTCGAGTTTCTGGCCCACCGCATCACCTCCAACGTGCGGGAGCTGGAGGGTGCGCTCAACCGGGTACTGGCCTATTCCAACCTCATCGGCCGCCCCATCACGCTGGAGACCACCCAGGAGGTGCTTAAGGACCTCCTCCGGGCCAACGACCGCCGGGTGACCATTGAGGACATCCAGAAGCGCGTAGCGGAGCACTACAACATCCGCCTGGCCGACATGTATTCCGCCCGCCGGGCGCGTGCGGTGGCCCGGCCGCGCCAGGTTGCGATGTACCTGGCCAAGCAGCTGACGTCGCGCAGCCTGCCGGAAATCGGCCGCAAATTCGGCGGCCGCGACCACACCACGGTGATGCACGCGGTGCGTAAGATCGACGAGTTGCGCCAGAACGACAACACGCTTTCGGAAGACATCGACCTGCTGCGCCGCATGCTCGAAGCCTGAGGCCGGATCGGGCTCGGATCAGGGGCCGTAATCCCCCGTTTTACGGGGCATTATCCGGCCCGATTTTATGTGAAAAAAACTGCTTTCCCGGGGCCTTTCTGGTATAGTCCTTAACCGGTCGGAGGGTTCGGCCGGACGTCCATTTGCGGCGGCTTGCCGGCCTGATTCCGGAGGGGATTCCAGGGCGGCGGCAGCCGCTGCCAACCGGGGTGGTAAATTCTGCGAGTTTCGACCTTATTTCAATCATCCGCCGGCGTGTCATGCAGTCAATTGCTGCGCCACGGCCGGTTCCCGAACGTTATTGATTTGATCTCGAAATATTGTCATCGCGATGGCCGTCGCCCCGGCGTGGATAGGGCTTGCGCCCACGACCGCGCCGGAAATTAGTCGGCAATGGGATTAATCGACCGCAGACAGATCATTAGAAAACCAGAACAAAATCATGAAACTGACCATTGAACGCGCAACCTTGCTGACTTCCCTCGCCCACGTTCAGAGCGTGGTCGAGCGCCGCAACACCATTCCCATCCTGTCAAACGTGCTGATCGACGCCCATGACGGCGCGCTCAGCCTGACGGCGACCGACATGGAGCTGGCGATCGTTGAATCGACCACCGCCGACGTGGCCCAGAACGGTGCGACGACGACGCCGGCGCATACGCTTTACGACATCGTGCGCAAACTGCCCGACGGGGCCCAGGTGGAGTTGAGTCTGGGCGGCGAGGACGGCCGCCTGGCGCTGACGGCGGGCCGCTCGGAATTCGCCCTGCCCTGCCTGCCGCGCGACGATTTCCCGGTGATGGCCGATGACGACCTGCCGACCCGCTTCACCCTGGCGGCCGAGGCGCTGAGACGGTTGATCGACAAGACCCGGTTCGCTGTTTCGACGGAGGAAACGCGGTATTACCTCAACGGCGTCTATCTCCATGCTGCGGAAACCGGCGGCGTAGCCATGTTGCGCGCCGTGGCGACGGACGGACACCGGCTGGCCTTGCTGGAAACGCCGCTGCCGGAGGGCGCTGCGGGCATGCCCGGCGTGATCATCCCGCGCAAGGCGGTCGGCGAACTGCGCAAACTGATCGACGAAACCGATGCTGAAGTGGCCGTCAGCCTGTCAGACACCAAAATCCGCTTCGAGTTTGATGACGCCGTGCTGTCCTCCAAGCTGATCGACGGCAATTTCCCCGAATACCAACGCGTCATTCCGGAAGGCAACGACAAGGTCATGGAGGTTGACGCCAAGACGTTCGCCGACGCGGTCGACCGCGTGTCGACGATCTCGACGGAAAAGTCGCGTTCGGTAAAGCTCAGCCTGAGCCGGGGCCAGGCCGTTCTCACGGCGACCAGCCCCGACAACGGCAGCGCTTCCGAGGAACTCGCCGTGGTGTACGACGCCGAGGACATGGATATTGGTTTCAATTCCCGCTATCTGCTTGAAATGACGTCGCAAATCGAAGGCGACGAAGCGCGCTTCGCGCTGTCCGACGCGGTCTCGCCGACCCTGGTGCGCGATGCCAGCGATGAAGCGGCCATTTACGTCCTCATGCCCATGCGGGTGTGAGGGCACGGCTGGAGCCGGTGAACGACATACGGAACCTGAGCCCTGACGATGCCGGCAGTCCGGCGACGGCGATAAGCCGCCTCGTCCTGACCGATTTTCGCAACTACGAAGCCCTGCGTCTTGAGGTCGAGACGGCGCCAGTGGTTCTGGCGGGCGCCAACGGTGCCGGCAAGACCAACCTGCTCGAAGCGCTGAGCTTTCTCTCGCCGGGGCGCGGCCTGCGCCGGGCCAAGCTGACCGAGCCGACCCGCCGGGGCGCCCGGGCCTGGGCGGTGGCGGCCAAGCTCTCGGGCGCCGAGGGCCCGGTCGATGTCGGGACCGGTTTGGAGGCCGCTGATGAGGCGCCCGAGGAGGCAACCAGCCCGCGGCGGCTGGTGCGGCTGGACGGCGTGCCGGCGCGCAGCGCCAACGCCCTGGCCGAAATCGCCGTGGTGAGTTGGCTGACGCCGCAGATGGACCGCCTCTTCATCGAGGGTGCTTCGGCCCGGCGACGGTTTTTGGACCGGTTGGTCTACGGCTTCGACGCGGGCCACGCCAGGCGCGTATCGGCCTACGACAAAACGCTGCGCGAACGGGCGCGGCTGCTGCGCGAGGGCCGTGACGATGCGGCTTGGCTCGATGCCCTGGAGGAAACCCTGGCGGGGCATGGTATCGCCGTCGCGGCCGCCCGCCGCGATGCCGTCAGCCGGCTCAGCGGCGCCCTGGGCAGCGGTTTCGGCGGCCGCGAGCAAATCGATGCGGTTTTTCCCCGCGCCGAGGTCGCGGTCGAGGGCACGGTGGAGGATTGGCTGGCGGAATATCCCGCGATCGAGGCGGAAATCCGCTTCCGCGACGCCCTGGTTCAGTCGCGTCCCCAGGATGCGCTGGCCGGCGGTGCCCGGGTCGGGCCGCACCGCAGCGATCTGGCCGTCGTCCATGCCGGCAAGGCGATGCCGGCGGCGCAATGCTCGACGGGCGAGCAGAAGGCCCTGCTGGTGGCCATCGTGCTGGCCGACGCCCGGCTGCAGGCGGCCCGCGTGGGCTGTCCGCCGCTGCTGTTGCTGGACGAAATCGCGGCCCATCTCGACGCGGCGCGGCGCGAGGCCCTGTTCCGCGAGTTGACCGGCCTGGGCGCGCAGGCCTGGTTGACGGGCACCGACGCCGGCTTGTTTGCCGGCTTGCGCGGGACGGCGCAGTTTTTCACCGTCGCCGACGGCGTGATCGCGCCGGACACCGCGTGAAGTAACCATAACTATTTGATATCGTTTAGGAATACGACCATGACCGATCAAGCCCCAATGACCGACGGCGCCGTGGACGGCGGCGACAAGGGCGAGGATTACGGCGCCGACGCGATCAAGGTGCTGAAGGGCC
>CAYOAD010000245.1:0-5322 GCA_964401845.1 uncultured Rhodospirillaceae bacterium | reverse complement strand
TGTTCAACCAGTTCGGCGATTTGGAGCGGTGTTCCCTTCGCCCTGGCAATGTCCACTGAATGGACATTTCGTAATACGCTCACGCCCGCTCGAGGTACTGGCGTCTTGGCTGAAAATTAGGATGGTCAGTTGACAGCGGATCAATCAACCACTTAGCCTCGTTTTAGAGTTAGAATTAAACGCATCAAAATTGGTTGGGCGGACATAGCCATTGGCGGTAGAGCCGCTTGCCAACACGAAATTTCTTTGAGGGGGGCCGAGAGTTATGTACCGGCTTTTTATTGGATCTTGGATCGCCGCATTTGCGTTCTGTGCGTTCCTTATTTCAACAGCTCAGGCAGAACCAGCGACACTGGGGAACCAAGTTTGTCTTGAGTGCCACAAGGCAGAGCACGAGATTTGGTCGGTCACCAAACATTTCAAATCCTTCCGCACTGTCCACAAATCCAAAAAAGCCAAGGGCATCTTGAAAGCCGTCGGCTCCAAGAGCATGAAGAAGACGGAAACCTGTACGCTTTGCCACTACACCATGGTGTCGAAAAAAGCAGGGAAGAAAGCCCGGGCCAAGTCGGGACCCAGTTGCGAAAGCTGTCACGGGGCCGCATCTGACTGGATTGAGATCCACAACGATTTCGGGGGAAAGAACGTCAAGAAAGCTGATGAAACGGCGGCTCACAAATCCGAACGGATCGCCAAATCCAAGCAAGCCGGCATGATTTGGTCGGGTGACCATTACGGAATTGCAGAAAACTGCATGGGCTGCCACGGACTGAGCCGCGCTGATGTAGACGGCAAAATACTTGCGGCCATGCTGAATGCCGACCATCCGCTCAATCCGGATTTCGAACTCGTGAGATACTCCCAAGGCAGCGTCCGCCATCGCTTTTACGCTCCTGATGTCACGACGAATGCGGAAATGTCGGTCGCCGATTTGGCGCGGTTGTTTGTGGAGGGCCAAGCGGCCAAACTGGTGTCGGCTGCGGGCGCCCTCACCAAATCCGATGACGCCAAGTACCAAGCGGTTCAAAAAAAGCGGGTCGAAAGTGCCAGTGCGGCGTTGGGCGCGGTAACAAGCGTACCGGAAGCGGCTGCTCTGATTGCGGCGCCAAACCGCGACAATGCTCTAAATCTTGTGGCGGCGATAGCCGGAAAGGATTTGTCAGGCGAGGTCGCCAGGTTGCTGCCTGACAAAGGAAGCTACAAATAGTCGATAGCTAAGATTCTCAATGCCGCAATAAACGGTGACAAAGATTAGTCAGGAAGAGGAGTGGTTTAGTGTCAGTTGCGCACCTGAAAAGGCCACAACGTTGGGATTCTCCGTTCGACCCGGACATGGCCGAAAGCGATGTCGCATCGCTGCTTGAGAGGCCCGAACTGGCGGCCATCGACGCCGACGCCTTTCCAGACCATACGCCCTTGGCCGGCGTCCTTCTCAACGATACGCGGATCGTCCGGTACCGGGCAGGCGACATTGTCGTGCGGGAGGGCGATTACGGCAATTCCGCCTTTCTGATCCTCGACGGCAAGCTTCGCGTGTTTGTGGGCGACTATCCTGAATCATTTCTGGGCCGGGCCACAACGCAAAAGAAGGGGTTTTTGACGGCCCTCAGCCAGCTTTGGACGAACACGACGATTCCGGAGGTCAGGGAGACGTCGAGGCATGGAGCGCAGGCTGTCAGGGTGGCTGAAGCGGATGGCCCGCGAAGCCGCACCCGCAGCAATCCCTCGCGCGTCTTCGTCCAGGATATCCCAGCCATACTCGATGAATATCGGACGGCGGAAATGGGGCAAGGTCAATTGTTTGGCGAACTTGCCGCATTGGGAAGGATTCCGCGAACGACGACAATTTTCGCTGAGGGAAACGCCACTTTGCTGGAAGTCCGCTGGCAGGGACTTCGGGAAATTCGCCGCTTCGATGATGGTTTCAGGCGCATGGTCGACGCCCGCTACCGCGAAAACGCGCTGGGCATCCATTTGCGGGAAACGGAGTTGTTTTCCCAGCTCGACGAAGAGGCTTTGGGGAAGGTCGCCGATGCCACGCTGTTCGAAACCTATGGGGCGTTTGATTGGCACGTCAGCTTTCAACGCCTGCGCTCGACCGGAAAGGGTGGCGTCGAACATGAACCGACCATCGCCAAGGAGGGCGACTACGCGGATGGATTGCTGATGATCCGGGCGGGATTTGCCCGTGTTGCCAAGGAATACGGCAGTGGACAGCGCACGCTTACATATCTCGGTACCGGGGATACATTCGGATTGGAGGAGCTTTATACCGGATGGCAGGCTGGTCAGTCCGTCAACTTGGGCGCCTCCATCACGGCGCTGGGATATGTCGATGTGCTGCGTGTTCCGGCGCAAGTGCTCGAAGAATATGTTTTTCCGGCGCTGGCCGTGCCACCTGCCGTGACCCGCGACAGCAGCGAACGCACGCTGGCCGAGGATGCGTTGCTCGAATGGGCTGTCGAGGAGCGCTTCATCAACGCCACGAAATCCATGCTTATCGATCTCAACCGCTGCATCCGCTGTGACGACTGCGTTCGCGCCTGCGGCTCGACGCACGGCGGGAACCCGCGTTTCATCAGGCATGGCCGCACCTTTGACCATTGGATGGTTGCCAACGCCTGCATGCATTGCGCGGACCCGGTTTGCATGATCGGTTGCCCGACCGGTGCGATCCATCGCAGCCAGATCGGCGGCACAGTGGTAATCAACGACGACACCTGTATCGGTTGCGCTACCTGCGCCAATTCGTGTCCCTACAACAATATTCGCATGGTTGAAATCAGGAGCCGGGATGGTGAAGCGCTGGTGGATGAGGAAAGTCAAAGGCCGATCCTGAAAGCCACTAAATGCGATCTTTGTTACACCAATCCCGGCGGTCCGGCCTGTGTCAGGGCCTGCCCCCATGATGCACTCAGCCGGGTGGATTTCCAGCGCGAAACCCTGGTCGAGGGGAATTTGTCTTGAGGCTGCTCCGAACCCGCTACCTGATGATATGGCTGACCGCAGGCATCGTTTTCGATCTGCTGTTGGTGGAAGGCGGCAGCGTCAGGGTTCGGCTCGGAAATCCGGGCGAATTGACGGGCTATTGGTTGCTGGGCAGCATGGTGTTCCTGGCCATCTTCAACCTGCGAAAACGGCTGTCAATGGTGCCGCTGGGCAATGCCTCGACGTGGCTGACGCTTCACACCGTGGGTGGCGTATTCGCAGCGGCGGTCTATTGGCTGCATACGGAGACGCTCTGGCCAAACGGCATGTATGAGCGTGTATTGGCTACTCTGTTCTACCTCACCGTTTTGAGCGGCGTGGTGGGGTATATCATCCAGCGAACCTATCCCAAATTGCTCACCCAAACCGGTTTGGAAGTCATCTTCGAACGCATCCCGCTTCGCATCGGTGAACTGCGCGACGAGGCGGAGCGGGTTGTGCTTGAATGCTGCGACGAGACGCGCGTCGAAACCCTGGGCCGGTACTACCTTGATACCCTGCAGTGGTTTTTCCAGAAACCTCGGTTCACGCTCAACCACCTTGCCGGCAGCCAGCGCAGCCGACAGTGGCTGCAGCACCAGGACAATACCGTGCGGCGCTACCTCAGTGAAGATGAGCGCCGATATCTCGACGAACTGAGCGGGCTGGCGCGCCAAAAAGACAATATCGATCTCCACTACGCACTGCAGGGCGCCATGAAACGCTGGCTGCTGATCCATGTCCCCCTGACGGTGGCGCTGATGGCGTTGTCTTTCTGGCATCTGCTTGTCGTCAACGTGTATTCGCTATGATGGACCGGGGACGATTTGACCATGACCGCAGCGCCTACGAGAGGCCCTCGGGCGCCTTTATTTGCGGACGTGCCGCCGAGTGGGGCAGACCATGTCGCCTGGGGCCGACCGGCGCGGGAACCTGTGGCGGCACATCCGAATGCACGCCTTACAACAACAATGGACGATGGCAGTGCCGCCGATCACAAGTTGCGGGCGGTCCGTGTGAAACCGGTCCGGAACCCGACGGGACTTGCGGCTGCTCGCATCCGCCATGCGTTCCCCGGCGCACCCTTCGCCATCACCGTTGGCGTCTGTCGGTTATCGCCCTCGGCCTCGTCGTCGCGGCCCTGGCGGCCTTCACCCATTTGACGGACGGCTCAAATCTTTTCGCCGAAACCTTCCGGATCGGCGCGTTGGACGCCGGCCCTTTGACGGATGGCCATGCCGGCTTCATCGGTTCGCAAGGCTGCAAGAACTGCCACGACGCCCACGACGCCCAACCCATGGCATGGCTTGCTTCCGCCTTTACCAAGAATGACATGACCAAGGCGTGCGCAAACTGCCACGCTTTCGGCGGCCCTATTTCGTCACCGCACAACGCCGTTTTCAAAGGCGCTAAAAAACAACGCGTCACTAATTGTTCGATGTGCCACACGGAGCACAAAGGGCACGACGCAAATATTTCCGGTCTCAGCGATGAACAGTGCGCCGGTTGTCACCAGAACACTTTCAGCAGCTTCGATCGCGGACACCCGAAGTTCTCGAAGAAATTTCCCCATTTCCGCCGATCCGCGATCAAGTTCAATCATGCCACCCACCTGACGAAACATTTCCAGGACAAGCGCGTTGCCGTAAACGTGCCGGAGAGTTGTACGACCTGTCATCAGGCTGCCACGGCGGCCCGCACCGTCGAGCCCTTGGGATTTGAGGAAACTTGTGCCGGTTGCCACGCCGATCAAATACCCAAGCGTCAACTTGTCGTCTTGCGCCTGCCGGAATTTGAGGAATCGGCTCTGGATCGGGAAGAGGTGGCGGAGGTTTGCGGACCCGTCGAGGACGCCGAGGAGGATGACGAATACGAGAGCGTCTCGAGCGATGAAATGAGTGAAATCGCGGCCTACATGATGGGTGTGGCGGTTGATGAGCCCGACGAATACGGCGAGGCGTTCCAGGAAATGTTGATGGGCATGGCCGACAGCGGAACGGGACCGATCGTCGGAATGATTGAAGAAAGCGGTGCGGAGGTAGATCCAAAACGCCTGCTGAGCGGGCTAAACCCCGAAGCCGTGAAACGTATGGCTTGTGCCTGGGCGGCCAATCTTGAATACGAACTTCCCGAGGAAGCGGCTTTCGGCGGCTGGTACGGAGACCTGCTCGAACTGATTTACCGGCCCTCGGGCCACGCTGATGCCGTCGTCAAAGGCTGGTTGGACTTTGCCGTCGCGGCCGGCGGGGGCGACGAAGATGAGCGCGCGCGCGCCGACGCCATGCGCGAGCAACTTCTGTCGCCGAAGGAGGGACCGGGCGCCTGCACCAAGTGCCCTTCCTTCTCCCGGCTGAC
>CAYOAD010000244.1:0-5363 GCA_964401845.1 uncultured Rhodospirillaceae bacterium | reverse complement strand
CCGACCACCATCTCGTAGGCCATGATCGAGCCGTTGCGGAACTGGGTGTAGTCGAAGTGCGGATCCGACAGACGGACCTCGGCGATGCCGGCGGCGATTTCAACCGGCAGGTCCTCGTCGACCGAGGCTTCCGGCTCGGTCTGTACGAACTCCGCCTCCTCGAATTCATCGTCGTACATCGATGAGTCCCGGCGCCGGCCGTTGTCGGGCAGCGGGATGACGTTGTCACCCTGGTCATCCGGGCTTTCCGACTGATCGCTGAAGCGCGACTGCCAGCGCGACGGCTGGTCGTTGCCCTCGCCCTGATCGTCGGGACGGCTGCCCAGCGTGCTGCGCAACCTGAGCAGGATGAAGACGGCGATCAGGCCGAACAGGATGATGTCAAAAAACTGAAAACCGTTGCCCATGGGAATTCCTTGATATCGGGGCTCTGCAAAGTGACGACCGGCGGGATCATCATAGGGCGTTTCTGCAGAGCCTGCACTAACGCTTTCGCGTTGGGGGTTGTGATCGGGCCCTGACCACCTTATTTGGGGTGCATCGTACCGTGAACAAGGTATCCGGGAAGGCCGGACCGGGGAATCGAGAGAAATTTGGGTTGGATCCTGCTCATCGCCTTTATCGGCGGGCCGCTAACCGAAATCGCCGTCTTTATCCAGGTCGGCGGTATCCTGGGGCTGTGGCCGACCCTGGCCGTGGTCGTCCTGACGGCGGTCGCCGGTACGGCGTTGTTGCGCCGCCAGGGCCTCGCCACGCTGCAGCGGGCCCAGCAAAATGTCGCCAACGGCGAACTGCCGGGGGCCGAGATTTTCGACGCCGTTTGCCTGCTTGTCGCCGGCGCGCTGCTGCTGACGCCGGGTTTCGTGACCGACGGCGTCGGCGCGTTGCTGCTGGTGCCGCCGTTACGCGCGGCCCTGCGCCGGGGACTGGCCCGCCGCCTCAGCGAAAACGGCACCGTCTGGGTTGACGGAGAGCCGCTCCATCACCACCAACAAACGACGCGCCCGGACGGCGGTCCGCCGTTTACGATCGATGGCGACTATGAAGATGTCAGTGCAACTCAAGGCGCGACAGACGGCCCATCATCGGATAAAAGAGGTGTCGAGAGTGGGAATGAGGGGCCCGGATCACGGCGTCCTCCCGATAGTCATCGCCAATGAAAACCGGCTAATCGCAGTGCCGCCGGAGAATTTCGGCGTAACAAAATAAAATAGAGTGGGCGGGAGCAAGAGTATGTCCGACACGGCAGGAACAGAGGGTAACACCGGCAATGGAACGGGCGAAGGCCAAGCCGCGCCGCGCTTTAGCATCCGGGCACAGTACGTAAAGGATTTTTCGTTTGAAAATCCCAATGCGCCCGTCAGCCTCGCCCCCTCCAACGACAAACCCGAGATCAACGTCAACGTCGATGTCGGCGCCAAACCGCTGGGCGGCGTTAATTACGAAACCCAACTGCGCATCACGGCGGAAGCCACGCGCGGCGGCACGACGTTGTTCGTAACCGAACTGTTGTACGGCGCAACCTTGCGGGTCGAGAATTTCCCGCCCGAGCGGATCGAACCGCTGTGTCTGGTGGAAGTGCCCCGCGTCATTTTTCCCTTTGCCCGCCGCATCGTCGCGGAAGCCACGCGGGAAGGCGGCTTTGCTCCGCTGCTGATCGATCCCGTCAATTTCGGCCTGCTCTACCGGCGCAAGCTGGAAGCCCGGGCCGCCGAAACCGAAGCCGGGGCCGAAGGCAGCGACGCCGCGGCCGAAGCGGCGCCGGCGGCAACGTCCTAAAGTTTCCCCGGCTCAGCGCCGCCAGATCGGATCGTCGATCCCGTCGATAAAGGCCTCGTGCGCGGCCGCTTCGGCCTCGCTTACGCTGTGAACCCGGGCCGGGCGGTCAACCGTCTCGGCAGCCTGCGCGGCTTGGGTTTTTTCTGCCGTCAGCGTCAGGCCGGGTTGGCGCCCGCCGGCCAGTTCCAGATAGACCTCCGCCAATAATTCCGCATCGAGCAGTGCGCCGTGTTTTTCGCGCGCCGAATTGTCGATGCCGAAGCGGCGGCACAGCGCATCCAGGTTGGCGTGCGCCCCGGGAAACTTGCGCCGGGCCAGACGTACGGTGTCGACCACCTCGTTGCCCAGGGCCGGGCGGCTTAGCCTTTCCAGTTCGGCGTTGAGAAAGCCCATGTCGAACTCGGCGTTGTGGATCACCAGCCGCCCACCCTCGACGAACTTGAGAAAATCATCCATGACGTCGGCGAACTTGGGTTTGCCGCTGAGAAATTCCTCCGACAGGCCATGGACGTTGAAGGCCTCGGCCGGCATGTCGCGTTCGGGGTCCAGATAGGTGTGGTAAACCTCGCCCGTCGGCACCAGGTTGACCAGTTCGAGACAGCCGATCTCGACGACGCGGTGGCCGGATTTCGGGCTCAAGCCGGTGGTTTCCGTATCCAGCACGATTTCACGCATGGCGCCGCCTTTTTCTGTTCCGCCCGGCTGCCCCGCCAGGCCCGTCGTTTGCCGCGAGCCGGTCGACAATATCCTTTACCCGCCGCCTTGCCAGATTTTTTCCGGCCCCCGTCGGAATGACGAAATCGGCGCGTCGGCGTTTTTCGGCATCGGGCGTCTGCTGCGCCAGGATGGCCTTGAATTTTTCCGCCGTCATGCCGGGCCGCGCCAGAACCCGCGCCGCCTGAACGAACGGCGGCGCGCTGACCACGCAGACGGCGTCGCAGTTTTTTTCGCCGCCGGTTTCATAGAGCAGCGGCACGTCGACCACGACCAGGGGCCGCTTGTCCACCGCCGCGCGCCGGCGAAAGCGCACCTGTTCGCGCCGCACCAGGGGATGGAGAATGCCTTCGAGCCGGCGCAGCGCTTCGGCGTCGCCGAAAACCATCGCCCCCAGCTTCTGCCGGTCGATGCCGCCGGCCGCATCGCGCGTGCCGGGAAAAGCCGCCTCGACCGCCGCAACCGCCCGGCCGCCGGGATACATGAGCTTGTGTATCTCGGCGTCGGCATCGAAAACCGGCACGCCGAAATCGCGGAAGTGACCGGCCGCCGTGGACTTGCCCATGCCGATGGATCCCGTCAGGCCCAGCACGGTCGTCCGGTAAGCCACGGTCAGGCGTCTCCCCGCACGGCGCCCAGAACAAAATTTCGCAGATCGTCGTCCACCTCGGGCTCGGTGCCGAACCAGGCGGCGAAAGCCGGGCGGGCCTGGTGCAACAGCATGCCGAGGCCGTCGACGCCGCGATTTCCTCGCGCCCGCGCCGCCGCCAGCAGCGGTGTTTCCAGAGGCGTATAGACGACGTCGTTGACCAGAGCCTCCGCCGGCAGTTCGGCCAGGTCGAGCTCCAATGCCGGCTGCCCGTCCATACCGAGGCTGGTGGTGTTGACAAGGACCGCGGCGTCCTTGAGCGCCTGGCCCCGGTGTGGCCACAGGCTTACGCCGACGCTCTCGCCGCCGCCCGAACGACCGAGCGACAAAGCCAGGGCCTCCGCCCGCTCGCGCGTCCGGTTGACGATGGTAACGCGGGGGCAACCGGCCTCGAGCAGGGCCATACATACGGCCCGGGCGGCGCCCCCGGCGCCCAGCACCACCGCGGGCCCCGCCGCCGCTTGCCAGTCCGGCGCACCGTCGCGCAGGTTTTCGATGAACCCGAAGGCATCCGTGTTGCGGCCCAGCAGACTGCCGTCGCTGCGCACGACAACGGTGTTGACGGCACCGATCCGCCGGGCGGCGTCATCGACCTCGTCGACGACGTTCATTGCCGTCACCTTATGCGGCACGGTGATGTTAGCGCCGGCAAAGCCGAGCTGGGGCAACAGGCGCAGCGCCTGGGCGAAATGTTCGGGCGGCACCGGCAGGGGAATATAGGTACCGTCAATGCCATGGCGCTCCAGCCAGTAGCCGTGCAGTTGCGGCGAGCGCGAATGCCCGACGGGCCAGCCCATCACACCCGCCACCTTGGCTTGTCCGGTAATCATGTGCGGCGCTTTCCTGATTTCATGTTCATTTACCGTGTCGCCCTAGCGGCCGACCACGCCATGTTCCCGCAAAAATTCCAGCAGAGGCAAGAGGGGGAGTCCGAGAACCGAAAAATAATCTCCGCTCACCTGCGAAAAGAGCTGTGCGCCCAGGCCTTCCAGTTCATAAGCCCCGACCGAGGACAGTATGCCGTTTCCCGCGCGGGAGAGATATTCTTCGATGAACCCATCGGAGAGCTTCCGCATCGTCAGCCCAGGCGTTTCGACGTGCCGCCAAATCGGCCGGCCTTCGCTGGCAATGCAGGCGGCGGTGATCAGGCGGTGTTCGCGCCCCTGCAAACGATCGAGATGATCGCGCGCGCCCGCCATGCCGTCGGGTTTGTCGAACAATATGTCGCCGCCGCCGGCCGGATCCGGCAGCGCCAGCACCTGATCGGCGCCGATGACCAATGCCGCGGGAAAGCGTCGGGAGACGCTCACGGCTTTGAGTTCGGCCAGGGCATCGGCGATCGCCCGGCCATCCGCACCCTCCGCTTTCAGGCTTCCCTTGACGACGGCTTCGTCGACTCCGGCCACCTCGGTTTGAAAAGCCAGGCCGGCGCCCTCAAGCAAACGGGCCCGGACCCGGCTGGCGCTGGCCAGAATCAACGGCGGTGGGGTGGTATTCAATGTTGTGGACCCGCTCGGCAAGGCGTCGGATCAGGTCAAGGTATGTTCATGATGCAGATTGAGGATGGCCGCGGCTGTCTCCTCGATCGAGCGGCGGGTGACGTCGATAACCGGCCATTCGCGGGCGGCGAACATTTTTCTCGCCGCCTTCACTTCCTCGCGAACCGAATCCAGTTCGATGTAATCGGTTTCCTCGTTTTGCTTCAGCGACAGCAGGCGGTTGCGCCGGATCTGCACCAGCCTTTCCGGGCTGGTCGTCAGCCCGACCACCAGGCCGCCGTTGGCGCTGTAAAGTTCCTCGGGCAGGGGACAGCCCGGCACCACCGGCACGTTGGCGACCTTGAGGCCGCGGTTCGCCAGGTAGATAGAGGTTGGCGTTTTCGAGGTGCGCGAAACCCCGACGAGGACGATATCGGCCTCCTTCAGATTGGCTGCGGCTTGGCCGTCGTCATGCGCCAGGGTGTAGCTCATGGCGGCGATACGATCGAAATAGTCGGCATCCATGACGTGTTGTATGCCGGGCATGTCCTTGGTCTTGCCGCCGAGAAAACTGGACAGCGCCGCCATCACGGTGTCCAGCACGGGCACGCAGGGAATTTGCAGGGCATTGCAGCCCTCGATCAGGCGCTGGCGGATGTCCTTGTCCACCAGAGTGAACATGACGATACCCGGTTGGGCCTCGATTTCATGCAGGACCTTTTCAACCTGCTGCGGCGTCCGCA
>CAYOAD010000243.1:0-5364 GCA_964401845.1 uncultured Rhodospirillaceae bacterium | reverse complement strand
TGTCGGGGGACGGCAACCGGACCGCAGTGGAGGCCCAATGCTGATTAATATGGATTGGCAATGGGGCGGTGCTTGGGCGGAATTGGGGCAATATTAAGGCGTTTCACGCCCTCGATTTTCCTGCCAACAGGCGATTGACCGACCGGCAACGGGGCACTACCGTTTTCGCATGACCATCCGCATTTCCGCCGGCCGTTGACGTTCCGGCATGAGCATCTTCCTGGCCAAACGTTTTGCGACCTTTATCGCCACCCTGCTGGGGGCGTCGATCGTCGTCTTCGTGATCCTGGAGATCCTGCCGGGCGATCCGGCCATGACCATCCTGGGGCCCGATGCCGACGAAGAAGCCTACGAGGCCCTGCGCATCCAGCTCGGCCTCTACGATCCGGCGTATGAGCGCTATTTCAGGTGGATCGGCGGCATCCTCACCGGTGATCTCGGCATCTCCTATGCCTATTCCGTGCCGGTCGGCGAGCTGATCTGGGAGCGTTTGCTGCTTTCCGTTCCCCTGGCCATGCTGGCCATGGCGATGACCGTGGCGGCGGCCTTGGTGCTCGGCGTCTTTGCCGCGGCGCGGCACAACAGGCCGGGCGATTATGGCGTCATGGCCTTCAGTCAGTTGGGCATCGCCGTGCCCAACTTCTGGTTCGGCATTCTGCTCATCCTGTTGTTTTCGGTTTACCTCCGCTGGTTTTCCTCGGGCGGTTTTCCGGGCTGGGGTGAGGGCTTCTGGCCGGCCTTCAAAGCGATGCTGCTACCCGCCATTGCGCTGGCCACCGTTCAGGTGGCGATCCTGGCCCGCACCACGCGGTCGGCCGTCTTGGAGACGCTGCGGGAGGATTATGTCCGCACCGCCCGCGCCAAGGGTCTCAATGCCAGCGCCACGTTGTGGCGGCACGTGCTGCGCAATGCGCTGATCCCGGTGATCACCATCATGGGACTGCAGTTCGCCAACCTGCTGGCCGGCACCATCGTGATCGAGAACGTGTTCTACCTGCCCGGCCTGGGACGGCTGGTGTTCCAGGCCATCGCCAACCGCGACCTGATCGTCGTCAAGGACGTCGTGCTGCTGCTGGCCGGCATGGTCATCCTGGTGAACTTCGCCGTCGACCTGGCCTATGCCGTGATCGACCCCCGCCTGAAAGTCCACGATGTCTAGCGCCGAGACCACGCAAACCTCGCGCCCCGTGCCGCCATCCTTCGTGAAGCGCGCCCTGCGCTACCGCAATTTCGTCATCGGCGGGGCGCTGACCGCGCTGGTCATCTTGACGGCGCTCGTCAGTCTGGTCTGGACGCCGCATTCGGCCACCGTTCTGGCGGTGAGGGAGAAACTGCAAACACCGTCGTGGGAACACTGGCTGGGCACCGATCATTTCGGGCGTGACGTTTTCTCGATGATCATGGTGGGGGCGCAAAACTCTCTGGTTGTCGGCATCGTCGCCGTCGGCATCGGCGTCTTCGCCGGTGTGGCGCTGGGGCTGTGGGCCTCCGCCCGGCGCGGCTGGACGGAGGAGATCATCATGCGCTTCTCCGATTTCACCTTTGCCTTCCCCGCCATCCTCTCGGCCATCATGATCACCGCCCTGTTGGGTCCGGGAGCGGTCAACTCGATCCTCGCCATCGGCATCTTCAACATCCCCGTGTTCGCGCGCATCGCGCGGGGTTCGGGCAATGCCATCTGGTCGCGCGAGTTTGTGCTGGCGGCGCGGGCCGCTGGCAAGGGCGGCTTCCGCATCACCATCGAGCACATCCTGCCCAACATCACCAGCGTCATCGTTGTGCAGGCCACCATCTCCTTCGCCATCGCCATCCTGGCCGAGGCGGCGCTGTCCTACCTCGGCCTCGGCACCCAGCCGCCGCACCCGAGCTGGGGACGCATGCTCAACGACGCCCAGACCTTCATGTTCAACGCGCCCTACCTCGCCATCTTCCCGGGCGCCGCAATCTTCCTTTCGGTGTTGGGCCTCAACCTGCTGGGCGACGGCTTGCGCGACATCCTCGATCCGCGCCTGACGCGGGGGCGATAGGTCATGGGTTTGCTCAAGGTCGAAAAGCTCGACGTCACGCTGAAGACGGCAAGCGGCCCGGCCCGTGCCGTGCGCAATCTCGGTTTTTCGCTCGACCGGGGCGAAACGCTCGGCATCGTCGGCGAATCGGGTTGCGGTAAATCCATGACAGCCTTGGCGCTGCTCGGCCTGCTGCCGGAAAACGGCGTCGCCACCGGACACATCGAACTCGACGGGCAGAACCTGCTGGAGCTCGACGATGCGGCCATGTGCAACGTGCGCGGCAACCGTATTTCCATGATCTTCCAGGAACCGATGACGTCGCTCAATCCGCTGCACACCATCGGCCGGCAGGTGACGGAGCCGATGATCCTGCATCAGGGCATGACCATGAACGACGCCCGGGTGGAAGCCGTGCGCCTCCTCGAGCGGGTCGGCATCGCCGGCGCGGAACAGCGCCTCGACGCCTATCCTCATCAAATGTCCGGCGGCCAGCGCCAGCGCGTCATGATCGCCATGGCGCTTTCCTGCCGGCCCGATGTGCTGATCGCCGACGAACCCACCACGGCGCTCGACGTCACCATCCAAGGTCAGATCCTCGACTTGATCGCCGACCTCGTGGCCGAAACCGGCATGGCCCTGATCCTGATCTCCCACGACCTCGGGGTGATCGCCGAGACCGTCGACCGGGTCATGGTGATGTATGGCGGCGCGGGCGTCGAAGCCGGACCCACCGCCGCCGTATTCCAGCATCTCGCCCATCCTTACACCCAGGGCCTTTTCGCCGCCGTGCCGCGTCTCGGCATGGGACACTCGGCCGGACGGGAGGCGCGTCTGGCGACCATCCCCGGCATGGTGCCCGATCTCATCGACTTGCCCTTGGGATGCACCTTCGCCGACCGTTGCCCCATTGCCGACGGAGCCTGCGCCGGCTCGGTGCCGCCCGACGACGAGGTCGAAAACGACCCCGGCCACCTGGTTGCCTGCCTCAAGCTTGCAGAGGCGCTGTCGCGATCCAGGTTTGCCGCCGGAGATCCGGCGTGAGTTCCCCAGTCCTCAAGGCCTCGGATGTGGTGCGCCACTATGTGCTGCCGCGCGAAAGCCTGTTCCAGCCGCCGGGCAAGGTTTACGCCCTCAACGGCGTGAGCTTCGAAATCGCCCGGGGCCGTAGCCTCGGCGTGGTGGGTGAATCGGGTTGCGGCAAGTCGACGCTGGCCCGCTGCGTCATGGCACTCGAGCCGTTGGACGGCGGCCGGGTGGAAATCGACGGCGGCGATCTGGCGGCGCTCTCGACGGAAGCTTTGCGCGATCTCAGGCGCCACTTCCAGATGGTCTTCCAGGACCCCTTCGGATCGCTCGATCCCCGCCATACCGTGGGACGGATCGTGGCCGAACCCCTGGACGCGCTGGAACGCCTGGACAAGTCGGAAAGCCGGGACCGCATCACCCGCGTGCTGGCGTCGGTCGGGCTTAAGGAAGCCGACGCCGACAAGTACCCCCATGAATTTTCCGGCGGCCAGCGCCAGCGCATCGCTATCGCCCGCGCCCTGGTCACCAAGCCCGCTTTGATCGTCGCCGACGAACCGGTATCGGCACTGGACGTCTCGGTCCAGGCCCAGGTGCTGAACCTGTTGCAGGACCTGCAGGATGAGTTCGGCGTCACCTACCTGCTGATCAGCCACGACTTGGCCGTCGTCGAGTACGTTTGCGACGAGGTCGCGGTGATGTATCTGGGCTCGATCGTCGAGAAGGGTCCGACGGCGGATGTTTTCGCCGAACCGGCTCATCCCTACACCCGCGCGCTGCTGGATGCCGTGCCGCAAATCACGCCGGGGCGGCGCAAACGTCAGCGCCTGGCCGGCACCGTGCAAAGTCCCACCCACCTGCCTAAGGGCTGCGCTTTCATCGAGCGCTGCCCGGTGGCGGAAGCGCGCTGCCGCGAGGCGCGGCCCGGACTGAAGGATGTCACGCCGGGCCATGCCGCCGCCTGTTTCTTGAACGAATAGGGCCCCCGATTTCATTGCATTCGGGTTAAGTCCGACTTTGACGAAATCGTAAATTTCGTGGCATTCTTACGGTCGACGTTAGGGCCAAATTCGAAGTCGGGGGCGCATGAGCGACGTACTCAGTTTCGATGACTTTCGTCCCGCCCGGTCGAAGACGACCAATCGGGCGGGAAAGGAAACCGTCGTCGTATTTGGCCGTGTCGAACTCGACCTCATTCTCCAACTTTACAGCCGCATGGTTATGGCGGGCGACTGGCGGGATTATGCCGTCGCCTTCGAACGCCACGAAGCGGTATTCTCGATCTTCAGGCGCTCGTCGGAAATGCCGATCTACCGTATCGTCAAGCGGCCGAAACTGGCCCGCAAGCAGGGCGCCTATGCAGTGCTTACTGCCGAAGGCCGCATCCTGCGCCGGGGCCGCGAGCTGGCCGCCGTCCTGAAGGTACTGGAGAAAAAGGCACTTAAGCTCGTTTGATTCTCAAAGCACGGCACGGCCGGCGATGTAGAGTCCCATGGCGAGCAAGGCCAGGAAAAACACCCGCCGGAACTGAACTTCGGATATGCGCCGGCGCAGACGTGTGCCGAGCGCCATCCCGGCGAAGGATGGAATGACCGCCAAAGCAGATATTGCCGCTATGTCGATCGTCATCAGGCCACGGTCGCCGAGCGCCGCGAGCAACGCCACCGAAACCGTCGTGAACGAGACGCCGAGCGTTTGGATCAACATATCGCGCGGCATGTTCAAGGCTTGCAGATAAAGTGAACCGGGCACCACGAAGGATCCTGTCATCCCCGTCATGAAGCCCGAGACGGCACCGACCAGGGGATTGAGTGCCACCTCGAAGCGTCCAGGCGGCGGCACCTGGAACATGATCAGGCTGCTACCGGCGTAAACGATGAGAACGCCGCCCAGCAGCGCCATGAGACCGGCGGCGTCGGCCGTCGCCAGAATGCCGGCGCCGCCCCACGTGCCGACGCAGACACAGAGAAGAAACAGCCACAAGCGCCGCAGGATGCTTTTGAGGTGTGGCCCGGCCAGTCCCTGCCACACGTTCGTCGCAATGGCGGGGATCAGCATCAGGGCGATGGCATCCTTCAGCCCGAGCAGGGCTGCCATCAGCGCCAGCGAAATCGTCGGCAGTCCGAGGCCGACGATGCCCTTGACGAAACCGGCAAGCACAAATACGGCAGCGATGAGGAGGAGGTGTTCGGCCGACCACATGGACCTGCAACTTAGTCCGACGGGCGGAACGGGCAAGGAAAAAGGGCCGTCCTGAGGGGAGGACGGCCCTTTAGAAATTGGCGTGGGCCGGAGGTCCACACCGCCCACGTCCGTTGCCGCCCATCCCGAT
>CAYOAD010000242.1:0-5383 GCA_964401845.1 uncultured Rhodospirillaceae bacterium | reverse complement strand
GTTCGGGCGGTGGACGACGTGAGCCTGTCGGTTCGCCGGGGCGAAGTGCTGGGGGTCGTCGGAGGCTCGGGCACCGGAAAATCGGTGCTGTTGCGCACCATCATCGGCCTGAACCGGCCGCGCGAAGGCCGCATTGACGTTTTGGGCCACCACGCCGCGGCACTGCCACCGGCGGAGCGGCGGCGGCTCGAAGAGCGCTGGGGCGTGTTGTTCCAGGACGGCGCCTTGTTCAGTTCGCTCACCGTGGCGCAGAACATCCAGGTGCCGCTGAAGGAACACACAGATCTCACGCCGGAATTGATGGAAGAGATTGCCGCGCTGAAGATCGCCATGGTCGGCCTGCCGCCTGAGGCCTGCAACAAGTTGCCCTCGGAACTGTCGGGCGGCATGCGCAAGCGCGCCGGTCTGGCGCGGGCCTTGGCGCTCGATCCCGATATCGTCTTTCTCGACGAGCCGACAGCGGGCCTCGATCCCATCGGTGCCGCCGAATTCGACCAGCTTATCCTCCGCCTGCATGCCGCCATGGGCATGACCGTTTTCATGGTCACCCACGATCTCGACAGTCTGCACGCCATCTGTGATCGCATTGCGGTCCTGGCTGAGAAGCGTGTTATCGTGTGCGGCGCGATGGCGGAGATGCTGGAGCAAAGCCATCCCTGGATCCACGAGTACTTCCATGGACCGAGGGCGCGCGCGGCGATGGAAACCAATACAGATGCCGCGGAGTAGGACATGACGGGTGAGGCATGACGGGTACGGGTAATTCGAGGGGCGGTCGCTAGGCATGGAAACACGCGCCAGTCATCTGCTGATCGGCAGCTTTGTGCTTGTCATGGTCGCGGCGGCCTTCGGCTTTATCATGTGGCTGGCGAAGATCGAGATCGACCGCGAGTTCGACCATTACTTCGTTTACTTCGAAGGTTCGGTCTCCGGTCTCAGTCCGGCCGGTGAAGTACGCTACAACGGCGTGCCCGTCGGCACTGTGCAGACCATCGCCATCGACCCCAAGCAGCCCGGCAAAATCAAGGTTGGTATCGAGATCGCCAGCACGACGCCGATCAAGGAAGACTCTGTCGCAACCCTGGAACTGCAGGGCATCACCGGCGTCTCCTACGTCCAACTCACGGGCGGCACCCTGGAAAGCCCCAAGCTCAAGAAGAAAAAGGGGCAAACCCGGCCCGTCATTGCCTCCAAGAAATCGCAGATCGACGAGCTGTTCTCGGGCGCACCCGAACTCATCAACCGCTTCATCACGCTGGTTTCAGAAGCCACCAAGGTGTTCGACGAAGACAACCGGATGGCCATCGGTGAAATTCTTGCCAGTGTTCAGGAGATCACGACGACGGTGGCGAGCCGGCGGGATGAAATCGACCGCATCCTGAGCAACGTCAGCCGTACCAGCGACGCCGTGCGCGAGGCCGCGGAAAACACCAACGTGCTGCTGGCCGGTCTCGATGACGACCTCGCCCGCCTGACGGACGGTGCCGACGTCACCATGGCGATGATGCGGGGAACCCTGTCCAGCGTCGACGCCACGCTGGAATACGATGCCCAGCCGATGCTGAAACAGACGAAAGCCGCCGCCGCATCGTTCGAGAAAATGAGTACCGATCTCGACCGCCTGCTGGTCGAAAACGACGAGGTGCTAACCGACTTCTTTGGCGAAGGCCTGTTCGAGATCACCCGGCTGGTCCAGGAAATGCGGCTGATGGTCGACAACCTGAACCGTGTGGCCGCCCGCATCGAAAGCGACCCAACGCAGTTCCTGTTCGGCGATTCTCAAAAGGGGTATCAAGCGAAATGATTACGTGGCGAAAAAAGAACAGGCGCCGGTCCGGAGGTCGATCGGTGGGGCTGGGCTTGAGCCTTGCCGCCGCCCTTCTGCTCACGGGATGCACCGACATGCTTTTGTCGAGTGGCCCGCCGCCTGCCTATTTTACGTTGTCGCCCAAAAGCACCTTCGACGAAAATCTGCCCACCGTCGACTGGCAGTTGGTGGTGGAAAAACCCGTGACGTCGGGTTCGCTCGCCACCCAGCGCGTGGCCCTGACCCAGGATCCCATGCAAATCGAGTATTTCGCCAATGCCCGCTGGTCGGAAGCGGCGCCGCAGCTGATCCAGACACTACTGGTGGAGAGTTTCGAAAATTCCAACAAGATCGTCGCGGTGGGCCGACAGGCCATCGGCTTGCGCTCGGACTTCAATCTCAAGAGCGAATTGCGCGAATTCCAGGCCGAGTACGGCGGCAACAAGGTTCCCACGGTACGGGTCCGCATCAATGCAAAAATCATCCGCCAGGCGAGACGCCAGATCATCGCCTCGCGCACCTTCGAGAAACAGGTCAAGGCCAAGGGCTCTTCCATGGCCGCCGTCATCCGCGCCTTCGATCAAGCCTTGGGGAAGATCCTCAAACGCATCGTGGGTTGGACATTGACCACGGCCGACGCCGCCAAACCGCGACGCAGTAGCTAGAAATCTACCCCTTCGCCGTAACGATGGGCTCGACGAACTGCGGGCCCTGATCCCAGGGGAAGAGGATCCAGGTATCCTGGCTGACCTCCGTAATGAAGGTATCGACGGTGGGCCGGCCGGCCGGTTTGGCGTAGACCGTGGCGAAGTGGGCCTTCGGCAACATGTCGCGCACGATACGGGCGGTTTCGCCGGTGTCGACCAGGTCGTCAATGATGAGCCAGCCCTCACCGCCGTCTTCGCTGATGCCCTCGACCGATTTGAGGATCGAGGCATCTCCCATTTTCTGGCGGTCGTAGATGGCGACGCAGACAGTCTCGATCAGGCGTATTTCCAACTCGCGGGCGATGATGGCCGCCGGCACCAGGCCGCCGCGCGTCACGGCGATCAGGCCTTTCCAAGGCCCGGCCTCGACCAGGCGCCAGGCCAGGGCGCGCGAATCACGGTGTAATTCCTCCCAGGACACCGGGAAATTACGGACATAAGTCGGTTTGTCTTCTGTCTCGGACATTTTTCGTTCTCCCCTATGTTTCGCAGGCCGCCTGGTATCTCTCCACGATCTCCCGCCAGTCGTCGGGAAAGCGGGTTGAACGCATCGGGTCCCGCTGGATCAGCGCACCGACCAGTTTTCCCTCGAAGCGCCGGACGCCATCGGGGCCGAAGGCATCGATCCGGTGGGTGATCGAGGCGCCGCCCAGGTTCTCGACGATGACTTTCAACTCAAGGACATCGCCGTCGTAAACCGGTTTGAAGAAGTCGAGGGACGCATGCACCATGGGCGAGCCCATGTTGTGGTCTTCCTTGAGACGGTACCAGTCCAGGCCGACGACCTCGCGCCACCAGCATTCCACGGCTTCGAGAATGAAATCGAGGAACTTGCCGGTGTAGGCGATGCCTGCCGCGTCGGTGTCGCCCCAATGGATTTGGCGGCGATAAATGAATGGCGCGTCATTCATGCCTCAGGCGTCGATCTTGAGCAGGCCGCCCTTGGAGCGCGAAATGCAGGGGCAGAAGAGTTTTTCCTCCGTGCGCTCGTCCTCGCTCAGGACGTGGTCGCGGTGGTCGACCTCTCCTTCAAGCACTTCCGTGGCGCACAGGCCACAGATACCTATTTTGCAGTCGTAATCGATATCGACGCCCTGCTCATGCAGATGGTCAAGCACACTGACGTCGGCCGGCACCAGATGAGTTTCACCCGACTGGGCCAGGATCACTTCCACCGGCTGGTCTTCGCCGTCCAGTTCGGCGGGCTTGAAGACTTCGTAATGGATGGTGTTCTCCGGCCAGCCCATGCTTTGGGCCTGGGTGCGCACGGCGTCGATCAAACCGGCCGGACCGCAGACAAAAAGGTGGCGGCCCGGGCGGCGATGACCCAGCAGCAGTTTCAGGTTCATACCGTTGGCCGGATTGCCGCCGTCAAAATAAAGCTGGCCGTATTCGCCCGTCACGCTCTCCACGTCTTTGCGGAACGCCATGTCCTCGGGCGATTTGGCGGCGTAGTGCATACGAAACGGCCGGTCGGCATTGACCAATTCCCGCGCCATCGAAAGGATCGGCGTCACGCCGATGCCGCCTGCGATCAGCAGGTTCTCCTCCGATTCGGGCTCCAGCGGAAAATGATTCTTGGGCTGGCTGGCGGTGAGAATATCGCCTTCGGAAACCTTGTCGTGCATGAAGGCTGAGCCGCCCCCGCCGTCAACCTCGCGCAGGATACCGAGCACGTATTTCGAGGTGTCGGCCGGATCGCTGGCGATTGAGTAGGAGCGCGTGTCGGTGGTGCCGTCCGCCAGCGTCACCGCGACGTCGATATGGCTGCCGGCGGTGAAGGCCGGCAGGTCTCCACCGGCGGAATTGTGTAGTACGAACGCTTTGACGTCCGGCGTTTCATTGCTGATCTTGGCGACCTTTAACGAGAGTTCGGTCACGGTGTGATGGCTCCTTGGTCTTGGTCGCGAAGCGGGGCGAAAAAACTACGTTCTAGCTCTTGATGAGGCAAGGGGGCGATCCACATTGCGGACCGGCCCCCTGAACGCTCACCGTGGCGGTCTGAATACTACTGCAGCTTCACGTATTCGAAGTCGACCGGCTGCTGATTGATGCCGCGCGCCGGCGGGGCGATCCAGTTGGCGAACTTGCCGATTTCAGTCACCGGCGTCATCAGCGAAGTGACGTACGCGCGGTCCTCGTCGGTGGGCAGCCACTCGCCGTGGCGCTGTCCCCACTCTGCCTCGGTGATGATCTTGCCTTCCGGCGTCGCCTTGACCTCGCCGAAGGTGCCGATGGCGCGGTGGAAGGCACGGTGCGGCAAGGTGATCTCGAAGTCGATGCCCGCCTTGGCGATGGACTTGTTCCAGCGATCGACGCCGCGCTGGCAATCTGCGATGTACTCATCGCGCAGGCGCTCGTTGATGGCGTTCAAAGCCGGCTCGCGCTTTTCGTGGATGGCGTCGCCCGCCAGCTCGAACACGGGATAGCTCGCGTCCTTCAACAGGTGGTCGTCATCGATCTTGGTTTCGTTGAAGCGGCCCTTGATACCGGCGGTGTAGTAGGTCGCGGCGTTGGTCGACAATTCGTTGCCGAACAGGTCGACGGAAACCGAGAAGTGGAAATTGACGTACTTCTGGATCAGCGAAAGCGGAATGCCGCCGAACTGGGCGATGTCGTCGGTGTCGTGCTCGTTCATCAACTCGCAGGCGCGCTGGACGACGCGGTTCACGCCCGATTCGCCGACGAACATGTGGTGCGCCTCCTCCGTCAGCATGAACTGGCAGGAACGCGACAGCGGATCGAAGGCCGATTCGGCAAGGCTGGCCAACTGGTACTTGCCGTCGCGGTCGGTAAAGTAGGTGAACATGAAGAACGACAGCCAGTCCGGCGTCTTTTCGTTGAAGGCGCCCAGGATGCGCGGCTTGTC
>CAYOAD010000241.1:0-5406 GCA_964401845.1 uncultured Rhodospirillaceae bacterium | reverse complement strand
GAAATCCCGGCAACCGTAGTCTCGATCGGCGAGGTCGCCGACCAACTCCACGCCTTTGGCGCTGAATTCCTCGTAGATTTTGTCGGCGTTGCTGACATGGATGCTGCAGACGCCGCTGCCCGCGTGGGCCTGGCGCCGGTCGCCGAATTCGAGAACCGTCCCGCCGCGTTTCACGACGCCGTAGGCAGGCTCCTCCCACAGCACAATAATTTCGAAGCCAAGTTTTTGCTTATAGAACTTGGTCGTTTCCCGTACATCCTTCACCGGCAAAATCGGATTCGCGCCTAAGAATTGTCCAGTCATCACCATATTCTCCCAATGAAAGTCGTTTGCGGAGTTTGAACAAAACATGAACACTCTAGCGTTCACGCATTGCCTTGCACAAGCACAATCACACTTCTCGAACTCCTTCGTGAGCTTGACGGCGAAGATTGGTGCAGCGGCAAGGTCCGCTAAAGACCCATAGAGTTCAAATGGCCATATAAGGTATTGTCGATTGATCGATCTGGACTGCACAAGATCAAGTGCGTGAAGCCATGCTGACTGGGAAGGACGGAATGTCGAAAACACTGACCGGGGCGATGATCGTGATGTTCTGGTTGGGTCTGGCGACCGACGCGGCAGCGGAGGACAAAGTCGCCTTCGGTACCTCCCGCCCGCCCTATGTGATGCAGGATGCCTCAACCGGCATTTCCATTGAATTATTCAAGCTCGTTTACGGGAGGTTGGAGCGGCCGTTTATTCCCAAGTACGTAGGCAATGTGCGCATGGAACGCAGCTTGTCCAACGGCGAAGTCGATGTAGCCGTCGAGGTTAAGAAATCCGATCCGCGGATGTTCTATTCCAAGGAATTCGTAAGCTATCAAAACTTCATCATCGTGAGACAAGCGGACAAGCTTAGAATTTCGGATTTCACGGACCTCGCTGGAAAATCCGTCTGTACCTGGCAGCAAGCCGACGAGCATTTAGGCCAGAAATTCCAGGCGGCTATGGCATCATTCAGATACCACGAATTCGTCGATCAGGAGGCGCAGGTCAGGGTGTTCCTTGGCGGCCGTTGCAACACGATTATTATCGACGAGAAGATCTTCAGGTACTGGGTTGAAAGGCTTCGCGGAGATCCCGTCTTCGCCAAGCGCATCGTCAGCACGGATTTTTTCTATCAACCCGTGCCCGGCCAAAGCAAAAACAGGTTTTATGTCGGTTTTAGGGACGGCGGTCTGCGTGACCGGTTCGATAAGGAGTTGGACGCGCTCAAAACCAGCGGGAAATACGACGAGATATTGCGTTGGAAGGATTGGTCAAAACCCCCATCCTGAGATCACAAGCCTATGGGAGCGGACCGGTGCTGCCGCTGTCCGGTCATTTCCCTTAACGGCTTGACCGGTTATGACTGTTGCTGTCTCATCCGGGGGCGCGGCGGCGTGTCGTCGTTCTGCCTCGGCCCGGCTTTACCGGGCCCAGGTTCCTCCCGGCAATGGACATCCGCAACGTGCCAAGCTTCTTAGCCATCTCCCGCCTCGACAAACGCTTCCTGACAGTTCTGGGCGCCTTTCTGACCCAGTTACTGGTCGTCGGGCTGCTGTTTTCCTACGCCCTGTTCTTCAAGTCATTCGAGGTGGAATACGGCTGGTCGCGGGCGCTGTTGTCGAGCTGCATATCGTTGGCGTTCTTCGTGTCGGGCGTTTTGGCTTTCTTCGGCGGTCAACTGAGCGATCGTTACGGACCACGGCTGGTCCTGGCGGTAACGGCCGTGCTTGGCGGTACGGGGTATCTGCTGTTGTCCCAAGTCACGGCGCCGTGGCAATTATTCGTGGTGTTCGGCCTGTTCATCAGCGTCGGTCTGGCCACCCACGACGTGGTTACGTTGTCGACGATTGCGAAACAGTTTCAAAATCGCCGCGGCATCATGACCGGCGTCGTGAAAGTGGGCACTGCAACAGGCCAGATGGTCGTTCCGCCCGTTACCGCGTTTCTCATCGCCCTTTATGATTGGCGGCTGGCGCTGATAATTTTGGGCTGTGCCGGTGTAATCCTTCTGGTCATGGCGGCCATGTTGATGAGCAATCCGGCCACGGCCGGAACATCGGATAATCGGTCCGATACGGCCGGATTTCATTTCGCGGAAGTCCGTCGCAACCCTACCTTCTGGATGATTTGCGTCATCCAGTTCTGTTTCTTCACAACGTTGACCACGATCCCGGTCCACATCGTCGTTCACGGCATGGACCTCGGCCTGACGGCAGCGACGGCAGCAACGCTTTTAACGGTCATGGGAGCGGCCAGCGTGGCGGGGCGCCTGGCGGTGGGCGGGCTGATCGACCGCATCGGCGGACGGCGCACACTAATCCTCTGTTTTGTCCCTCTTATCGCCAGCCTTCTGGCGTTTTACGGCATTTCCGCACCCTGGCTGTTGTTTGCCGCGATGGCCGTTTATGGATTCGCCCACGGCGGTTTTTTTACCGTCACATCCCCAAACGTCGCGCAGTATTTCGGCTTGAAAGCCCATGGCGCCATCTTCGGTTTTGTCCTGTTCTTCGGCACGATCGGAGGTTCGATCGGACCCATCGTGGCCGGGCGGGTCTTCGATCTGACCAAGAGCTATGCCCCGGCGTTCATGGCCCTTGCAATCCTGGCGACCGTGGGGCTCGTCTTGGCCCTGAGATTACCGACCTTGGATCTGAGCCAGAACGATTGAAGCTCAGGTGCGAAATCCCTGACGGGAATACGGGATAGGTACCGTCTCACCCATATATTCGCTTACTACTCACCCGTCAGAGACAGAACAGCCACCTTGAGGGTGCTGAGCAATGATCTCAGTTGCTTCTCGTCCTCCGCCGTGTTGCGCACGCCGAGCGATGCGTTCAGGACGAAATCGGCGAGTTGGTCGACCTTAAGACCGGCGTCCGCGATTCCGGTTTTGTAGGGTTTTAGTATCCCGGCCAGGGCCTTTTGCTTGTGGGCCTGCACCCGGCGAATTTCCGCTTTGCCGGCGGCGTTGTAGCCGTCAATCATATCCTCGGCCTCGGGCGAGGCCTTGATCATGGCGAAAGACGACACAATCGCGTGCTCGAAATAGATATCGAGCTTTTCGCCCAGACTTTGAGCGCTTTCCCATTCCGCCTCGATCGCCGCCAGGGACTTTTCCGAAAAATATCGGATGGCGGCGCAAAGCACTTCGTCCTTGTTGGCATAAGCCGTGTAGAGCGTCTGGCGTACCAGGCCCGCCTCATTGGCAATGTCGTTCATCGTCGTGCGCCGGATGCCGTAGCGCATGAAGACCTGCAACGCCGCCTCGATAATTTTTTGATCCCGTTTGTTCATGGTTGACATATTGACAAAATAAGACTATTTGTCAAATTGAGACAATATGACATAATTTGTCGTATTGAAGAATTATTCAGAAATGGCGAAGACGCCGATCAATCAAAGGAGACTTGTCATGATTTCAAAACTCATTCTGGTGGTTCTGGCACTGGTATCATTGCTCTTCGCCGGCTGGGCGGGCGCTGCGGCGTTTGCGGATACCGCGTCGCCGGTCAGTTCCTTGGCGATGATGGGGATGATGGGTTATGTGTTTCATGCCGCCGTCATCTTCATTGCACTCACATTCCCCGTACAGATCCGGCGCGCGCTGACTTTGCTGCTGCTGGTGTGGCACGTGCCCGAAACCACCCTGATCGCAGGCTTCGGCATGGGTGTGCCGGACGATCAACGTATTGTCGGCATCGCCATCCACGCCGGTTTCAGCGTCCTGGCGCTCCTGTCGTGGTATCTTGCAAAGGACGAGTCAGCTGCGGTGTCCGAGCAGATATCTCCGGCGGTTCCCGCTGGATCGTGAGCGTTTCCGCAGCCGGGATCGGCTCCCTGGGTTCGGGGTTAACCTAACGGATACTGGTTCCCCGAAGGCCGGCTGACTTCAATCGGTCGGCTGTTTTGACCCCTGATTGGCATAGGTCCGGTTTTCCAGAACGAAGTACCGGAACAGATCGAAGATATCGATAAGCACGCAAATCGACATCAGAACGGTGCTGTAAACCAGCCAGACTTCGAAGGCGCCCAGCGCGGCTATTTTGCTCACCTCGGCCAGTTGCAGGGGAATGACAGGCAGGAAGACAACGTGGCAGAGCCCGAGCAACCGGCTGAGACCCAGCCGTTTGTACATTTGCGAGGCGATCAGCAGCGAGATTACAATGGCGGCCGCCACCGCCGCACCGACCGGACGGTTGATGAACACCAGCCCGCCGATCAATACCGGGACGTTGAGGGAGAAGCCCCAAACGCCCAGCAATTTGGAACGCGCCTGAATTTCACGCCTCATATCGCGAAAGTCGGCGATCGGATTAATCATTTCTCCCCCTCATGTTTCCCGCAGCCTTCAACGAGAGCTAATACTAGTTCCCTGCGGCAAAGTATCCAGGCGGACGGGGATTTCGCGGGCTGAATTGGGCCGAACCCACGGGGGCGGGAAACAGCCTGTAGGCACCTATCACATTGTGCTTCATGCCGCCTCGGCCGCGAGCGCGGGTGCCGCATAGCCCCGGTTGAGGTAGAGGAGGGGCGCGCCAATGGCGTCCGAAGTGATATCCACCACGTCGCCAATGATCACGTAGTGGCTGCCGATCAGCGTGGCGTCGGCGACCCGGCAGTCGAAGGCGGCAAGCGCGACGCTCAGGCGGGGCGCCCCTGTTGCGCCGGTGGTGCAGTGCACGGCGGAGAACCGGTCGCCGTTCTCCGTCACGCGCCGTCCGGAAAAAATGTCAGACAGGACCGCCTGATCCTGGCGCAGCACATTGACGCAGAAAACGCCGTTGTCCAGCAGCGGCCGGCAGGCGCTGCTTTCGCGGTTAAGGCAGACGAGCAGGGAGGGATGCTCGGCATCTGCTGAAACCGAGGACATGGCCGTGACCGTCAGCCCGGCGCGACCGGCGGGACCGTCGGTGGTGACGATATTGACGGTCGAAGCGACGCGGCTCATGGCGTCGATGAATTCGGCGCGCCGCCGCTCGGCGTCGAGGGGCTGTGCGGATTGCGGGGTGGCGTTCATGGCGATGTCTCCCGTGGTTTGCTGCGTTGCCTCAAACATGGGGGAGACGAATTGGTTAATCTACTACAATATCTGTACCTTATCAGAGCTTCGGACAACGCCCTCAACCGTTCCACCAGGGCTTGTCCACGTATGTGCGGAGATCGATTTCGTGGCTCCAGGCGGAGCGGTGCTGCTGGGCCAAGTGATAATAGGTATCGGCGACGTTAGCGGGAACGAGAAGGCCGTCGTGCTCCAGCCCCCGGCTTTCGCGCAGTTGCTGGAACTGCTCGGGCCCCAGCATTTTGCCCAGCGTATCGGGGGCGTCCACCGCGCCGTCGATGACGATGTGGGCGACGTGAATGCCCTTGGGCGCGAAC
>CAYOAD010000240.1:0-5415 GCA_964401845.1 uncultured Rhodospirillaceae bacterium | reverse complement strand
GTCAGCCCCGAGCCGATCAGCATCGCCATGAAGGCGCCGTTGAGCTCGACCCGGTTGGGCAGGCCGAAGCTGACGTTGGAGGCGCCGCAGGTGGTGTTGAGCTGCAATTCCTCACGCACGCGACGGACCAGTGCCATGGCGGCCCGGCCCGAATTGCCGACCGCACCCACAGGCATCACCAGGGGGTCAACGACGACGTCTGCTTGCGGAATGCCGTGATCCAATGCGCGTTCGAGGATTTTTCGGGCCACGGCGAAGCGCTTGTCGATATCTTCGGATATACCTTCCTCGTCGTTGCAGATGGCGACAACGGCGGCGCCATGCTTCTTCACCAGCGGCAGGACGGCCTCTAGGCTCTCCTCTTCGCCGGTTACCGAATTGACCAGGGCCTTGCCGTTGCATTCCGACAGCCCGGCCTCCAGCGCCGCCGGCATGGAACTGTCAAGACACAACGGCGCATCGCCGAGCGACTGCACCAGCGCCACCATGTCCTTCATCATCTTGGGCTCGTCCGCCATGGGCACGCCGGCGTTGACGTCCAGTACGTGCGCGCCGGCCTCGACCTGCGCCACGGCGTCGGCTTCCACCATGCTGTAGTCGCCTTCGGCGATCTGGGCTGCCAGTTTCTTGCGCCCCGTGGGGTTGATGCGCTCGCCGATCACCACGAAGGGGCGCTCGAAGCCGATGACGACCTCCTTGGTCGCGGAACTGAGTACCGTTTCGGTCATGCCGGAATGTCCTTTCTTTCCTGCCGGTCCAGCGCTTCGAAGCGGGCCGCCACCACCTGATCGATGACGCGGTTCTTCAAAACGCCTGAGTCTGAAATTATTTCGGTGACGAACTCTTCCTGGCGGTAAGCCATGACATGCACCCCCGCCACGCCGGGAATTTCCCGGATCTGCTGGATCAGTTCGACGCAGATTTTCTTGCCTTCCGCCTTCTGGTTTTCCGCCCCCTTGAGGCGGTCGATGACGGCGTCGGGGATATGCACGCCGGGCACGTTGTTGCGGATCCAGTTGGCCGTGCGCGCCGATGCCATGGGCCCGACGCCGACCAGAATGAAGCACTTCTTATCGAGGCCCAGATCCCGCACCACCGTCATGTAACGCTCCAGCATGGCGATGTCGTAGCAGTACTGGGTCTGGACGAACTGGGCGCCGGCTTCGATTTTCTTGGCCAGGCGCAGAGGCCGCCAGTCATAGGGCGGCGCGAACGGGTTGGCGGCGGCGCCGAGGAAGACGTTGGGAGGGGACGTGATTTTGCGCCCGGAGGCGAAGACGCCCTCATCCCGCATGGTGCGGACAATCTGCAGCAAAGACGTGCTGTCGAGATCGAACACCGGCTTGGCTTCCGGCTGGTCGCCGGTTTGAACACCGTCGCCGGTGAGGCAGAGGATGTTGTGCACGCCCATGGCGGCGGCGCCCAGCACGTCGCCCTGGATGGCGATACGGTTGCGGTCGCGGCAGGAGATTTGCAGCACCGGCGAATAGCCGGCCCGCGTCAGCAGGGCACAGATGCCAATGCTCGACATGTGGCAATTGGCCCCGGACGCGTCTGTTGCGTTGATGGCGTCACAAACGCTGGACAGCACCAAAGCCTGGCGGAAGGTGTCCTCGGGGTCGGCGGAATCGGGCGGGTTCAATTCGCTAGTGACGGCGAAGCGGCCGGAGCGCAGCACCCTTTCCAACCGCCCGCCCGACGACCAGCCCGGCAGGATGGGATAATTGTGAAAGCTGCCATGAAGTTCGGGGCTCACGGCGTATCCCCCTCGCCAACCGCCGCGGCGTCGCGCCGGGCGACGTTTTCGGCAGCCAGCCGCAGCCAGGCGGAACTGCCGTCGATGTCGTACTCGCGCGGCGGCAGCGGAGACAGGAAGAGATCGGTTCCCCGCATCGCCTTGGCGCCGGCCCAGGCCTCGACCCAGACGCAGCGCAATTCCGGTTTCACCTCGCAATGCCCGTTGGCGCGCACGCCGCCGCAAGGTCCGTTGCGCAGGCTCTTGGGGCAATTCGTCGGGCAGGTCGTACCGGTGACCGAGAGAACGCAGCGGCCGCACATCTGGCAGTCGAACAGCAAGCCCTTGGCCCAGGCCTCAGCCGCGGCAAAGGGTCTCTCCAGCCGCTTTACGCCGATCCGGCACCACACTGGATCGAGCGCGTGAAATGGCACGGCGCAGGCCCGGTAAAGCCATGACAGAAATCCGGCATTGCGGGTGGACCAGCGACGGACGGCGTACATGTCGTGCTCCGCCTAGGCTTGTTGCTCGGACAGGAACGACGCAAAACCGTCGACGCCGGTGTAGCGCACTTCAAAATCCAGCTCGACGCTGGCCGCGGCCCTTTCGGCCCGGGCGAGCAGGTCCTCATCCTCGCTCTGGGCCAGGTAAACCAGTTTCTTGTAGTGCGCGAAGTAGGTATCGCGCAGCCTGGGGAACCGATCGAGACCGAGGCCTTCGAAGACTAGTTTTTCGAAATGCCGGGCCAGAAAATCGGTGACGAAAAAGCAGCCGGGTTCCTCGGCGATAATGTCCCGGAAGCCCTCGCGGCCTGCGAAAACCTCGTAACAGTGCGCGCCGCCGATGCCGTCGATACCTTCCTCCGTGAGCATGCTCTCCATGCGACCCCCGGTGCCGCAGTCGCTGTAGAGCACGATGATGTGGTCGAACTTGTCGCGGCCCGCGGTAATCTTGGCGCGCACGCCTTCCGGCAGACCCTCGGGCTCATTGTGCAACTTCGCCGGCAGGCATTCGACCTTCATGTGATCCCAGCCGTTATCCCGCACGACGCCCACGATCTCGCGCGCCACGGCGCCGCAGCAGATCACCAGTGTCGTCGGATTTTCCGCTCTGGATCCCAACCCGTTCACCTCAATCATATATAAAAAATGATTTTACAAACAAAACAACACAAACTCAAGCCGGTGGCCAGCGGCCACATATCTGCCAAACGGCTTAGTGGTAGCGGTGGTTCACTCCGGTTTCGAACATGGCGACGATGTTTTCCGGCGGCACCTCGGCCTGGATGTTATGGACGCTGTTGAGAACATATCCGCCGCCCTTGCCCAGAATGTCGATAACCCGCGTGGTCTCCTCCGCCACCTCTTGTGCCGTGCCGAAAGGCAGAATTTCCTGCGTATTGATGCCGCCCCAAAACGAAATCTTGTCGCCGAATTCGCTTTTCAGGCGCTCGGGTTCCATGTTCTTGGCGGTCACCTGAACCGGATTCAGGGCGTCGACGCCGACATCGATCAGGTGCGGTATGAAGTGGTAGGCGGAGCCGCAGCAGTGGAAACAGACCTTGGCACGGTCGTTAGTGAGGTCCTTGACGGTCCTGACCATGCGGCGGTGGCGGGGCTTGAGGTAATCCTTGTAGATCGTACCGGGATCGAACATGCAGCTGTCCTGCGTGCCCAGATCCTCCCCGAAGTAGACGATATCGACATTTTCCGGGCCGGCCGCCTCGATCATCACCTCGGCGGTGGCGCACCAGAAATCGCAGAGTTTGTCCATCAAACGCTGCAGCGCCTCCGGGGCCTTATAGAGATCCTTGAGATAGGCCTCGAAGCCGCGCATGGCGTAACCTCGGTGGATGACGCCACCCGGCAAGTAGAGGCAGACCGCGTGCTCTCCCTTCGATTTGATCTCCTGCACGCGCTCCTTGACGCCGGCGGCGAAGCCGGGATTGGAGCCGTCGGGCCAGTCGAACTCTTCGACGCGTTCAAGGGTCAGCTTGCCGCCGTGAAACGGGCCGTCTTGGTGCAGGAAGTGTTGGTCGACATCCTTGTCGGTGCGCTGCCAAAGAACGCTGAACATATCGATGTAGTTGTTGTCGTCGATCCAGTGGTCGGGGCCGTCCTTGTAAGCGCCGGGCTGGACGTTGCGGGTGTCGACGCCGAACTTTTCCAGAATCTCCTCTGCCGGATGGGCCGCCGAATGGATAATCGACATCACGTCGGTGGGCGACGTGACATGCATGTGCTTTTTCAGGCGTTCGTAACCCGCCAGCGTGATGGAGGTGAACTCGGCGCCTCCGAAATCGATCGGCACGCGGTCGGGCTCTTCGTGGTTGAGCGCCGCCAGTATTCTTTCACGATGGGTCCAGGACATTGTGCTCTCCTATCTTCCGCTCAGGCCGCCACGAAGCCGCGGGCCTGGTCCACCGCGGTCGGCGCGTCCATGCCATAGGCATCGGCGCCGATCCGGGCGGCGAAATCCTCGTTGACCGGCGGGCCGCCGACCATCACCTTGACGTTCAGGTTGCGGTTCTTGTTGGCGTCCTGAAGGACGGCCACCGCCTTTTCCATTTCCGGCATTGACGTCGTCAGCAAACCCGACATGGCGATGATGTCGGCCTCAGATTCCTGCGCCGAGGCAATGAACTGTTCGGCATCGACGTCGGTGCCAAGGTCGATAACGCGAAAGCCGGCCCCCTCCAGCAGCATGCCGACGAGGTTCTTGCCGATGTCATGAAGGTCGCCTTTGACGGTTCCCAGTACCACCGTCCCGATTGGTTTGACGCCGGTTTCTGTCAGCAAGGGGCGCAGTATGTCGAGACCCGCCTGGACGGCTTCGGCCGCCATCAGCATCTCCGGCACGAACAAAGTACCGGCGCTGAACTTTTCGCCGATAACGTCGAGCGCCGAGACCAAACCATCCTGAAGAATGATGGTTACGTCGGTACCCGCATCAACTTCGGCCTGAACCAGCTCGGCGACGTCTTCCTCTTCGTAATCCATCACCGCATCGAAGATCTCGGCAACCGTCATCACACTAATCCTTTAACTGGAAAGTCGGTTTCCAACTAATATATTAGTGATATGTTAGTAAAAAGTAGGGTTATTGTCAACGCTTGCCGGCCGGCGGCTCTTATCGGGCGCCGATCGATCGAGGTGGGCTGCCTAGGTATCGATGGAAGCCCGCGTAACCTCGAGAATGTAGTCCATCAGACGTTCGGTCGCCGCCCTGGCTTCTTCGACGTCGCCGCCGGCGATGGCGATCGCGACGTCGGCGTGACGTTGCGCCACCAGTTCGACATCGGCGCTTTGCATGTTGTGAACGAACCAGAAGCGCCGCGACAACCCCGCCATCAGACCGATCGCCTTGGCGGCATATTCGTTGCGGCAGGATTCGGCGACGAGATGGTTGAATTGATCGTCATAGCGGATGAACGCCATGTCATCGCCCTCGGCGGCACAAGCCAGCATGCCCGAAGCGATTTCACGAAACCTGTCGCGCTCTTCCCGGCTGGCGCGCTTGGCCGCCGCCGTCACCATGACTTCCTCGATCTTGCGCCGCACCTCGATCAGGCGTAGCTGCGAATGAACGTTGATCTCCGAAACCAGAATGCCGCGCCGGGGCAGGATCACGACCAGGCCTTCCCGGGCCAGGCGATGCAAGGCCTCGCGGATGGGCGTACG
>CAYOAD010000239.1:0-5415 GCA_964401845.1 uncultured Rhodospirillaceae bacterium | reverse complement strand
ACCGCCCAAAACAGGGTGCACCGGGCCGCCGGCGCCCTGCCCAAGATCCTGATGCACGCCCGCCCCTCGATCGACCTGATCGAGCGCAAGGGCAAGGAGGTCTACCGCGCCCGCCTGGTCGGCCTGCGCAAGGACGACGCCCGAACCGCCTGCCGCATTCTCAAGCTTAAGTCGATCAAATGCATGCCGGTGACGCCGGAGGGCGAAACGACGCTTGAACTGGCGCAGCGTTAGGGCGGCTCCAAGTTTCCTTTGTAACTTTCCTTCGTCTCCCTTAGGCGCTACACCTTTGTGATGTCGATTGCCGATCATCGCGTTCAGAGTCTGTCTGTTACCCGCGTAATCCTGACCGTGTTCCTGCCTTTCGCCGGCGGGTACTACATGTCGTATTTCTTCCGCTCGGTAAACGCCGTCATCGCGCCCAGCCTAATCGCCGATATCGGGCTCGGCGCCGGTGATCTCGGGCTTTTGACCGCCGCCTACTTTATGGCCTTTGCCGCATTTCAAATCCCGCTGGGCCTCCTGCTCGACCGCTACGGCCCGCCCAAAGTACAGTTCGCCTTGCTGATGACGGCGGCGGCGGGCGCCTTCATCTTCGCCATCGGCGACAGTAAATCGACGCTGTTCATTGGCCGCGCGATGATCGGCCTGGGTGTGTCGGGCGGCCTTATGTCGTCCTTCAAGGCCATCGTGCTGTGGTTTCCGCGCGACCGCATTCCCCTGGTCAATGGCCTGTTCATGGCCTTTGGCGGTTTGGGCGCCATGTCGGCCACGGTCCCGGTCGAAGCCGCCATGGCCGTCACGGATTGGCGCGGCGTTTACGGCGGCATCGGCATGGCCACCGCCTTGATCGCCTTCGTCATCCTGTTCCTCACGCCCGAAAAGCCCAACACCGATCCCATCGAGCCTTTGCGCGAGCAGTTCAAGGGCATTCTCAATGTTTACCGCACCGGTCTGTTCTGGCGGGTGGGCCCGCTTGCCTTCACCTCCGCCAGCGCCGGTATGGCGATTCAAGGCCTGTGGGCCGGCCCCTGGCTGCGGGACGTGGCCGGCCTCGACGACGGCGCCGTGGCGACCCACCTCTTCCTCATCGCACTGGCCATGACCTGCGGGTTCGCCGCCATGGGCGTTATTTCGGATATCGCTTATCGCCGATGGAATATCCCGCCCCGCACCGTCATGGTGCTTGGCGTGATGGCCTTCACGCTGGTCCAGATCGTCGTCCTGCTGGAGCCGGTCTCCTTCAGTTACGCGATCTGGTTCGTCTTCGGGCTGGTGAGTAATTTTTCGGCCATGGCTTTCGCCGTGCTGTCACAGCACTTTCCCGCCAGTCTATCGGCCCGTTCGAACACCGCACTCAACGTGCTGGTCTTCGCCAGCGCCTTTGCCGGCCAGTACGCCGTCGGCGCCATCATCGACCTCTTCCCCCTGGCCGAAAGCGGCGGCTACCGCCCGGAGGCCTATCAGGCCGCCTTTGGCGTGCTGGCACTCGTGCAGGTCTTGGCGGTCGTTTGGTACGTGGTGGCGGGACGGCTCGAGAGAAATCGCAGCTTGGAAGACTGAGGGCGCTACCCGCGGCCCCGGCGGCGCGACAGGTCGAGGAGATAATCGTTCGGCGGGATGTGGAACTCCTGGTAAACGATCGGCTCCTCGTGCAGTGACAGGTTGACCGTTCTAAGGGTGAGGACCGGCGTCTCCGGCGCAACGCCGACGACCTCAGCCACGTGGGGCGACGCGACGCGCATGCTGGCTGTTTCATGGGCGCGCAGGGTCGGCATGTTAAAGCGGTCATGCAACAGATGGCGCAGATGGGTGTAGCCCATGATTTCCTTGGAAAAATCCAGCAAGGGCCTGAACCGCCCGGCATCGAGGTAGGCGACGGCAAACACGTCGAAGGTATCGGCGATCCTGAGGGTCCGTTCCAGCTTGACGGACGACCGCTTGGTACCCAAGGCTTCAGACCACGGGCCCAATTCATGAATTTCCGAAATCGTGGCGCTGACGATCCCGACCGACGCAAAATCGGCTCCGTCGGAGGGGCGGAAACGCATGTACCAGGGGATATTGGCGCGTGAACCGGCGGACGAAATTCGGCTACCGGCGCCGCGTTTGCGCACCACGATGCCGTCCTCGGCCAGCCGCCGCATGGCGGCCTGAACGGTGCCCTGGCTGATCGGCAGCACGGACAGCAGTTCTTTTTCGGTCGGCACCGGATCGCTGGGCCGCCAAATACCAAGCTCGATGGTCTCGATGAATGCGTCCCGAAGTTTTTCGGTTTTCGTGCCCGGCCCGTCCTGGCGGCGCGAGTAGGTATCATGGAGCGCTTCGAGGCGCACCTGTTTGTCCAGGTCGGTATCTGCTGGCGGTTGTCTCATTCGGTCTCGGCTATAGGCAGCGCCCTACCGGCACCGCGGAAAATGTTACTTCCTTCTTTGAAACCCGAAACGCCAGAGGAAGTAAACAGTCAAAGCGACGAAGATCAGAGAAATGGGGCTGGTCAGCATGATGCTGAGATCGGACCGGTACATCAGCATGGTCTGGCGGAACGAAAGTTCGAACAGCGGCCCCAGGAGAAAGCCGATGATCAGGCAGACGATGGAAAAGCCGGACCGCCTCATGGCATAGCCCAACGCGGCGAACGCCAGCATCAACACGACGTCGAACATCGAACTGCTCTGGACATAGACGCCGACCACGCAGAAGACGACGACGATGGGCAGGACGATGTTCTGCGGCACGCGCAGGATCTGGCTCCAGATGCGGATGCCGATGCGGCCGATCAGAAGGTGGGCGACGTTGGCCATCAGCATCGAGGCGAAGATCGAATAGACCAGTTCGGCATGTTCGACCATCATCAGCGGTCCGGGAACGACGCCGTGGATCATGAAGGCGCTGACCAGCAGCGCAGCCGCGACATTGCCCGGAATGCCCAGGGAAATTGTCGGAATCAGGTTGGCGCCGACCACGGCGCTGTTGGCGGCTTCAGTGGCCTGAATGCCCTCGACGGCGCCGGTGCCGAATTTTTCCGGCGTTTTGGAAGCCCGCTGGGCGGCGCCGTAGCCGAGGAAGGCCGCCAGCGAGACACCCAGTCCGGGCAGCATGCCGATCCCCGTCCCGATCGAGGCCGAACGCAGCAGGGTGCGCCAGTTGCCCCAGAACTCGCCGGGCTTCAGGCTGTTGTCGGCCTTGAACGTGTCGTCGCGCGGCGGCACCTCGGGCGCACCGTGTTTATTGATGTCGAAGATTTGCACCAACACTGAGCTCAGCGCCAAGGTACCGATGGCGATGGCGGGCAGCGAGATGCCGTCGAACAACTCGATGCGGCCGAAGGTCATGCGTTCAGTGCTGTCGACCGGGTCGAGCCCGATGGTGGAAAGGAAGACGCCGAGTGCCGCCGACATGATGCCCTTCGTCAGCGAACGCGCCGCCAGCGCCGCAATCAGCGTGAAGGAGAAAAGAATGATCGAGGTGAATTCGGCCGGCCCGAACAGGAGCGCCACCGAGGCGAAGGGCGCCGCCAGCAGGATCAGCATGATGTCGGAAAAGGTATCGCCGCAGACGGAGGAGTAGAGCGCCGTCTTCATGGCTTTCTCAGGCTTCCCCTGTCGCGCCAGCGGATAGCCGTCACGCGCCGTGGCCGCGGCCTCCGGCGTGCCGGGCGCATTGATCAGTACCGCCGGCACCGCGCCGCCGGAGGTGCCGCCCTTGTTGATGCCGACCAGAAATGCGATGGCCGCCAGCGGCGACATATAGAACGTGACCGGTACCAGGATCGCCAGCGCGGTTACGCTGCCGATGCCCGGCAGGACACCGAACACAATCCCCAGCAGGACGCCGCCGCAAATGAACGCCATGTTCGTCAGCGTCATGGCGGCCTCGAAGCCTGTGAGCAAGCTTTCAATCATCGCGCGGCCCTAAGGGAGCTCGACCGTAAAGACGTGCCAGATCAACTGCGACAATCCGACAGGGACGATGAGTGCCACGGCCAGCAGCACGGCGTAGCTGCGCTGTCTGAGGAAAACCATCATGGCCACCAGAAGAACGCCCATGGTGATCTCGAAGCCGGCCAGCGGCATGGCGACCGCGATGGCCGCAACCAGGGCAATCAGAATGGCGATGCGGATCAGTTCCTCCCCGCCGATCCCGGTCGCGGTGTCGCCGAATTCCTCGTCATCGGAATGCCCGTCACCGGCCTTGGCACGGAAAGCGCCGATGCCCATTATCACGGCGGTGATCAGACAGGTCCAAATGGCGATCGAGGGAAGCCGCGCGGGCGGAATATCAAGCGGGCTTTGCGCCGGCGCGGTATAGCCCGGGATGAGCCAGGCAAGCAGGAGGACCGAGCCAACGGCCACGACAATGCTCGATACCAGGTTGGTGGTTCGCAACCGACCTATCCCTTCTGGACGGGGGCACCGGGCTCAACCCGATGCCCCGCGCACGTTACTGCGTCGCCGCCAGCACTTTCTTGAGGCTGACGGTCATGGCCGCGATATTCTTAGTCAGTTGGGCCGACGGCACAAACGTTTTGGGAAACTTCAACCGGCCCAGGATGGCGGTGAAGTCGGGATCGTCCATGGAGGCCTGGATGGCGTCCTGAACCTTGGCGATAGCCGCCGCGGGCGTTCCCTTCGGCGCCGCGATCAACGCCGTTCCGGGCATTGAGATGCCATAAAGCTCCTGCACCGAGGGTGCGTCCGGCGCCGAGGCAAGGCGGTCAGCCAGGCAGGACGCGAGCACGATGAACTTGTCGCCGTACTTGTTGTGAACGCCGCCCGACCAGGCAAAATCCACCTTGTTGCCGAACATGAACGGGACCATCTCACCGCCGCCCCGGGTGGGAATCGCGGTCCAGTCCAGATTTTCCTTCTTGCCGATATAGTTGATGAAGGCGCGCGAAATGCCGCCCTGATCGGCCACGTTCATGCCGGGATTTTTCTTGGCGTAGGCGATGAGTTCGGAGAATGTCTTATAGGGCCCGCCCGGCGTCGTAACGAAAGCCATCTGGTAGTCGGTGACACCGGCGACATATGAAAAGCTATCCGCCGTGTAGGCGATACCCTTCTTGGACAGGGGTTCCCAAGTGATCGTGGTCGCGGCCGCGAACAGCAGTGTGTATCCGTCCGGTTTGGACTTCGCCACCAAGGTCGAACCGATGGCCCCGCCGGCGCCGGGTTTGGTTTTGACGATTACCTTCTGACCCAGGTTCTTGGCGATCGCCTTGGAAAGAATTTGCGCCATTGTTTCGGTACTGCCGCCCGCCCGGTAGGGCACGATCAGCGTTACCGGCTTGGCGGGGTATTCGGCCGCCTGAACAGTGGCCGTGGTCACACTAGCGATCACCATGGCGCCTGCGGCAGCCATGATTCCAGCGAATTTCATGTTAATCTGCGGGTTCAACATTCGGATCATCTC
>CAYOAD010000238.1:0-5431 GCA_964401845.1 uncultured Rhodospirillaceae bacterium | reverse complement strand
GCTGCTGCTCACGGTCAAGACGAGCAAGGACCGCTTCGAAACAGGCTCCATTTTCCGGCCCGCCACGTTTGCCAAGGAGATCGACACGGTGCTGAAGGAAATGCCGGCGATATTCAAGATCATCGAGGTTCTGAAACTCGATCAAAAGATCGGACTTTGAAATGCCGGGTGGGTTCCGTATCAGGGTGTCTACGCCGGCGGACGAAGCCCGTGTGACCGATTTGCTCAAGGCATCGTATCCGGCGCTGATGGCGCCCAGCTACCACAAAGCCGTTTTGGCTTCGGCCATACCGCTGATGACTCGTGCCAATCCCAAATTGCTCTCATCGGGGAGCTATTACGTGGCGGTGGGGGACGAGGGCCGGTTTGTCGGCGGCGGCGGCTGGACGATGGAGCGGCCGGGAACCGGCGAAATCGCCGGAGATCTCGCGCACATCCGACATTTCGCCGTGCGCGCCGATTGTACCGGTCTCGGCGTTGCGCGGGCGATCTATACGCGTTGTGAAACCGAGGCCAGGACGGCCGGAGTGGGGCGCTTCGAATGCTATTCCAGTCTCAACGCGGAAGGCTTCTACGGCGCCCTGGGCTTTAAACGGATCCGCCCCATCAGCGTGCCGATGGGGCGGGATATTGCCTTGCCCTCCATCCTCATGGAGCGCTCGATTTAGCTTGCCGTCAGCTCAATGCCTCCACCGGGTCGAGACCCTGGGCCATACGGCCGGTGAATAGAAGCTGCTTCTTTTCCGCCAGCGGATGATATTGCGAGGCATGGACATCGCGCAAAAGCCGCTCGATCCCCGTGGCCCGGAAGTAACCCGCGCCGCCGACCGCTTCCATCGCCTTCTCGACCGCCTGCTTGGCCGCGTTGGCGACGATGGTCTTGCGGATCAGGATGGCGTTTGAGGTCTCGTCGACCGCCTTGAAGTCGAAATCGTTGGTGATGGCGACCATCGAGGCGTGAGTGACCTGGGCGGTGACCAGGGCGTTTTCCATCTCGCCTAAGGAATAGGTAGCCGACGGGTCGGGGCGCTTCGCCGCTTTTTCGCGGGCAATGGCCGCGGCTTTTTCGGCAATGCCGGTATAGACGCTCATGATCAGGGGCATGGCGACCGTCAGCACGACGTTCCAGACCGCATGGAAGTCACCCTGAGGCCGGCGCAGCGCAATGGTGTCCTCGGGGATGAAAACGTCGTCATAAATGACGGTATTCGAGCCCGTCCCCCGCATGCCCATGGCCTTCCAGTTATATTCGATGCTTACGCCTTCGGCGGCGAACGGCACCGGGAAGTGAAGAACCTGCCAGCCTTCTTCCGGATCCTGGTAGGGCGCGCTGGAGATCAGCATGTCGCCCGCAGGGCTGCCGCTGGCGAAGATCTTGCGGGCATCGACCCGAAAGCCGCCGTCGACCTTCACGGCGACGCCGTTGGAGGCCAGCCAGTCGGTAGCACCCGTGCTGACCAGCACCAGTTCCTTGTCGGCGACGGCTTCGAGCAGTTTGGCCCCCGGCTTGCCGTTGCGGTGGTTGTACACAGCCGCCGCGATGAGATGCTGGTGCATCGAGCAAGATAGCGCCGTCGACGGGCAGTAACCCGCCAGCGCCTTGAGGGCTTCGCACATTTCGCTGTGGATCGCGCCGCCGCCGCCGAACTCGGTCGGCACCATGGCGGAAAAGAAACGTTCGGCCTTCAGGGCCTCGTAGTTTTCCTTAACAAAATCGTCGCTGTCGTCCCGCTCCTTAGCGCGCTCGGCGAACGACGGCCCGACATCGCGGACAATGTTCAGGCAGTTGGTCAGTTCTTCTATCATGGTCTCAGTCCCCTAGATTTGCTGTTCCGTGAGTCTGAACATGGGGGAAGCGCGGCGGCATTAAAAGTACAAGATCTGTACTTGGATTAGGGGGCGCGTTGCCGCTATCATCTCTCCGTCATGGCCAGAAAAAAGACCTACGGACAGTTCTGCCCCGTCGCCAAAGCAGCGGAAGTGGTGGCGGAGCGTTGGACGCCATTGGTGTTGCGCGAACTGATCTGCGGCAGCACGCGCTTCAACGACCTCAAGAAGGGCGTGCCCCTGATGTCGCCGTCGTTGCTGTCACAGCGCCTCAAGGAGCTTGAGTACGCCGGCATCGTCGAACGCCGCCCGGCCGTCAGCGGGCGTGGTTCGGAATATCATCTGACCGAGGGCGGAGAACAGCTGGCGCCGCTGATCGAAGGCCTCGGCCACTGGGGCAAGCGCTTCCTCAAACCGGAACTGGAGGAGGGAGACCTCGACCCCAGTCTGCTGATGTGGGACATCCAGCGTCGGGTCGATCCGACGGTTCTGCCGGAAGATACCCGAACCACCGTGCACTTCGCGATAACCGGCGTGCCGAGTAAATATGGACGCTGGTGGCTGGTCTTCGAGCACGGCGAGGCGGACCTTTGCATGAAGGATCCGGGCTTCGAGGTCGATCTCTACGTTACGGCGTCCGTGCGTGTGGCGTCGGAAGTCTGGCTCGGACGCCGCAGCATCGCCCAGTCAGTGCGCTCGGGAGATCTCAAGTTGGACGGCGCGAAAGCTCAGATCAAGGCTTTCCCGCAGTGGTTCATGCTTAGTATTTTCGCGCCGACCTGAACGTCAGCCCGCCGCCATTTCCCTGAGCTTAAATCTCTGCAGCTTGCCGGTTTCGGTGCGCGGCATATCGTCGAGGAACTCGATGGCGCGGGGGTACTTGTAGGGCGCGATTTCGGCTTTGACGAAGTCCTGCAACTCCTTGACCGTGGCGTCATTGGCTTCACCGCCCTCGCGCACGGTGACGTAGGCCTTGACGATGAAGCCGCGGTCGGGATCGGGGGCGGCGACGACGCCGCATTCGGCGACCATGGGGTGGTCCAGCAGGCAGGCTTCGACCTCAGGTCCGGAGATGTTGTAGCCCGCGGATATGATCATGTCGTCGGTACGGGCCTGGAACCAGAAATAGCCTTCCTCGTCCATCAGGTAGGCGTCACCCGAAAGGTTCCAGCCGTCCTGCACGTAGGCGGTCTGGCGTTCCTCGTTGTCGAGGTAGCGGCAGCCGGTCGGGCCTTTCACCGCCAGTCTGCCGACGGTGCCGGGCGGTGCTTCGTTGCCGTCGTCGTCGATGACACGGGCCTGGTAGCCCGGTATCGGTTTGCCGGTGGCGCCGGGATGGATATCGCCGCCCGATGTGGCGATGAAGATATGCAGCATTTCGGTGGCCCCCAAGCCATCGATGATCTTGATGCCTGTCGCCTTCTCCCAGCCCTGGAAGGTTGGCAGCGGCAGGGTCTCGCCGGCGGAGACGCATTTCTTCAACGAACCGATGTCGTGGTCGGCCACCAAATCGGTCATGACCCGGAAGGCGGTGGGCGCCGTGAAACAGATCGTCGCACGGTGTTTTTCGATAATGCCCATCAGGACGTCGGGCGCCGGGCCTTCGCACAAAGCGGTCGAAGCGCCGGCATGCATGGCGAAGGTCACCATGGCGCCGAGGCCGAAAGTGAAGGCGATGGGCGGCGAGCCACAAAAGACGTCGTCCTGGTCGGGCTTGAGGATATAGCGCGAGAAGCAATCGTTGATCGCCATGATGTCGCGGTGAAAGTGCATGCAGCCCTTGGCCTGGCCGGTGGTTCCGGACGTGAAGGCGATCAGGCAGACGTCGTCCCAGGCGGTATCAACGGTCTCGAAGGTGGTGGGCTTGGTTGCGGCCAATGCGTCAAGCGTACCGGCGGTTTCGTCCTGCCCGAGGTTGCCGAAATAGAGCACGCGCTTGAGATTGGCCGAACGGTCCAGAGTGGTTTCCATTTCCTCCGCCAGGCGTCCGTCGCACAAGCCGACTTCGACGACGGCTTTTTCCGTGATGTAGGTGAGTTCCTTGGCGCGCAGCAGCGGCATGGTGGCGACCGCGACCGCACCGACCTTCATGACGGCGAACCAGGCCGCCACGTACATCGGATTATTGGGTGAGCGCATCAAAACCCGGTTGCCCGGCACCACGCCCAATTCATCCACAAGCACGTGGGCGATTTGGTTGGCCTTGGTCAGCAGGTCGTTGTAGCGCCAGGTCGTATCCTCGAAATGAATGACCGGACGGTCGCCGTGGACCGCTGCCTGCTTGTCCAGTAATTCGGCGGCACAGTTCATGCGCTCGTTGTAGGCGGCGAGCTCCGGCACGCTTTGGTAATCCATCTCCGGCCATTGATCGGTAGGCGGCAGATGATCGCGGGCGTAGCTGTCGACGTGGACAGAAGGGACACCGGAAGGCGTGAGGTTTTCAGACATGGCTGGCGGCTCTTTCGCTGGCGTAATCCGGAAGGGGTGGCGTGATACTCACGGCACTACTGGGGGGACTGGCCCGGCCATCCGAACCGACGGCCCTGACGTAATAAGTATACCCGACCCCGCCGAGGGCCAGCGGATCGGTGTAGTGTGATTTCTTGACCGCTTCGACGCAGGAGACATCGCCGTTCTCCTCCGCGCGGTAGATGTCGTAGATGCGCGTTTCGGCGCCCTCCGCCGGGATCCAGGAGAGCTTGACCCGGCCCTTGGCGTCGACTTCGGCCTGCAAGGCGCCCTGATCGTCGCCCCAGTGCGGCGCCGTGCCGGTGGGATCGTCATCGGGCGCTTGGTGGCGGCCCTTGGGCCAGAGGAAGCAGTTGACCTCACGGAAGCTGCCGTCGAGCTGCTTGCAGACGTTGCAGTAGATGCACTTGACGATATCGTCGGCGCGTCCCTGCATGACCTTGGCGACCCAGTCGGGATCGGCCAGCAATTGGCGCGCCATGCCGATGATGTCGGCCCGGCCTTCCTGTAGCAAGCCCTCCGCTTCGTCGGGCCGGCTGATCTTCCCGACGCTGACGACCGGGACGTCATAGCCGTGACCGTTTATGTATTCCTTGATGGCGGCGGGCAGGTGCGCGTTGGGCAGGGCGGGGTACCAGTCCCCCGGCATGCAGCGGTCGCCCGAATAGCCCGTATAGGGATAGAGCGGCTGGCCCTCGCGCGGCACGGCGTCCTCGAATTTGCCGCCGACCGAGAGCGAGATGTAATCGACACCCAGTTGGGCCATGCGCAGGGCAATGGGTTTGGCGTCCTCGATGGTGTAGCCGTCGCGCACGACCTCTTCCGCGAGGAAGCGCACACCGACCGGAAAATCCTTGCCGACGTTTTCGCGGATTTTCGTCATCACCCGGCCGAACATGTGCAGGCGGCCTTCCAGCGTTCGGCCGGTGTAGTCGTCGCGCCTGTGGTTGTGGCGCGAAAGAAATGACGACAGCGTATAGGCGTGGGCGGAGTGGATCTCGACGCCGTCGTAACCCGCTTCCCGGGCGCGCACGGCGGCGTGGCCGAATTCCTCGACGATGCGGTCGATGTCGCCGACGTCCAGCATATCGACGGTCTGCCGCCAGCCCGAACGCGCCACCTTCATGAAGTGGAT
>CAYOAD010000237.1:0-5468 GCA_964401845.1 uncultured Rhodospirillaceae bacterium | reverse complement strand
GGTCGCGAGTCCAACAAACCGAGGACAACTGCGCGATCACTTCCATGGCCCCTACCGGTAAAGGCCAGCGAGCCGCGCAGTGAAACAGTGATGCGGTCTATTTCTTGCCTCTCAATACGCCGGAGAACTTCCAGGAATCGCGCGCCAGCGAGCATGGGTCCTACAGTGTGTGAACTGGAGGGTCCAATGCCGATCTTGAAAATATCGAAAACGCTAAGAAACATGATAGTCAGACCTCCGCGCGCTCAGCAGCGAAAATTGTTCATGACGTTGGTAAGCTTATCCGGTAAGTCTTAGAACAGCCCGGCAATGCGCCCGTTCTGATCGATACGGATTTTTGTCGCGGCAGGAACGCGGGGCAATCCAGGCATGGTCATGATGTCGCCGCATACGACGACCAGGAATTCGGCGCCACCCGAAAGTCTGACTTCGCGGATGGGTACGACGTGCCCAGTAGGCGCCCCCTTCAGATTAGGATCCGTCGAGAAACTGTACTGCGTCTTGGCTATGCAGATCGGGAAGTGACCGTAATCCATCTGCAGCGAATTGATCTGATCGCGGATTTTTTTGTCGGCGATGATATCTTCAGCCCCGTACAGCGACGTCGCGACCGTCCGAATTTTGTTCCACAAGCTCATCTCATTCGGATACAAGGGATGAAATTTCGATTCTCCCTTTTCGATCTTGGCGATGACGGCCCGGGCGAGATCTTCGGCCCCTGCCCCTCCGTTACCCCAGTGATCGGACTCGACCGCTTCGACGCCAAGTTCAGCACATTTTTGTTGAACCAAATTCACTTCCGCCGGCGTGTCGGCCGAAAACTTGTTGACGGCGACCACCATTTGCATCCCGAACTGACTGATGTTTGAAATATGACGTTCCAGATTGGCAATACCTTTTTCAAGCGCTTCAAGATTTTCTAGTTTCAGTTCTTCCTTTTCGACACCGCCATGCATCTTCAAAGCTCGGATGGTCGCCACCAGAACCACCAGATCGGGGTTCAATCCGGCCTTGCGGCATTTAACGTTAAAGAACTTTTCCGCCCCGAGGTCGGCGCCAAATCCCGCTTCGGTGACGACATAGTCAGCCAATTTCAAGGCCGTCTGCGTGGCCATGACAGTGTTGCAGCCATGGGCGATGTTGGCGAACGGGCCACCATGAACAAACGCCGGATTGTTTTCCATGGTCTGGACCAGATTGGGCTTCATGGCGTCTTTTAGCAGCGCCGATGTCGTCGAGCTGATCCGTCCGTTGGCCTTGAATTCGGACCTCACCGTGCTTGATATCGGCGCCGGCCTCGGCGGCTCGTCCCGGACCATCGCAAACGAAACGGGTGCCTGGGTCAACGGTTACGAGCTCAACAGCGACCTGGCCGCGGCGGCCATGGAACGCTCCAACATGGCGGGCATGGGACGTAAAGCGCCTGTTTCAATCCTGCCGCCGGAAGGCCCGGAACTCAAACCGCGCAGCGCCAATGCCATGTTTTCCAAGGAGGCCCTCTACAAGGTCGAGGATAAAGGTGCGCTGTTAACGGCTGTTCACGAAATCCTGCGGCCGAGTTCCCAAATTCTGCTGACCGATTACGTTTCAGCGGAAGGGCACGAGGAATCTCAGGGCGTCCATGACTGGGTGGAGCATGAACGCACGCCCTCTTATTTGTGGACCATCCCGGAGTATCGCGCGCACTTCGAAAATCTGAATTACCGCATCCATGTCGCCGAAGACATCACCGACAAGTATTACCACACCGTGGTCAGCGGATTTTCGGCGTTTTCCAACACCATCAAGAGTTTCCGGGGCAACACCGAGATGGAGCAATGGACCGTCAAGGAGGCGGAGTTCTGGGCGCGCCGCATGGCGCCGTTCGAGGCAGGCGATCTGCGGGTTTGCCGCGTTTTTGCGCAAAAAATGGAATGACCGCTCCAATCCTCCGGAATTCGGCGGAATTCAGCCGTTGACAGCCGTGATATCGGACACTATGTTCCCGCCTTCGCAAAGCCGCACGGCTTGGCTCTGACACGAAGGGTCCCCGGGGCCTAAGAAGGCAAGAGAAAATGAAGATCGCAAATTCGTTGAAATCCTTGAAGAAGCGCCACCGCGATTGCCGCGTGATCCGGCGCAAGGGACGCGTTTACGTCATCAACAAGACCAACCGCCGTTTCAAGGCACGCCAGGGCTGAGCTCGCGCGCCTGAAATCCCCTCCCGGGATCCAGCGAATACCGACCGTGCCCACCCGGCACGGTTTTTTTGTGCCACAGTCGGACTGTGACATCCTTCGGGTAAACTTCAGACGGCGCCAACGAGACCCTTGACAGGACGCACCGTTAGACCAGAATCCGGCAGTAACGCCCGTTAGCCGGATACCTGATCCCATGAAGATGCCCGCCCCATCGAATAGCGTCATCGCTCGCCGCGCCGAACTGGTCGCGGCATTGCGAAAAATCGTTCCCGGTGAAGGCGTCATCGACGACGACGGCGAACTCAGCGTTTACGAATCGGACGGCCTGACGGCCTACCGCCAGCGCCCCCTGGCGGCGGTTCTGCCCGAAACGGTGGAACAAGTGGCGGCGGTGATGGAGGTCTGCACCGAGTTTGAGGCCAAGATCGTACCGCGGGGAGCCGGCACCTCGCTTTCCGGCGGCGCCCTGCCCGTGGCCGACGGAATCGTGCTGGGCATGGGCAAGTTCAACAAGATCCTCGAAGTCGATTTTGAAAACCGCTGCGCCGTGGTGCAGCCCGGCGTCACCAACCTCGGCATCACCCAGGCGGTGGAGCATGCCGGTTTCTATTACGCGCCCGACCCCTCCAGTCAGATCGCCTGCTCGATCGGCGGCAACGTGGCCGAAAACGCCGGCGGCGTGCACTGCCTGAAGTATGGTCTCACTACCAACAACGTACTCGGTGTCGAACTCGTGCTGTTGAACGGCGACATCATGCGCATCGGCGGCAAGCATCTGGATTCCGAGGGCTACGATCTGCTGGGCCTTCTGACCGGTTCGGAAGGCTTGCTCGGTGTCATCACCGAGGTCACGGTGCGCATCCTGCAGTCACCGGAATCCGCCCGCGCCCTGCTGATCGGGTTCCCCACCATCGAAGCCGCTGGTGAATGCGTCGGGCAGGTGATCGGCGCTGGAATTATTCCCGGCGGCATGGAGATGATGGACAAATACGCCATCGAAGCGGCCGAAGCCTTTTGCCACGCCGGCTACCCCCTGGATGCCGAGGCATTGCTGATCGTCGAACTCGACGGTCCGGAGGTCGAGGTCAACCACCTGATCGACGAGGTCGGCCGCATGGCGAGGGAATGCGGCGCCGACACCGTGCGGGCAAGCAATTCCGAGGAAGAGCGCCTGACGTTCTGGGCGGGCCGCAAGGCGGCGTTTCCGGCGGTTGGGCGCTTGTCTCCGGATTATTACTGTATGGACGGCACCATCCCGCGCCACAAGCTGCCCATCGTGCTGCGCCGCATCGCCGAACTTTCCGAACACTACGGCCTGCGCGTGGCCAACGTCTTTCACGCCGGCGACGGTAATCTACATCCGCTGATCCTCTATGACGCCAACAATCCGGGTGAACTGGAAAAGACAGAGGAGTTCGGCTCGGAAATCCTCAAGCTCTGCGTCGAGGTTGGCGGCGTGCTCACGGGTGAGCACGGTGTCGGCGTGGAAAAGCGCGACCTGATGGAGGAGATGTTCGACGAGAACGACCTCAAGCATCAGCAGCGCGTCAAATGCGCTTTCGACCCCGAGGGCATCCTAAATCCGGGCAAGATGTTTCCCGTGCTGCACCGTTGCGCCGAGCTGGGCCGGGTTCACGTCCACAACGGCGAAACGCGCTTTCCCGACATCCCCCGGTTTTAGTCCATGGCTGATAGCTACAGGCCGGAAACGGCCGACCAACTGCGCGACCTGATCGCCGGCGCCGTGGCGGAAAAGGCGCCGGTGGAAATTGTCGGCAACGGAACAAAACGCGCCCTGGGCCGACCCATGGGCAATCTTCCGCGGGTGGAGCTCTCGTTGCTTCAGGGCGTCAGCCTTTACGAACCGGGCGAACTGGTGTTGAGCGCCGGCGCCGGAACGGCCATTGCGGAAATCGAGGCGTTGCTCGATGAGAACGGCCAGCGCCTGGCTTTCGAACCACTGCACATGGACGTCATACTGGGGGCTGAGGCGTCCGCCGCGACGCTCGGCGGCGTTATCTCCTGCAATCTGGCTGGCCCCCGCCGCATCAGTGCGGGCGCGGCGCGCGATCACATCCTCGGCGTCAGGGGTGTCACCGGCCGGGGTGAAACGTTCAAATCCGGCGGCCGCGTCGTCAAGAATGTCACCGGCTACGATATGTCGAAGCTGATGACCGGGGCGTACGGAACGCTGGGCGCGATTTCGGAATTGACGGTCAAGGTGCTGACCAAACCGGAAAAGACCCGCACCGTCCTGATCTTCGGGCTGTCCGACGGTGCGGGCGTCAAGGCGCTCGCCCAGGCCGCTGGCTCGAGCCATGAGACCTCGGGTTTGGCGCATTTGCCGGAGGCCGCGGCGGCCCGTTCCCACGTGACCTACGTGCGGGGAGCTGGCGGTCCGGTGACCGCCATCCGTCTCGAAGGGCCGGGCCCCTCCGTGGAACACCGCTGTGCGGCCTTGCGCCGGGAACTGGCTGAATTCGGTGAAACCGAGGAACTCCACGGCAAGAATTCCTCCACCCTGTGGCGGGAGGTCCGCGACGCCGCGCTGCTGCCGAAATGGGACGTGCTGTGGCGGCTCAGCGTCACGCCGTCCGGGGCGGCCAAGGCTGTTGCCGACACCAAGGCGGCGCTGAGCGATGCCGTGTTCATGGAGGTGCATTATGATTGGGCCGGTGGTCTGATCTGGCTGGCGTTGAAGGAGGCGGAAGATGCCGCCCACGAGGCGGTGCGTGCTGCCGTCGACCTTGTTGGCGGCCACGCCACCCTGATCCGGGCGGACGAGGACACCCGCCGGCGGGTGCCTGTATTCCATCCCCAGGCTCCGGCGCTGGCGGCGCTCAACCGGCGCGTCAAGGAGCAGCTCGACCCGCTGGGTATTTTCAACCCAGGACGCATGGTCGAGGGCACCTAGGGCATGCAAACACGTTTCAGCGAAGCGCAACTGCGCGATCCGGCCATCGCCGAGGCCAACGACATCCTGCGCAAATGCGTGCACTGCGGTTTCTGTACGGCCACCTGCCCGACTTATCTCACGCTGGGTGACGAACTCGACAGTCCGCGCGGCCGCATCTACCTGATCAAGGAAATGCTTGAGGGCGGCGAGGTCGCCAGCGCCGCGACCGTGCGCCATCTTGACCGCTGCCTCACCTGCCTCTCCTGCACCACGACCTGCCCTTCGGGCGTCGACTACATGCACCTGCTGGATCATGGTCGCCGCCGGGCGGAAGAAACCTACACGCGGCCACTGGCCGACCGGTTTCTCCGCGGATTGTTGAAGCGTCTGCT
>CAYOAD010000236.1:0-5584 GCA_964401845.1 uncultured Rhodospirillaceae bacterium | reverse complement strand
CGGCGCGCCAGGGTGCCGACGAAAACGATGAAGTAAAGCACCCAGACCACCGTGAGGAAGAGATCGACGAACCACTCGGGCTCTGCGTATTCCTTGCTCTGGGTAACGCCGAGCACATAGCTCAGCGCGGCCATAACAATAAAAATCTGATATCCCCAGGCAACGATCCAACCCAACGGACCGCCATAGAGGCGCGCTCGGCAGGTACGTTGCACGGCGTAGTAGGAACTGGCGAGCAGAGCGTTGCCGCCAAAGGCGAAAATGACCGCGGACGTATGCAACGGACGCAGACGCCCGAAGGAAATCCATTCAAGTCCAAAATTCAGGGACGGCCAGGCCAACTGGCAGGCGATGACCAGACCGACGAGAAATCCGACAACACCCCAAAAAACCGTGGCGACCGTGAGAAAACGCACGACGGAATCCTGATAAGTTTCCGCTACAGCCTCGTTCGGGGCTGCCTCAGCCATTGCACTCACGTTGCAAACCTTTCGATGATCATTTCTGCGCGATTGGATCTAAACCAAATTACCGGTAATTGGCGTTGATTTAAATCAAGGTTACGATTTTTCTAATTCAACTCGACTGAAAGTTAAAGTCAACCGACGGTGGGCAATTCCACTTGCGTCAAAGCGTCGCATCCTGAGGCCGGAGGGGATTTTTACCTCGCCCGCAGACCCTACATCGCCTTCAGTGTATTTGCCGGCAATTGATCCTTCATGATGCAGGTGCCCGGGAACTCAACGGTTACTTTCGTCCCTTTATCGGGCGAGCTCTCGAGAAGGAGCACGCCACCATGCAGTTCGACAAACGATTTGGTCAGAGGCAATCCTAGGCCGACGCCCTCGAAGTTCCGCGTCATCGAGCCGTCGGCCTGGCCGAACGGTTCAAGCACCCGATCCAGATCATCAGGCGCAATTCCGATGCCGTTGTCCTCAACCGCCACCCGTAGGGCGCCGTCACGGGCCAGTTGGGCCGATACCGAAACTTGGCCACCGTTGGCCGAGAATTTGACGGCATTTGACATCAAATTCGCCAGTATCTGCCGGAAGATACGTGGATCGACATATATGTGCGGCATGTCCCGAGGAATATCCGTCCTGAAAGTGATGTTTTCCTTTTCGGCCCGCGCCCGCAGCATGGTTTCGACCCTCTCAACGGTCTCGGAGATATCGACTTCCTGCTCATGTAGGCTGATTTGGCCGGCCTCAACACGACTTAGGTCGAGGATGTCATTGATGATTTCCAAAAGGTGGGTGCCGCTGTCCCGGATATCTCCGGCGTACTCGACATAGCGCGGATCTCCCACTTCTCCGAACGGGGCGGTTTGGATGATCTCCGAAAAGCCGAGGATCGCGTTCAGCGGCGTTCGCAGCTCATGGCTGACATTGGCGAGGAATTCCGATTTTGCCCGGTTGGCGAGTTCCGCCTGGTGCATGGCCTCTCGCAGTGCATCTTCGCGGTCGGTAATTTCCGTTATGTCGCTGGTCACAGTCAGCGTACCGCCGTCGTGGGTACGGATATCGACGATTTCCAGACGCCGTCCATCGAGCTGGGTACGATAACTTGGTTCGCCGTCACGGCGCTTGAACTGAGCGATGCGCGCCTTGATGAACGCCTCTACGCCCTCATCATCGCTCCCGAATATTCCCCGTTTCCGGGCCTCCAGCAGCGCCTCTTCGTAAGAAATGCCGGGTTTGATGTACTCGCCGGCGGCATCAATCGTATCGATAAACTGCTGGTTATAGAGCACCAGCTTTCCGTCAGGGTCCCAAAGCGAAAGATTTTGCGAAATACTGCCGATGGCGTCTGCCATGTGGGCCTGGGAGGTTGCCAGACGCTCCTCGTACAACAGCCGATCGGAAATATCCCGCAGCATGACGGTAAACAGCATGCCCTCCGCGGTTTCGAGCTTCGAAATGGCGGCTTCCGCCGGGAACTCCTCGCCCCCCTTACGCTTGGCCAGTATCGAGGGCCTATTTCCCATGCCTTTGGCATGAACCTCGGAGTCCGAAAACTCCTTGATCATTTTATCGTGTACGACATGAAATTTTTCGGGCAGGAGAATATTCAGATGCTTACCCATGACCTCCGCGGCCTCATATCCGAAGGTCAATTCGGCGCCCGTATTAAAAATCTGAATGTTAAATTGTTCGTCGATTGCGATAATCGACTCGGGCGCCATTTCGATGATGCCCGACACCCGCGACTCGGACGACCGCAGGGCTTCCTCGATATTCTTGAATTCCGTGATGTCATGTTGGAGTAATACGGTGCCGCCATCGCTTGTGCGGCGCTCCTTCACATGCACCCAGGTTCCCGATCCAAGTTGATGGATGCGATCGGATGGCAGATTGCGATGGGCGTTCAAGCGGCCATCGAAAAAGGCTTCCCTTTCGTCACCCTCGACAACGTAGCCGCTGCCGAACACCCATTCACGCAAATGATCTTCAAAGGTGCGCCCCAATTGCAGGGTGTCGGGGGACGTTTGATCGACCATATCGGCGTATTTCGAATTGAATTGGACCAAACGGTCTTCGCTGTCGAAAAGCGCAAAGCCGTCCTCCAGCGATTCCACCGCGTCTTTCAGGGTGCGCCGAGAGTATTCCTCCAACTTGCGGATTTCGTACTCCGCTGATTCATCTGTTGCCGTTCCCCTGTATCCCTGAAACTCGCCGTCGGGACCGAACACCGGACTGCCGCTGACGCGGATATGAAGTGGTTTGCCATCTGGCCGCAGAATGGAATACCGGAAATCCTGAAACGGTTTGCGCGCCTCGATATCTGCGTTGTGCCGATTCCATTTCTCGTCGTCCGCCTGATCTTCCGGGGTCAGCAAACCTTCAATAACTGCCATCCTGTCACGTCCGATTTGCGATCCGGATTCGATGGCAGTTATGTGTTCGTTGCGCCCGTCGAACGCTCTGTACTTCATGTCGGCGTCCGTTTCCCAGAACCAATCCGAGCTTGATTCCGCGAAATCCCGGAAACGCTCCTCGCGCTCCTGACGCTCCCGCGCAGCCTCGGACCGTTCGGCGACGCGGCCCAGTTGAGCGCCAACCCGGCTTAAGATTTCCAAGAGTTCCAGATCGGGTTCGACGACGTCGCGCGTAAAAAACTCCAACACCGCTATGACGCGGTCGCCGGACAGGGCGGGAAAGGCGAAAGCGCCATGCACGCCGATGTCATCCGCCACCTGGGCCCGGGGGAAGTTTCCGTCGGTCATGACATCCGGAATCCAAGCGGGCTGACCGGTAAAGAAAACGCGTCCCGGAAGGCCGACGCCGGGTTGGAAGGTCGTTTTGGCCGTTACCTCCTTGAAAACCGAGAAAGAACCTTGCTTCGAGATGCTCCAAATACCCATCGGATCCAGCCTGCTCCCATCCGCATTGGGGATATAGGCGTGACCGATCGGCCATCCCGTCGCCCGACAGACTTCATCCAGGCCAACCTGGAGGGCTTCCTCCAGGTTGGTGGCCTGATTGGCGGCGATGGCAATGTTGCCGAGCAGCTTGAGCAGCAAACTCTGGCGTTTTAGGGCTGTTTCGGTGGCCAAGCGGCCGGTCACGTCGCGCGCGATGACCATGATGTGATCGGCGTCATCCCTTTCGGGCAACCTTTGACCGCGGACCTCCACGATACGCCAGGATCCATCCTTGTGCCGGAATCTGAATTGCGGCCGCCGCCGCTCTCCCGGCTCCTCGGCCCGTACGGCATTCACCAACCCTTTTATGATACGTTCCCGCTCTCCCGGGGCGGCGTAATGCCAGATCGGCTTGCCCTGCATCTCCTCGATCGAGTAGCCGAGCACTTCCGTCACCGACGGGCTAGCGTAAATCACCATACCGTCGCCGGCGATGATTGCGATTACGTCCAGGGCGTTTTCCGCCAGCGAGCGGAACTGGGCTTCGGATGCCGCACGCTCACGTTCCGTCAATTCCGCATCCGTGATGTCTTGCGCGGTACCGATGACGCGAACCGGATTTAGGGCCTTGTCGCAAATGACTTCGGCGCGTTCGCGCACGATGCGGATCGACCCGTCCGGCCGGATGACGCGGTGATCGACCTCGTATCCTCGGCGCGCTTTCACGGCGTTGGACCAAACCTTGAGTACCTTTTTCCGGTCGTCCGGGTGGACGCCGGTAATGAATGTCGTACCGGTGGTTTCCTTATCGGACGGATCGAGGCCGAAAATGCGGTAGGTTTCGTCCGACCAGATGACTTTGTCGGTTGCCAGATCCTGGTCCCAACTGCCGATGTGCGTAATGGTTTCCGCCACCGCCAGGGCTTCCTCGGCCAACTTGCGTTCCTTGCCGGTCGCAAGCAGATCAAGGCGCGCCCGGCGCAGACGAATAGCGTAAATGAACAATAAGGCAAGGGTGCAAATGAGGGCGGCGCCCAGGGCCAGGACAAGGTCAGGCACACCGGACCCATCCGCCGCCAGGGCACTGCTCGATCCAAATGGAACCAGCACCGCCGCGCGGATCGTCGTTGCCGGACCACAATAGATGCTCCGGCGAATTCCTCGATTAAGCTGATGTGGTATCAAACCGTTCCACCAAACAGGGCCTCGAAATACAGCAAATCCGTGCCCCCGGCGGCTATAAGTACCAGATTTTGCGCCATTTCCGCAAAAAAAAGGGGACACACCGAGGTGTGTCCCCAATTCTATGCTCGCGTGGCGCGACAAGCGCCAGCGCGGCAGTGCGACAGTTTACATCATGCCGCCCATGCCGCCCATGTCGGGCATGCCGCCGCCGCCCATCGGGGCAGCCGGCTTGTCTTCAGGCTTTTCGGCAACCATGGCCTCGGTAGTGACCAAAAGACCGGCCACCGAAGCGGCATCCTGAAGCGCCGTGCGGACGACCTTGGTCGGATCGATGATACCGGCCTTGACCATGTCGACGTAGTCCTCGTTCTGAGCGTCGAAACCGCGCTTATTGTCCTTCTGCTCGAGGAGCTTGCCGGACACGACGGCACCGTCGAAGCCGGCGTTTTCGGCGATTTGACGGATCGGACCCTGCAGGGCGCGGGCGACGATGTCGACGCCGACCTGCTGGTCGTTGTTTTCGACCTTGACGCCCTTGAGCGCCTTGGAGGCATAGAGAAGAGCGGTACCGCCACCGGGGACGATGCCTTCTTCGACAGCGGCGCGGGTCGAATGCAGGGCGTCGTCGACGCGGTCTTTGCGCTCCTTGACCTCGATCTCGGTAACGCCGCCGACTTTGATCACGGCAACACCGCCGGCGATCTTGGCGAGGCGTTCCTGCAGCTTCTCGCGGTCATAATCCGAAGTGGTTTCGTCGATCTGAACGCGGATCTGGCCGCAACGGGCTTCGATCTCTTTCTTCTTGCCGGCGCCGCCGACGATCGTCGAATCGTCCTTCGAGATGTTGACGCGCTTGGCCGTGCCGAGCATGTCGAGGGTGACGTTCTCAAGCTTGATGCCGAGGTCTTCGGAAATGACCTGGCCGCCCGTGAGCACGCCGATGTCCTGCAGCATGGCCTTGCGGCGGTCGCCGAAGCCGGGCGCCTTGCCGTCGTCGTCGCGGAGCACCTCTGGCCTGTTGGCGGAACTGACGGC
>CAYOAD010000235.1:0-5704 GCA_964401845.1 uncultured Rhodospirillaceae bacterium | reverse complement strand
CCCGGATCTCTAACGTAAAACCCTACGCACATTAGTATTATTGAATGTATTCGAAAAAGCTAATCGACCACCCTCACGCTTTTGTTAAAGATCAGATCATCCGGCACTACGGCATTTCGAGGACCACGACGGGCGCAATTTCTACCCTCGGATTAACCACCATCCCAGCGTAGCCCGGTACTTTCACGACTTTCGCCGCCACCGGCGCCCTCAATGTCGCCCTCTCGGCGCGCCAGGTAACGGCCAGCAACCGCGCTCCCGTTTTTTCTGCTTTCGCTTCGGCGTTGGCCAGGGCGATGGCGGCCTCGTCGAGCTCCATCTTTGAAATCGCCAGGGCGTCGAACTGTTCCTCGGCGTAGACATGCCGTTGCCGGGCCACGGCCAATTCCGCCGTCGCCGCCGCGTGAGCCGCCACCAGAGCCTTGCGCCGGGCCTCGAAAACCGTTTTGTCCAGAACGGCTAGTGGTGCGCCAGCAGCAATGCTGTCCCCGGGCGTCACCAGGATTTTGGCGACAACACCGGCAACGGCGAAGCTCAGAGCGCGTTCGGTCGCAGTCGCGGCTGACGGAATTACCAGAACACACAGCCACGCGGCCGCAATGCACGCCGCGATGCGCCGTATTTCAACTCTATTGCTATTCCTCGACAACTTTCATGTCCTCCAGAAAGTCGGGCGCCAGCCCGCGGGCGGGATGCTCTCCCAGCAACGTCGCCAGACGCGCACCGGAAACGGCGTAGGCGCCAATGGCGCGCACCAACTCGGCTTCGATCCGTGTGACTCTGGCCGATTCGCTGCCGATGGAGCCCTGCTGATCCTGATTTCGCTGCAACTGCTCCAGATAAAGTTTACGCCGCGCCGCCTTGTAAGCAGTCTTGGCCGCGACCGTTCGCCGCCAGGCATCGCTGCGGTGCATGACCGCGACGCTGACCTCCCGTGAGAGAGCCTGGCGGCGCAGCTGAATGCGGCTGTCGGCCTGCTTGATCTCCGCCGCTAGCTTCGCCTGATCGGATTTTTCGATGCCGCCGAGATAAAGCGGCAGGACAAACCTGGCGCCCAGGGCCCAGTCGTCACGTCCCCGCAGGTTCCGCGTACTTTCGCCCAGCCTGCCGTAGGCTTCGATACGGGGCGTAAGCCCGCCGGCTCCGCGCCTTGCTTCAAGCGCCGCACGATGGCGCCGCAATTCTTCCAACGCCGGCAGAGCGGTTTCGGCACGGGCGATCAAGGCGGTGAGATCCAACTCGAACGGCGCCGTTTCGGCCGGGGCAGGCGTCAGAGTCGACTTCTTAAACGGCGCCCCGGTCAATTCAGCCAACCTGAGCCTCAGTTCGGCGTTGTGGCTCTGGGCGCGATAGTAGTCGTAACGCGCTTTCTCCGCCCGACCCTGAAGCTCCAGCAACAAAATCGGATTTGCCGCGCCGACCGCGTCCTTTTCCTGCAACCGGCTGAAGCGGAAAAAAGCGATGGTGTTCTCCTCCTGCAGGGCCTGAACCTCAAGATCGGAAGCATGCAGTTCGTAATAAAGCGCCAGGCCTTCCAGCATCAAGGCGTCGCGAACGCTGCGGGCGGCGGCTTCGGCGGCCTCAGTTTCGGCCCGCGCCGCCGCAATTTTGCTGCTGCTGCGGCCGAAATCGTATATTGGCTGGATAATTTCGAGATGGCTGAAGACATCGCTGTCACGGGTCTCGCGCGGGTTCATGGAGGACATGCGCCGGGCGTCGACTTCGGCGCCCAAGCGGGGACGCAAGGCCGCCACGGCTGACTCCAGGCGCGCCTCGGCGATTTCGATATCGGCGGCGGCGATGGAGAGCCGGGGATTGCCGGCAATGAGTTCGAGCAGTTCACTCGGAGTTGGGATTTCGGCAGCCGCGGGCCTTTGCACAAAGACCGCCAAAACCGCCATGGCGGCAAAACCCCAACGCCCCCGCATTACTGCTGTTCCATCAACCAGCGGGCCAACGACTTGCCGCTCGCGTAGACGCCCTCGTGCACATAGCGCCCTGTGGCGACAAAGGTATCGACGTCCTGGTAACCGGTGATGCGCGCGGCAACGGATCCGTCAACGTTGAAGTAGACAAATGTCGGGGTGCCCCGAATGCGCAGTTTCTGGGCAAACTGCTTTTGGCTCAAGCTGCCGCCATCGGGCGCCGTGACTTCCAGGTCGCCCTTGATGTCCTGATTGATGAGAATGAAGTTTTGGCCGTAGTAAGCCTGTACCTTGGGGTGCGGAAAGATGCGCTCGCGCATTTTCATGCACCAGGGGCAGCCTTCCTCGTCGAACATCACCACCAGACGCTTGTCCTCCGCGGCTGCATCTTCGATTTCCGCCAAGAGATCGTTGTCGAGACTGACCGACTGAAATTCCGCCTGGGCCGGCGGCACGGCCAGCAGCAAAGCCAAAATAGCGGCGGCAAGGAAACCAACTCGTCCCGCCAGAGGGCGTTTGAAAACCGACGCGTGCGTCAACGCAAATACTCCCCGTTGTCGGATGCCTCCGTCTAACGGCATCCCTACCCCCCTTGCCGAGTTCGTCGATATGGCGACGATAGAACTATTGACCTTTATATTAGAACATTGTCATGTTTCGTAGTTAGAAATTTTAACCGTTCGAAGCGCGGATTCAAGAAGGGGACTCGATAAATGGAAGAACTGCCCGTCACGACCATCGTCGGCGCCTGGGGGTTTGCCGCGGGTCTGGTTTTCGGCGTCACGGCTCAGCGTACGAACTTTTGCACCATGGGCGCCATATCGGATGTCGTCTTCATGGGCAGCTACAGCCGCATGCGAGCCTGGGTCATGGCCATCGCCGTCGCCGTTTTGGGCAGCCAACTCCTCCACATGGGCGGCATCGTCGATTTGGGCGGCGCGATTTATCTAACGCCGAATTTCGGCTGGGCCGGCGCGATCCTCGGCGGGTTGCTGTTCGGTTTCGGCATGACTCTGGCGGGGGGCTGCGGCAACAAGACCCTGGTCCGGCTGGGCGCGGGCAATCTCAAATCATTTGTCGTCGCCCTGGTTATTGGCGTCACCGCATATATGACTCTCCGGGGACTGATTGGCCTCGTGCGCGTCGAATTCGAGGGCCTGACGATGATAGACCTCACCGCATTCGGTCTGGAAAGCCAGGGCCTAGTCGACATCCTGGCGGCGGGGGCGGGAGCGGAAACGGCGGATCTGCGCCCTTGGGTCGTGCTGGCGTCCGGCGCCGCGCTACTGGTCTGGTGTTTCAAGGATGCTGAATTCCGCAAGTCAAAGCGCGACCTGGCGGCTGGCCTGATCATCGGTCTGCTCATCCCCTGTGGCTGGTACATTACCGGCGTCATCGGCAACGACGATTTCGACCCGGTGCCGCTGTTCTCCTTCACCTTCGTGTCGCCGACGGCGGACGGCGTCCAATACCTGATGACGTTTACCGGGTCGACCATCAACTTCGGCATCGCCACCGTGGGCGGAGTTATCGTCGGTTCCTTCCTGGCGGCGAAGCTCTCGGGCGAATTTCAGATCGAATCATTCACCGACGCGGCCGACATGCAGCGCCATCTGATCGGCGCCACCATGATGGGCATCGGCGGTATCCTGGCACTGGGCTGCACCATCGGCCAGGCGGTCACGGGCATGTCGACCCTTGCTTTGGGCTCCCTCATCGCCTGGATGGCGTTGCTGGCCGGCGGTTATTTAGGCATGAAATACCTTGAGGAGGGTTCTTTCGGCGCCGCCCTCAAGGCCGTTTCCGGCCGGAATTGACGGTTTTGGAAAGGCCTTAATGGCAATCCGGCTCAACCTTCAATAGTCTGTCCCGACATTGGCTTGGGGGAGGCGGGCGTTGCAGGAACAGGTTCGCAGAACGGGGACGATCATTTATGCGGTGTTGGCCGACGACCGCCACCTCGGTTTTTTTGCCAACCGCCGCCTCAAGAAACTCGCTCTAAAGCGTCGGGCCTCGCTGGAAACGGCTTTGCGCGAACGTAAGGCGTTGATCGCTTATGACGGTAAATCCGCCTTGATCGGCGCTTTCCCCAACATCGCGGATGCCCTGCCCTGTGCGGCGGATTTTCAACGCCGCATGGCGGCGGAAAACCAAGGGGGTATGCAGAATAGCCAGATCTTGTTTCGGATCGGTTTGGCAATGGGTGAAATCCTGATCGCCAAGACCGATATCACCGGCGAGGCCGTCGACGACGCGAGGCTTATCGCCCAGGCAAGCGCCGCCGGTGATCTCTGCGTTTCCTCCGAGGTGCGGGCGGCCAACCCGGACGCCGGACGCTATCCCATTTCGGACGAACCAAACGAGGCGGGGGCGTCCAACGAGGGTTTTGCCCCGTCATTCCGATTCATGATGGAAGCGCCCAGCGCCGCGACGTTCGACAAATACGACGCACCCGTACCGCCGAAATGGGGCTGGCAGGTTTTTGCGCCCATGCTGTTCATGGCCGTCCTGATCGGCCTGTTTACCGGCTACCTGCTGGACCGCTAAGGACGGAAGCCACCCGCAAGCCGTCACGGGCTCCAACTACTGATCAATAATCCCCACCGGGAAGCACGCGTAGAACCTGCAGCGTTTCCGCCTCGACCTTGTAAACGACGACAAGGGGCAGGCCAGCCGGCGTCAATTCCCGGGTTCCCGGCACCATGCCGGCCTTGCCGGCCGCCGGCGAAGCCGCCAGTTTTTCCACCGCGTCGAGAATTTCGATCACCGTTTCGGGCTTGGTGACGACATCGCCGAGACCTCGACCGGTACCGACGGTTTCAAGATCAGACTTAGCGCTGGTCGTCCAGCGCACGCGCAATTTTGGCCTCCCAGGCGGCGCGAATGCCGCCGTGATCCGTCATCGCCTTATCCGTCGCTTGCACCGGTTCTGCCGGCCCAACATCCGCTGGCGGTTTGGCCGATTGCGTCGGTTTGGCAGTTTCATCGCGCGTTTCCGCCAGCGCTTCGGCGACGGCTTCAATTTGCCAGGCATTTGCCGCCAAATAACGGCGCAGGGCGTCGGCGACCAGCCAGGATTTCGACCGTTCTGTTTCTTTGGCCAAGGTTTCCAAGCGTTCGATGGTGTCGTCGTCAACACGGGCGGTTACCGTTCCCACAGCAGACCTCATCGATAATTGTGTACAATGAATACATTGTAATCTGAAGACCTATCGACTTCAAGATTCAATTCGTTCCTTACGGCAAATTTGATTAGAGGATCACAGGTTAAAACGTTGGGAATTCTAATGTTTTATTTGTACACATTCGCCAACTCCGCGCTCCCGATGCGGTCTCGTTTTGCCTCAATTTGGAGCTGCCGTGCGATGGGAAAACGATTGACGCATGGTAAGAATCGTATCCCGCAAATCCGCCGCACCGGTAGCCGGCAGAGAACAAATCTGCCCGACGCAGACATACCCCGTGGCGACACCGTCAACCCGGCTCTTGTATTGAGCCGGATGGCCCGCCGGCAGACCGTCGCCGGGCGCAATCACCTGCAGGACACGATTGGGCAGGCTGATGCGGTGGACGGCATTCAACAAAGCCGAAACATCGTCATCGCCGCGGGTGCCGATAATGACCACCCGCACCGCCCCAAGAAGGGTATCCGCCGCATTGAGCACGCTCGGGACCGCGAAATATTCGTCCGCGATGTATCCCCACTGAAAGGACAGCGCGGCATCGGCGCGGTCGCGGTACTGCTGTTGGCAAGTTAGATAATATAGCCGTGATTGAAC
>CAYOAD010000234.1:0-5740 GCA_964401845.1 uncultured Rhodospirillaceae bacterium | reverse complement strand
GGCGTCATTCTGGCCTTGAGAAACAATCCGGGGGGCCTTTTGGACCAGGCAGTCGCCGTATCGGACGCTTTCCTCGATCAGGGCGAAATCGTTTCCACCCGGGCGAAGGATCCGGCCGACGTGCAGCGCTTCAGCGCGCGTGACGGCGACCTGGCTGACGGCAAACCCGTGATCGTGCTGATCAACGGCGGTTCGGCATCCGCCTCGGAAATCGTAGCCGGCGCCCTGCAGGATCACCGCCGGGCCATCCTTTTGGGCACCAAATCTTTCGGCAAGGGTTCGGTCCAGACCATCATGCCCCTGGCCGGCCACGGCGCCATGCGCCTAACGACCTCGCTCTACTACACGCCCTCGGGCCGCTCCATCCAACAGACCGGCATTGCGCCCGATATTCTGGTTCAGCAGGCCAAGGTCGAGGTTCTCGATGCCCGCCCGCGTCGCTCCGAAGCCAACCTGCGGAATGCGATCAAGAACACCAACGGCGAAAACGGCATTAAATCCGAAGAAAACAACGGCACAAAACCCGTGAATGATGCCGCACCGCAGGACTACCAGCTGATCCGGGCCCTCGATTTGATGCGCGGGCTCGCTCTATACCAAGGCAAGGTCGTGAATAACTAGCCGGGTCGGGCCCTTCGGCCCGCCAGCCCGCAGTTAGATGGTTCGGAGTCCATAGTTGTCTGACGAAAACGATTTTGACGACGAATATGATGACGATGATGACGGCGATGAAGACGGCGTCTCCCTCGGTTCATCCGACGGCGACGATGCAGACGACTACGGCGGCTACGAAGACGACGATGACGACGATGATGACTACGGCGGCTACGGCGACGATGATGACGAAGACGATGATGACTACGGCGGCTACGAAGACGACGACGAGGATGACGACGACGATTACGACGATTACGACGATTACGATGACGACGGAGCCGACGGCGTCCCGATTGGGCTGATCGCCCTAATCGCCACATCATTGGTTTTCATTCTCGCATTGGGCGGTATCGTCGGCTGGCTCGCCTTCAGCTTCGACGAGGAGGCCTACGCCGAGGCGCGGAAGCCGGTCACCGTTACGGCGAAACTGGGACCGCCCCCGAGCCCACCCAAGGCGAAAAAGAAGGCCGCACCGGTTCAAAAAGTACCGACGCAAAAGGCCGTGCCGCCGAAACCGCCCGAAGAAACGGATAAGGCACCGAAAATCGCCGCGGCCGGGAAAACGGCCGGCGGCGCGAAACCGACCAAGGGCGATGCCAGAATGGCCGCCGTGATGTCGGGGGCAACAAAAGGCGCGTCCGACGCGGTCAAAAGCGATGTCGAAATGGCGGCGGTCGATCCCGAAATGATCGACGAGACGACGTCCGGACCCTTACCAAAAATCGCGCCCGACGGCCGTCAAGCCTGGCAGGTCTACGCCCGGCCCTTCACCAAGCCCGAGACCAAAAAGCCGATGGTCGCCGTGATTGTCGCCGGCCTGGGGTTGAGCCAGGCGCCGACGCAAAGCGCCATCCAGCAGCTCCCCGGTGCGGTCACGCTGGCCTTCGTGCCCTACGCCAAAAATCTCGGTGACTGGATCGCCCAGGCCCGCGCGGCCGGACACGAGGTATTGCTCGAACTACCCATGGAGCCCGCCGACTATCCCAACAGCGATCCCGGACCGCATACGCTGCTGACCAGCATTCCGGCCGAAGAGAACATGGAGCGACTCAACTGGCTGCTGGGCCGGTTCCCTGGTTATGTCGGCGTGACAAATTACATGGGCGCGAAATTCACCGCCTCGGAAGCCCATATGCAGCCCGTCCTGCAGGCCCTTAAGGAGCGCGGGCTCTTGTATCTCGACGCCCGCGCCAACCGCAAGAGCGTCGCCGCCCGCGTCGCCAAGGAAATCAACATGCCGCGTGCCGCCAACAACCGCTTCATCGACCGCGAGGCATCGCGGGTCAGCATCGACGCCCGGCTCTATGAGTTGGAACGCATCGCCAAATCGGTCGGCTCCTCGGTCGGCATCGCCTTCCCCTTCCCGGTTACGGTTGAACGGCTTTCGGCCTGGATCGCAGGCATGGAAAAGAAGGGCCTGGTGCTGGCGCCGCTGACGGCGGTGGCGAACACTCAGCCGATCCGATGACTGCCAAGGTGGAGCCGAGCGACCTACCCTATCGGCCGTGTGCCGGGATCATGCTGGTGAATGCCGCCGGCAAGGTGTTCGTGGGCAGTCGCCTGGACATGCCGTCCGAGGCCTGGCAGATGCCCCAGGGCGGCATCGACGAAGGTGAAACGCCCGAAACGGCGGCCTTGCGGGAACTCTATGAGGAAACCGGCGTACCGGCGGAAAAAGCGGAAATCGTCGCCGAAAGCCGCGGCTGGATTGACTACGACCTGCCGCCGGACATGATCGGCCGGTTGTGGGGCGGTCGTTATCGCGGTCAGCGTCAGAAATGGTTCCTCATGGCCTTCAAGGGCACGGACGACGACATCGATCTCGACGTGCACCACAAGGAATTCGGCGACTGGCGCTGGGCCGAACCGGCGCAGCTGCCGGACCTGATCGTGCAGTTCAAAAGCGATCTCTACCGGCGCATTCTGGCGGAATTCACCCCTCATCTGCGGGCGCTCGAGGAAGCCCGTTTACAGGGCTAACGCGCGGCGAACTGGCGAAATAGTGGGGAAGAAGCTAAATTGGCCATTGTTATGAGCAACTTAAGGATCATTTTCAGGCTAACCACCGCTGCGCTGCTGGCGGCCGGCCTGACATCCTCGCCGGTCGGGGCGGGTGTCAAGGAAGCCGAACCGGCTTTCGAGAAGGGCGATTACGCCACGGCCCTGAAGCAGCTCAGGAAGGACATGCGCAAGAAGAAACGGTCGCTCAAAGCGAACGTCATGCTGAGCAAGATGTACCTCCAGGGTCTCGGCGTTCCGATCAACTATTCGCGCGCGCTCAAATACCTGACGCCGGCAGCCAAGAAGAACCATCTCTGGGCACTGACGAAAATCGCCAAACTCTACGCCCGCGGCGACGGTCCGCCGCAAAGCTATGTCAAAGCCAAGGAGTTCTTCACCCGCGCCGCCATGCGCGGCCATGGCCCGGCTCAACTCGAACTCGGCAATTTTCATCTTTACGGCCGCGGCGTGCGGACCGATCCCCTGGAGGCCTACGCCTGGTTCAATCTCGCTGCCGCCGGTCAGCAGGGCGAAGCCCGCGATGCCGCAATCGCCAAGCGCGACGAGGCAACGAAGTCGCTTTCGAAGGCAGAGATCGCGGCCGCCCAGGACCTGTCGCTGCAGTACGCCGAGGTCATGATAGAGGTGAAACCGGAGTCCTGAAGCGCCGGCAGGCCGGGCTATCAACCAATCAGGTAGCGGACCTCACCGATCAGAAATCCGAAACTCACGACAAATCCGGCGACCGGAATCCACACCGGCATGATCGGGATGCCGTCCGGCGCCGGGTCGCGCCGTTTAATGCGTAGGAGCGCCAGGTTCACCAGGCTGAAGATCGCCAACGTGATAACCGATGTCGCTTCCGCCAGACCGGCCAGCCGGAACCACAAAGCCAGAACCAGAATACAGCCCGCAACCAACGCCGTCGCTTTCAACGGTGTCCGCGTCACCGCGTTGACGCTGCCGAGCCAGGTCGGCAGGACGCCCTGGCGGGCCAGTCCATAGAGCACCCGCGCCGACTTGATGAGCTGGATGAGGGCGCCGTTGACCATGGCGAGAATGCCGATGACGCCGATCAGCGCGCCTGAGCCGCCCGTCGCTTGGGCGAAGATCAGTTTAAGGGGCGCGCCGTGGCCCGAGAGTTCCGCCAACGGCACCGCCAGAACGGCGACAACCGAAATCAGGATGTAGGCCACCGCCGTGACAGCCAAGGTCAACAGGATGGCCCGCGGCACGGTGCGCGGCGCGTCCTTGGTCTCCTCCGCCACGTTGACGATGTCCTCGAAACCGATGAAAGCGTAAAAGGCCAGGAAGGTGCCCGCGAAAATACCGCCCCAGACGCCGGCATCCCAGGTCGGCAGAAATTCGGCGGCGCGGGCGGGAAAATCGGCCAGATGCACGCCGCCGAAGGCGATCACCAGGACCAGTCCGCCCAGTTCGATCAACGTGATGACGGCGGCTGCGGCAACCGATTCGCCGATGCCCCAGGCCGCGAACCCGGCCAAAACGAGAACCAGTCCGACAATGGCGACGGCGCGATGGACATCAACGAGGGACTGGAGGTAGCCGACGAAGCCGTTGACGATGCCCGCCGCCGACACTGTGCCCGCCGCCACGGCCAGCAAGCCGACGGCCAACGCCAGGGCCGGGACATTGAAGCCCTCGCGCACGTAAACCGCCTCCCCCGCCGCCAGGGGATAGCGCGCCGACAGTTCGGCGAATGACAGACCGGTCAGCCCGGCCAGCACGGCGGCGACGAGAAAGGCGATGGGCATCTGCATCCCCGCCGTCGCCGCCATCTCGCCGACCAGGGCGTAGATACCGGCGCCGATCGTCGTGCCCAAGCCATAAAGCGCGAGGGGCACCAGGGTCAAACGCCGCCGGAGTTCGGTTTTCGGGCTCTCCATGCCATAAACCTAAGCATTCGCAGGGTATTTTGACAGCGCGCCACGTTGCCGCAGGGGGCAAGCTACTCGTAGCTCAGCATCACGCTGGGTATCGCACCATGGAAATTCGATGCCCATCAAATGGCTTGGCTTTTCACACGACTGAAGAGTTGCCTATTTTCTTCTAATGATAGTATGAATACCAAACATATGACTTTATAGACGCGCAATCGCGATTGGAGAACTGTAGTGGCCACCCCGGATCAAACCAATCCATACAAAGAAACAATTAGCGCAATTCTCAGTTTTGACGCTGACAGTTTATTGGCGCGGCCAAGCCTTGGGGATCTCAATTTCGCGGTAAATAGAGCAGATTTTCAAACATTGATCGGATTACTAAAGATATACAAAAACGCTGACTTGAAACGAATTCCATTCCTTGAGATCAAAAGACTAGACTCCTCACTAAACTCGATAGCTAAAACTCTTGTTAAGGCACGAGACTTTAAAATTGAAGGAACGAATCCGGCCCAAGTACGCGATCAAATATCCAATGAATTAGAAAACAATGTGGCAAACTCGATTCCCCTCCATTTGGTTTGGCTCCCACTTCTCGAAAATCATAATCGAAATGATGACGAGCGAATCGACAAGATTGTTTCCCATGCAAATGAAAAATTATCTTCTGTAGAATCAGTAGCAGTCAAAGCTGCGGCCGCTTTGAAATCGGTCAATCAAACTGTGGATGCTGTTCGAAATGCGGCTGCAGATACAGGCGTTCAAAGCCACAAATCAGATTTTGAATTATCGGCTCGTCAATACGCGACAAATGCCAAAATTTGGCTCGTCGTAACGATATTCGCTGCTGTTGTAACCATTGTGATTGCGTTGGTTTTTTCTGATCAAGCTGCAAACCTAAAACCGTCCAACATATCTGAAGCTCTTCCATTCTTGACCGGTAAGTCACTGGTTATAATTCTGTTGATCACATCAACAATATGGTGCGGTCGTCAATACAGCGCCAACAAGCATAATCAAACGGTAAATGAGCATAGATCGAAGGCACTCGGCACTTTCAGAACCTTTGTTGAAGCTACCGATGATCCAGCCATGAGAGATGCCGTACTACACGAAGCAACTCGATCCGGTAGTGTCCAGAATCTTTCGCACATTTTTTCAGGCGACGGCTCCACTGG
>CAYOAD010000233.1:0-5820 GCA_964401845.1 uncultured Rhodospirillaceae bacterium | reverse complement strand
GGCGGTCGCGAGGGCGGCATGGGCGACATCGATCTCCGCCTGGGAGGGCGTGCCCGCGAAGACGAGATCGTTCTGGTTAACGATGGCCGGGCCGCGGATCACGACCACCCCCGGAACATCGCCGCCCGTGGTGTCGGCCTTGCCCCAGAGAACGGCAACGGCGGTTTCCGTGCCATCGAGGGCGGCGGGGTCATGGGCCGCGTATATACCGGAGGCGGTGATCTTGCCGAGCACGGTGCCGGGCTCCAGCGTTCCGGTCGCGATGGTGACGACCTCGCGGCAGTAGTCGCGGAAGGCTTCCCAGACGAGGAAGCCGCCTGCGTGGCGGGTTTCGGTCAATGTGGTCATGTCGGATTATCCTTTGCGCTTGAAGGTGCGGGCGATCACATCACCCCAGGGTTTTGCCTGAGGCGTTGGGCCTGGCTGTGGGTGGGCGGCAGAGATCTCGTGCTCATTGGCCGCTTTCGCTTCGATCAGAGCCTTGCGGATATCCTCGAGACCAGTTTCAGCGGTGAGGAACGAGGCCGCCATCTGCGGCTGACCGGCAAGGCGGCAGAGATCGACGACCGCCTTGGCATAGGTCATGGCCTCATTGCGGATTGCGGCGGGGTCAGGCGGGGCAGGCACCGGGACCGGAACAGCCCTGCCCGAACCATCGGATCCGCCCTCTTCGACCGTATCTCCCAGTGGCGCGTCACCGTCAGGCTCAGGCTCAGGCTCAGGGTCGCCCTCTATTTTCTGCTCTTGGACCTCCTGCACCGCAGCCACGAGATCGGGCGGCGCATTGCGGAACCGGGCAATGTCGAAGCTGGCGGCAATCTTGACCGGCTCGGACATCGTATCGGCAAAGCCCATCTCCAGCGCCTCAGCCGCATCGAGCCAGGTTTCCTTTGCCATGAGGGCCGCGATTTCGTCATCAGGCTTGCCGGACTTGGCGGCGTAGCCCCGCACGAGGCTCGCGGCGATCTTGTCGAGCGCCTCGGCCATGGCGCGCATGTCGCCGGCCGTGCCCATCACGAGACCCGAGGGGTCGTGGATCATCAGGAAGGCGTTCTCGGGCATGACCACGGCATCACCCGCCATCGCCACATAGGAGGCGGCCGAGGCGGCGATGCCGTCGATGGTCACGGTGACGGTGCCATCGTGGCGTTTGAGCGCGTTGTAGATCGCCACTGCGTCGAAGACCGAGCCGCCGGGGCTGTTGAGGCGCAGGTCGAGGTCCGTGCCTGCCTCTAGCGCGCCCAGTTCGGCGATGAAGGCCTTGGCGCTGACGCCATAGGCGCCGATCTCGTCGTAGATCGAGAGCTCCGCGCCCGTCTCGCGAGCCCGGATCGAATACCAGCTTTTCATATGGTCACTCCTGTTCGGAATTGTCGCCGTCCCCGCCGTCCTGATCGGGCGGCCGGTTCGGCGTGGCGCGGGCACCCTGCGTTTCGCCGGGGCTGGCGCGATAGTTGAGGCCGAGCTCGACGGCCCGGTCGCGGTCGGCGGCGTTCTCCCGGTCGATTTCCTCGATGTCGTAGCCGGTGGCCTCGACCGCCTTGCGGCGCGACAAGAGCCCCGCCTCGATCGCCAGCAGCTGCGCCTGGATGTCCTTCAGCGGATCCACCCAGTCCCAGCGCGGCGGGATCCACTGGACCGGCAGCGCCGTGTCCAGGTCGCCCAGTTCAAGCGCCCCCGACAGCACCGCCGTCTCCAGCCAGCGCCGCCAGATGGGCCGGCAGAACTGGTGTGCGATGACACCGTGCTGCAACTGGCCGACCCGACGGCGGAACTCGACGAGTTCGGCCCGCAGGCTCGAATAGTTCGCCTGCCGGACATCACCCGTCACCAGGTGATAGGGCAGCCCAACCGAAGCGGTGATGGAGAGCAGTGTCCGATACTGAAACGCCTCGTAGCCGCCGCCGACATCTGCGGGTGACGAGAACTTCACGTCCTCCCCAGGTAGCAGAACCTGCAGGGTGCCGGGCTCAAGGCTAGCAATCCCGGTGCCGTCGTCGCCGGCCTCGACCTCTCCCATCAACTGCTCTTCCGGCGCCGTCTTGGTGATGAAACCCGCGAACATCGCCGCGGTCTTCTTCCGGTCGAGCTCGGCATCGTCGTACTGATCGAGCAGGAACAGCCGCACCATCGCGGGGGCTACATGTGGCAGGCCCCGGATCTGACCCGCGTCGATGGGTCGGAAGACGTGCAGCACGTCCTCGGCCGACACCCGCACGGTCTCCGGGATGACCTCCCCCTGATCGGTGCTGTCGCCAGGGTGGCGGCGGCGGAAGTGGTAGGCCACGCGCCGCCCGATGGCATCGAACTCGATCCCGCAACGGATGCGGTTACCGTTCGCCGCCGTCTCCGTCTTGTCGAAGGGCAGCATCTCCGATTGCAAAAGCTGTACCTGCAGCGGCACAAGCAGCCCGTCTTCCGGGCGCCGCGGCCGCAACCGGACGAAGCACTCCCCGGCCACGAACATCTCGCGGGCCACCATGGCCTGCAGCCCGTAGAAGTCTGTCAGCCCGTTGGCATCGGCCTCATCGGTCCAGGCCAGCCACAGCCGCTGGATACGATCGCGCAGGTCCGCATCCTCGATGAGCGAGGACGGCTTGATACCGTCGCCCACCAGGTTGGCGGCGAATGCCTCACAGGCATTGGCGGCATAGCCGTTGGTGACCACCAGTTCCCGGGCCCGCGCCAGCAGCTGCGGTCCGCCCGCCGCGACCAGCGAGTTGATGTTCTCGAGCGGCGGTTGCCAACCGCGCAGACGCCGCCTCGCCATCGCCCCCTCGAGACGCGCACGCACACCTGAGACACCGGCAGGACGACGGCGCAGCATGTCGAGGATCCCCATGCGTCAGAGGCCCTTGTCCGTCGACACACGCAGGTGCCGGACAATGCGGCGCCCCTCGGCCGCTGCAATCTCGCGGTCGAGCGCCTCGATGGCCCGGTCGATCTCGGCGACGCTGCGGTAATCCACGGTCTTGCCGTCATAGCTGACCCGCGAGACGCCCGAAGACCGCGCAGCGGTCAGCGCCTCCCGGCGTGCCTGCAGTTCCGCGAGCGTTGCCATTGATTACCCCATGTAGTTCGAGCGCACCGAGCGTCGGCGCGACGCCGGGCGTGCCGCCCGTTGCTTCACCGCGCTTATCCCGTCATCACGGTTCGGCGCAGCTATCTGTCGTTCCAGTTCCGCCCATTGCGCTTCGGACCAGCGATCAGCTCCGGTGATCCAGGCCGCCGCCCTTGCATAGACCCGGCAATCAAGCGCCTCGTTCCGTTCCCGGAGCTTCTGCCATTCCAGTCGGGCAAAGCCGCGTTTGTTGCGCACCGTCACCAGTTGCTCGGCGACCAGCTGTTTCAGCCATTCGCTGTCGGTCCAGCCAGGCAGGTGGACCGTTCCGGGCGGGAACGCCGCGCCCGATCCGATCTCTTCCGCCGTCGGCTGGTCCTGCCGCAGGAACCGGTAGGTCTCGGCCTTGAAGGTCGATACGGCCACCGTCCAGAGCCGCGCCCCACGCCGCAAGCGTTTCCCGCCGACGGTCGCGTCCACATAGGTCGGCCCCGAGACCGGGCTGGCCCGGTTGAACCCCTCGACGCCCTTGACCGGCGCCACCTGTCCAAAGCCCGCCTGTCGCGCCCAGGAATAGACGGCCGAAGTCTCGAAGCCGGTGTCGATCGCAAGCCGCGCGATCGTTATCGGCATGCCGTTCGCATGGGCCCAAGTTCGACCGAGAAGGTCGCTCAGCCCCTGCCAGCAGTCCTCAGACCCGGGGCCGCCCTCGATCACCATGTGATCGACGAGCCAGCTTTCGAGCCCGCGGCCCCAGGCCCAGACATCGACCTCGATCCGGTCCTTCTGGACGTCGGCACCGGCGGTCAGGAACAGGCCGCCTGCAGGCACGGTGCCAGCCGACCAGTCTTCCTTCAGTCCTTGCAGGCGTTGCCAGTCGGGCGCTTCACCGCTTTCGACCCAGGTTTCTCCGAGAGATGTGTTGACGAAGGTCTTCATCGTCTCATCCCCACCGGATCGCGCCGAGAGGAAAGCCTTGGCCATAGCTTCAAGCCGCACCCAGGGTGAATAGATTTCATTCAGATGGAAGCCAGCCGTACCATTAAACGGGGCCTCGGCAATCCAGCGCCCCTTCGAGATCGCTGCCCAGCGGGTCTCGTCACTCCAAGGAGTTTCGCACTCAAGGCAATGATAACGGGCCGTCTCGGGACGATGGTCTCCCGTCTCTAACTTCTCCCACTTAACCTGGCCCCAGGTCAGCACCTGTTCAGTTTCGCACTTGGGGCATGGAACCCAAAATCGTCGTTGGTCACTTTCCTCAAAGGCCGCTTCAATCCGGCTCGCACCCTTGTTCGTGGGTGTCGACACCAGCACGATCTTGCGGTTCCAGAAGGTCACCGTGCGTTTCTTGGCAAGGTTCACCGGATCGCCCTCAGCCCCTGCGCTGAAGGGATATCGATCCACCTCATCGCAGAGCAGCAATCGGATCGGACGGCTTGCAAGACCCGAGGGCGCGTTCGCCCCAACGATCGTCAGGTGTCCACCTGGGAAACGCTTGTGCAGGATCTTGTTGTTGCCATCGCGCGATTTGGGATTGGCGATCTTGTCTTGCAAACACGGTGTGTCGCGTGCCATCGGCGAGAAGCGGTCCTTCGACCAGGTTTCCGCATCCCGCTCCGTCGGCATCACCACCATGATCGGTGCCGGGTCGTGGTCGATGTGATGCCAGTCTTTTTGACGGCATACCAAGCCGGTTCATGCTGCCAGTGATAGTCGCCGCGGCTCAGAACCAGCCGCTCTTTCGCCCAGATGATCTGCGAGCGGATGGTAAAGCCACAAGCCTCGAGGCTTTCAGCAACCGTCGCCGCATGCAGCGCGCCGTGCCAGACATAGGCGACATCGCCCGGGAACAGCGCCCAGGCCTCGCGCCAGTCAGCCCGGTCGTCATTCAAAACCTTGCCAGTGCGCTTGGTTTTGGCAGCACCCGTTTCATTGCGCCACCCCGGGTCGTATTCAACTCCGTAGGGTGGATCTGTCGTCATAAGGAGGGGTGTTACCCCATTCAGCACCCGCTCGACATCTGTCGCTACCGTGCTGTCGCCGCAAAGCAGGCGGTGATTACCGAGGACCCAGAGATCGCCAGGGCGGCTAATTGGTTCCTCCGGAGTTTCCGGGATCTCGTCTTCACCCTCCTGCGGACCGGTACCTTCTTCAAGGCTCGACATCAGTGCGTTCAACTCGTCTTCGCTGAAGCCTGTCAGCCCGAGATCGAACTCGGCTTCCAGCAGATCGCCGAGCTCCAGCCCCAGCAGCTCGTTGTCCCACTCGGCGTTCTCGGCCGACCGGTTGTCCATGATCCGGAAGGCGCGCGCTTGGGCTTCGGTCAGCCCCTTGGCGACATGCACCGGCGCAGTCTTGAAGCCGAGCTTGCGCGCGGCCTCCAGCCGCGTGTGCCCGGCCAGAACGACCATTTCCTCGTCCACGACAATGGGCTGGCGCCAGCCAAATTCCTGGATCGACGCCGCGACCGTAGCAATGGCCTGCTCGTTGCGCCGCGGGTTGCGCGCATAGGGAATGATCTGCCCGAGCGGCAGGTCGACGACGTCCATTGGTGGTTCCTCGAAAAGGGGGGCGAAACGAAATGCCCCCAGAGGGCCGTTTCGTTTCAGGTGGGTGTTGGCGGGCCGTCAGGCCCTTGTTTTGTTGGGTCTACGCTCAAAGCGAAACGAAATGGGTGTTTTCGGGGCTGTCACTGGGAAAGCGTCGCGCCTCGCCCCCCCGTATACGTTTTGGGTCAGGAAGGACCCGCAAAGTCAATG
>CAYOAD010000232.1:0-5842 GCA_964401845.1 uncultured Rhodospirillaceae bacterium | reverse complement strand
GCCGGGAACATCCGCCAGGAAGCCCAAAACCAGGTCGGGTAGGGACTGGCCGATGATGTGCCGGGCGCTCACCGGCGCCGGCCGCTGGACATTGAGGATCGAACCCTCCGGCGCCGATATGACGATGGGCTCGAGCGATCCGGCGTTGTTGGGGATGTCGGGCGCCACGGCGGCGCGGATGCCGAAGGCGCTGTAGGCCACGGTGTAGTTCATCACGAGGTTGATGCCGAATTTGCTGGCCGGCGCGCTGCCGGCGAAGTCGACGTGGATTTCCTCATCCCTGATCTCGACGGCGGCTTTGAGCGTCACCGGCTCGTCAACGCCGTCAGTGGTGATGGTGTTGTGGTGGACGCCGTTGGGCAGTTTGCGGATCAAGTCCACTACTGCGTTCCTCGAGCGATCGATGATGAACGTCGCCAGGTCCCGGAAGGACGCGTCGGGAAATTCGTCCAGCATTTGGTTGAGAAAGCGTCCGCCCGCTTCGTTGGAGGCCATGTAGGACATTATGTCGCCCTCAACTTGATGGGGGCTGCGCACGTTGGCCCTGACGAGCTCGATCAGGTCGCCGTTGATCGCGCCCTGGCGGGCCAAATACATAATGGGTATGTAGAGGCCTTCCTCGAACACCGATTTGCCGTCAGGGCACTGGCCCAGTCCACCGATATCCACCTGGTGGCAGCAGCAGGCGAAGAGGCCGATCAGCTCGCCCCGGCGGAAGGCCGGTGTGACGACTGTAACGTCGTGCAGGTGTCCGGAAGTAAGCCAGGGATCGTTGGTGATGTAGTGATCGCCCTCGCGCATGGTGTCGGCGGGAATTTTCGCCAGGAAATGCTTAACGCCCTCGGCCATGGAATTGACGTGGCCCGGCGTCCCCGTCAAGGCCTGGGCGACCATTCGGCCCTCGACGTCGAAGATGCCGGCGGACAGATCGCCCGCCTCGCTCACCGTCGAACTGAAGGCCGTGCGGATGAGCGACTTGGCTTGTTCCTCGACCACCGCCATCAGACGAGTCCACATCACCTGCATGCTGATGTTCTCGAAATCCTGCTGCATGTCCGTCATGAGCGTTTTCCTACCCCGCTTCCATGATGATGTAGCCGAGATCATTAATGGTAGCTTGAAATCCGCTGGGGACCACACTGGACGTCTCATCCTCGACGATGACGGCGGGACCGGCCAACGCCGATCCGGGCGTCAGGTCCGTCCGCATGACAATCCGGGCTTCAACTTCCTCTCCCAGCGAGGGATCCCATAGATTGCCGTTTTCAGCGGGTCCGGCATACGGCGTTTCCGCCGGTATTCCGGTCAGTTCGACGGCAGCCTGCGGCGCCCGGCTGGATACCGACCAGCTGACGATTTCGACCTCGACGTTGGGGACGGTGCGGCCGAACTGGGCGCGGTAGGTGTCGTCGAATATGTCGCGGAGTTCTTCGCCGACACCTGGGCTCAACTCTCCACCAGGCAAGGCAACATCGATCTCGTGGTTCTGGCCGACGAAGCGCATGAAGGCGCTGCGGCTCTCCTCCGTTTCTCCGTCGCCGGCGGCGAGGCGGACGAAAGAGGAAGCCTCCGCCGCCATTTCGTCCAGCATGCCGTTGATCATGACGACGTCCAGGGAACCCAGATGCTGGTATCGGCTGCGCACGACTTCGAACGAGATCGGCGCACGCAGGAAACCGATGGCGGAGCCGACGCCGGCGCCCGTCGGCACGACAATGCGTTCGATCCCCAGTTTTTGCGCCAGGCGGGCGGCGTGCAGCGGCGCGCATCCGCCGAACGCGATCATGGTGCGGTCGCGGATCGTTTTGCCGCGCTCAATGGCGTGCTCCCGCGTGGCGTTGGCCATGTTCTCGTCAACCATCTCGATAATGCCGACGGCGCCCATCTTGGCTGAGAGCGACAGCGGTTCGGCAACATGTTCGGCAACCGCGTGCTCGGCCGCGGCCGCGTCGATTTTCATGCGCCCGCCGGCAAAGAGATCGGGCTTTATGCGTCCCATGATGACGTTGGCATCGGTGACGGTGGGCTCGGCGCCGCCGAGATCATAGCAGGCCGGTCCGGGATCCGAGCCCGCGCTTTCGGGTCCGACGCTGATCATGTCGAGGGCGTTGACGCCTGATATGGAGCCGCCGCCGGCACCGATCTCCACCATTTCGATGACCGGAATGCGCAAGGGCAGGCCGCTGCCCCGTTTGAAGCGCAACTCCCTGGCCACCTCAAGATCACGCGCCGTGCTGGGCGCGCCGTCGTCGATCAGGCAGATCTTGGCCGTCGTGCCGCCCATGTCGAAGGAGACCACGTGGTCCAAGCCGCACTGGGCGGCGATGTGGCCGGCCAGGATGGCGCCGCCGGCCGGACCGGATTCGATCAGCCGGACGGGAAACCGGCTGGCCGTCGCCAGATCCGAGATGCCGCCGTTGGAAAGCATCATAAACAGCGGGCCGGTGATACCGAGATCGGTCAAACGGGCCTGCAGGTTATTGAGGTAGGGCGCCACCTTGGGCATGACATAGGCGTTGGCGGCGGTGGTTGAGAGCCGGTCGAACTCACGGATCTCAGGCGACACCTCACTGGAAAGGCTGAAGCTCACGCCCGGCAGTTCAGCCCGGAGAATTTCGCCGATGCGTTGCTCATGTGCCGGATTGACGTAGGCGTGCAGCAAGCCGACAGCGACGCTCTCGATAGCCAGTTTTTCCAGTTCAGCGATGATCGTGCCAACCGCCTTTTCGTCCAGGGGAATCAGCACTTCGCCCTTGGCGCTCATCCGTTCCGGCACCGTGAGGCGGAGGTGGCGGGGAATGAGTGGCGCAGGTTTTTGCAGATTGAGATCGTAGTGGTCGAACCGGCTCTCCGTCCCCATTTCGAGGATGTCGCGGAAGCCCTCCGTCGAGATCAGCGCCGTGCGCGCGCCCTTTCGTTCGATCAGTGCGTTGGTGGCCAGCGTCGTCCCATGGATTACCTGTAACACCTGGTGCGGTTCGACGCTTGCGTCTTCTAGCACTTGGCGGATGCCGGTCAAAACGGCTTCCTCAGGCGCATCGTGTGTGGTCAGAATCTTGTCGGAATACCGCTTTTCGTGCGCTTCGAGAACCACATCGGTGAACGTGCCGCCGATGTCGGCGCCGATGCGCCAGCCATTCCCGCTTTCTCCCGCCATTACCGGTATCCACGTTTGCCAAAATCGGACTGACGATACTTGCTGTCCGGCGGCATGGGAAGCGGCATTGCCGCCCCGCTTGACCTGCCCCTAAGATGACCGGGAAACAGAAGTGTGGGCAAGGGGAACGCCGTGAGAGAATTCTTCAATCGACTGGCGACACGGGGAGAGGTCGCCGCCATCGACCGGGAGGTTAGCGGCAAGCATGAATTGGCCGTCATCTGCCAGGCCTCGCAAAAGGAAAGCGAGCGCGCTTTGCTGTTCAACAAAGTTGCCGGCACGCGCTTTCCCGTGGCAACGAACGTCTTCGGCAGCCGTGCCAGATTGTGCGGCCTGATCGGGGCGGACGACGGTCTCTTTTGCCGCCGCTGGACGCAAATGCTAGCGGAAGCGGAGGGGCGCGATCCGGCCCCGGCTGAGGCGGTTGCGATCGACGCCGAGGAAATCAGTTTGAGCGATTTGCCGCAGATCACCTATCAGGCCCGCGATGTCGGGCCTTACATAACGGCGGGTATTTTTCTCGCGAAGGGCCCCCAAACCGGTGTGCCGAACCTCTCGATCCACCGCGCCATGCATGTGGATGACAATGAACTGCGCATCCGCCTCGGCACCTCCCACGATCTCACGCAGTACCAGTTGACGGCAGAGGCACAGGATGAGGCCCTCGAGGCCGCCATACTGATCGGCGCGCCGACCAGCCACTTGATGGCGTCGGTCGCATCCATTCCCCGCGACGAGAGCGAAATGGCGCTGGCCGACAAACTCAAAGGCAGCCGCCACGCCATGCGCCGGTGCCGGCATATCGACCTCGAAGTGCCCGCGGAGACCGAGTTCGTGATAGAGGGCCGCATCCTGCCGAACGTCAAGCGACCCGAGGGACCCTTCGGCGAGTTCAAGGGTCTCTATGTGGAGCGCGAGGATAACCACGTCTTCGAAGTGCTGGGCGTCACCGCGCGCCGCGACGCCATCTATCACGGCATCCTCTGTGGTTCGCCCGAGGACATGCGCTTACTGGAGTTATCGGTCGCAACTCAGATCTATCGGCATTTGAGCGCCACGTTGCCCGGCATTCTCGACGTCTCGTGCGCACCCCACGTCATGAACACGGTGGTCAAAATCGAACAGCAGTACGAGGGCCATGCACAAGCGGTCTTCGCCGAGGTATACGGCGTCAATGCCGATTACAGCAAGGTTTGCATCGTGGTCGACGAGGACGTCGACATAAATGATTTCAACGACGTCTATTGGGCCTGCCTGACGCGCGCCAGCGCCCAGCGCGACATGACGATCGTCAGAGATTTGCCGGGTTTCTACCGCGATCCCCACAAGGATCATTGGGGGCGGCTGAGTATCGACGCCACCAGGCCCTGGGGCCGTCAGGCCGATTTCGAACGAACCAGTGTTCCGGGAGCGGACAGGATTGATCTTAGGGCTTACTTCTAGGCACTCCTTTTGGCCCTTCCAGCCACCCGGAAACTAGTTCCGCCCCAACTCGAAGTCTCCCCTGCATCCTCCGCTGTCGGTGAAATTGCCGGTCAGTTTGCCGGACGAAAGAGATCCCTTGAACCGGGCTGTCCCAAGGCCTGAGAAAATTGACCCGGTAATATCGGTTTCGCCCTCAACTTTTCCGGAAATTGTCAATCCGTACGAGCCGGAGCCAGTGATCTTTTTTCCTTTGATGTTCATGGCGAGGTCGAACCATGAGGGGGCGTCTTGGCAATAGAAATTTGCTCCACCTTCCCAATCCCCTTCCAATTTCCCCGGGCTGGCCGGAGCCAGGGCGGCCTTTTTCGCCGGAGCAGGTTGTAGAGAGGTTTTTTGTATGGCCGGCCTGGAGAGCGGTCGGCCGGAGGGCAGGACGCTTACTATTCTTTTGCCCGCACCCTGGATGCTGGCGTTTTGTCTGCGCCCGTATTCGCGTCGCGCCGAGTAGGTCATTTCATCGTCCAGGTAGTTCTTGACCTCGTCGACGGTCACCTTGCCGTCGCCGTTGCCATACGGATCCTGGTCCGCACCGCCGTACATCGCGGCCAGTAGGTGTTCCGTAAAGAGGCCGTGCTCCGCATTGGTATCCCAACTGGCGACCTGGTCTCCCTGCGCCGCCGTCAGGACGACCATGCCTTTTGCCTCGTCCGGCATTTTCGGCTTGATCGAAATGCCGGAGGTGTTGCTGAGCAGCATCCCGCCGCCGCTTTCACCGGAAAAACAAGCATTGAGAAATACGGTGACCGACCGCGCTTCCAGCTTGGCAAGATTTTTATACAGTACGTCCACCGGATAACCGTTGATCTCCGGTTTCTCGGGGTTGGCGTCAACCGGCAGCAGGTAGCCGCGCCGGTCTTTCAGCCCCGGCACCCCGTGTCCCGAATAGAACACGGTGACGTCCGAACGACCGGGCCGCAAATACTGCCAAAGCGTTCCCTCGTGCGTTTCCCGGTTGCCGAACGCCGCCATCATTTGCGCCTGGGTGGCGTCACGAAGATCAATGATGTTGCCTTCCCGGTAGCCGAGAATATCGATTAGATATCGCTTGAAAGCTTCAGCATCGTTGCGAGCAAAGTCGACATTGGGTATGCGGTCGCCTTGGTAGCTCATGTTGCCGATCACCACGGCTGCGGCGTACTTGTTCTCGGCCCAGGCCGAAACGGTCAGAAAAATCGACGCAACAAAAATGAGCAAAGTTGA
>CAYOAD010000231.1:0-5870 GCA_964401845.1 uncultured Rhodospirillaceae bacterium | reverse complement strand
ACCTCTTGTTCGCCCACCGTCGGGCCGGCGGGATCCAGTGTAATCACGGCGGTTACGGCCTCGCCGAAATCGGGATGAGGCAGGCCGATCACGGCAGATTCGGCAACTCCGTCCAACTCGTCGATCAAGCTTTCGATCTCCTTGGGATAGACATTGAGGCCGCCCGATATCACTAAATCCTTGGCCCGCCCAACGATGCTGACCCGGCCTTCGGCGTCCTGGGTCGCCATGTCGCCTGTGATGAACCAGCCGTCGTCGCGAAATTCCTCGACGGTCTTCTCCGGCATGCGCCAATAGCCCTTGAAGATATTCGGACCCTTGAATTCCAGCACACCGATTTCGCCCGGACCGAGAATATTGCCTTCCGTGTCGGCGACGCGGGTCTCGACATCGGGCAGCGCGAAGCCAACGGTACCGGCCAGGCGGTCTCCCGTCAGCGGGTTCGACGTGATCATGCCGGCTTCGGTCATGCCGTACCTTTCCAGGATGGTCTGACCGGTGCGTTCGCGGAAAGCCTCGAACGTTTCCGCCAGCAACGGCGCCGAGCCGGATACGAACAGGCGCATATTGGCGCAGGTTTCGCGGTTGAAACCCGGAGCGTCGAGCAAACGCGTATAAAACGTCGGAACCCCCATGAAAACGGTTGAGCGCGGCAGACGTGCCAGAACCGCCTCCGGATCGAAGCGCGGCAGAAACAGGATACGGCTGGCGTTCAGCAAGGCGCAGTGCAGGGCCACGAATAGGCCGTGAACGTGGTAGATCGGCAGGGCGTGCAGCAACACGTCACCCGGCGCGAACCCCCAGATTTCGTGGAGCGCCAACGCATTGGTCGCCAGGTTGGCGTGGCTCAACATGGCGCCCTTGGAGCGGCCGGTGGTGCCCGAGGTATAGAGAATGGCCGCCAAATCCTCACCGCTTCGAACCACGACGTCATGGTCCGCTTCGGCCTCATCGGCAGCGGTGCTCAGGGTGCCAGATCCCTTGGCATCCAGCGTCAGGACGTGCCCGACCCCGTGCTTGGCGGCGAGTTCACCGAATTGCGCCGCAACGGCTGGTGCGCAGACGGCCAGGGCCGGTTCGGCATCGCCCATGAAATAATCGACCTCGGCGCTGGTGTAGCCGGTGTTCAGCGGCAGATAGACGGCGCCGGCGCGCAGGCAGCCGAGGTAGAGCAGGACCGCCTCCACCGATTTCTCAACCTGGACCATGACGCGGTCGCCGGGCTGAACGCCATGAGCCGCCAGCAGATTGGCCATGCGGGCGGCGCCGGCGTCCAGTTCGCCGTAGCTGATTTCGGCGCCGTCGGGCGTTTCAATCGCGGTTTGGTCGGGGTCGGTCGGAAATCGCGTCTGAAGGACGGTATAGAGATTTTCGTTCATGACGCGAAGAATAGTGATTTCGGGCGGGTGTTGAAGCGGGAATCGAACCTGACCGGCCCAATTTCCGCCCAACACCGGAAATCAGGAAAGTTATCCCCAGACTTCCTTGGAAATCTCCAGTTCGGCGACCGGCTTTCCGCCCAGCAGGTGTTCGTCGATAATCGCGTTAACGTCACTTTCCTTGACCTCGGCGTAGACCACGCCTTCCGGGTATACCAGAACGACCGGTCCCTGTTCACACATGCCTAGGCAGCCCGAGGAGGTCACTTTGAACCGGCCCCACAATTCGCGCTCCTCGAACTCGGCCTTGAAAGCGTCGATGACCGGTTGACCGCCGCGCGCTATGCACGACCCCTTGGGATGGTCGTCGGGACGGTCTTGGGTGCAGACAAAGACGTGTTTTTCCGGTTTGGGCATCACAAAAACTCCAGTTTCTCGATAATACAAATGCGACGGGAGAATACCCGGACAGATATTGTGGATAAAAGGTTTAATTTGAAAAACGAAGGGTCTTCGATTGCGGCGGGCGTGCAATTCCCCGGTAACAGGCGCTATTCTGTTCAGCCGCACCAACCACAACCGGAGTGTCCCATGACCAGCGCCGCCAAACTCAATTTCGAAGTCGCCGGCCGGTCTGGTGTCGAGTCCAAGTCATTGACGCTGCGTCAAGCCGTCGTGGCCGGATGGACGGGCCGCGACGAGGACGCGCTCAACGCCCACATCGAGGAAATGGCGGAACTCGGCATTCCCGGGCCGTCGGAAGTGCCGATGTTTTACCGTGTCTCGGCGGCGCATCTGACGACGGCGGACGAAATTCAGGTGGTCGGCGGAGACAGCAGCGGCGAGGTCGAGTACGTCGTTATCGCCGACGGCGGCGAGTTGTTCATCGGCGCGGCGTCAGAGCACACCGACCGCCGGGTGGAGCAGCACGGCATTACGATCGCAAAACAGCTTTGCGAAAAACCGCTGGCTTCCACATTGTGGCGCTATGGCGACGTTGCCGATCATTGGGATGAACTGATCCTGCGGGCTTGGGCTGTCGATGCCGACGGCCGAACGCTCTATCAGGAGGGCCGGCTCGCGGAAATGCGCCACGTGGAGGAATTGATCGAGCGCTATGGCGGCGGGCAGGGCCTGGCGGACGGCACGCTGATGTTCGGCGGCACACTGGCGGCAATCGGCGGTATCCGGCCGGCGGCAAGGTTCGAGTTCGAGCTTGAGGATCCGGTTTTGGGCCGGAACATGTTTCACGGCTATGACATCGTAGTGCTACCCATCAACGGATAACGTCCCAAGACGCCGATCTCCGCGGTAGATCAAACGATGTCGCCGTCAAGGACTTCGCGCAATCTTTGGCCCAGTTCGGCGCGACGGAAAGGCTTTCGCAGCAATTTGCGCTCGGCGCCTTTGAGGCCCACGTCGGCCAGGACGTTGTCGGCATAGCCGGACATATAGAGGACTTTCAGATTGGGCAACCGTTCGCGGGCCTTGACGGAGAGTTCCCAGCCGTCCATGCCGCCCTCCAATCCGATATCCGTCAGCATCATGTCGAAGTCCAACGGTCCGGCGCCGTCAATGATATCCAGGGCCTCCTGTCCGTTGGTCGCGGTGTGGACGTTGTAGCCGAAGTCGCGGATCAGCTTTTCGACCGACGCCAGGACTTCCTGGTTGTCTTCCACCACCAGAATTTCCTCCCCGGCGCCGCTCGGGGCCTTTTCATCCTTGCGGCCTTCAATTTGAACGACGCCGGATTCCTTTAATTTGGGCAGGTAAAGGCGCACGCAGGTTCCTTCACCCAGCGTACTGGCGAGCGTGACATAGCCTTTTGATTGCTTGACGAAACCGTAAACCGTGCTGAGGCCCAGGCCGGTGCCCTGACCGACATGTTTGGTGGTATAAAACGGCTCGAAGGCATGTTCAGCAACCTCGGGCTCCATGCCGGCGCCATCGTCGGTAATCGCAACCGTGACATAGTCGCCGGCCTCGATCAGGCTATCGTCGATGACCTGGGACTGGTCCAGCGAAACGTTCGCCGTCTCAAGGATCAATTCGCCGCCCTCTGGCATGGCGTCACGCGAATTGATGGCCAGGTTCAAGATCGTGTTTTCGATCTGAACCGGGTCGACAGCAGTTGACCACAAATCCTCGGCCCTGACGGTTTTGATCTTGATGTCCTCGCCCAACGTGCGCGACACCATGTCCACCGTATTCATGATCGAACGGTTGAGGTCCAAGGGAATCGTGCGCAGCGATTGGCGGCGGGAGAATGCCAGCAACTGCTTGACCAGTTCCGAACCCCGCTCGGCGGCGCGGCTCGCCCTGTCCAGTGTTTCGGTCTGATAATCGTCGCCCTCGACTTCCTCGCGCAGCACCTCCAGGTTCCAGATGATAACCGCCAGCAGATTGTTGAAATCGTGGGCAACGCCGCCGGTTAGTTGCCCGATTGCTTCAAGTCTTTGGGATTGGCGTTGCATGTCCTCGGCCCGGCGGCGCTCGGTAATGTCGCGGATGATGACGAAGACGCGGTGTTCGTCACGGTAGTCGTAAAGGGTCCCAGTGGATTCCGATCTGATTTCCCGGCCATCCAATCCGATCCAGCGGATCTCGATGAAATCCTTTGGATCGTCGTTGGCGATGGCACGCATGGTCTGGTCGGCAAGCGATCTGTCTTCTTCGTGAACCAGCGACTCCATGTTCAGCCCCTGGAGATCATCTTCACTGGCGGCGCCGAACATTCTTATGGCGCTCTTGTTGGCGAATTCGATCTTGCCTTTGTCCTGGATGAATATGGCGTTCGGCGTGAGCTCAACGAGCGCCTGGTAGCGGGACTGGCTTTCGGCCAGGGCCGCCGTCTGGTTGTCCGCTTTTGCGGCCAACTCGTTCAGGGCGTTCCCGACATCGGCTATTTCCCCACTACCCGATACATCCCCCCGTTCCTTCCAGCCGCCGCTTGATATTCGAGCAGCGGTTTTCGCCAGATTCTCCAAATCCCGCGTTAGCAGGTTGCTCATGACGTAGCTGACGGTGCAGATCAGTATCAGACCGGCCAGTGAGATGAGAATGATGCGATTGCGGACCAGCGATTGGAGTTCGACAATGTGTGCACGGGAAAATTCGATGGCGAGACGACCGGAGGTTCTATCGTCAACCTCGATGTGGAGCATCGTCCAGTTAGATGCGTCAGTATCGACCGGGGCCGGCATTGGTTGCTCTACATAGGTTTCGGGAAACCCTGCAACAACCACCCCGTCGGCATTCGTGAGGAAGGCCTTTTCGACCCGCTCGTCACGGGCGAAAAGCGCCAAGCCCGCCTGGATTGCGTTGAGTTGCCCACTGGTTAAAGCGGAACGCCCGTAGCTTGAGAGCAAATCGAGAATTTCGCGGTGTTCCGACGCCTTGCGTTCGTCCAGCGCCGAGTTGAGGACACTCCCGCTTTGCCAGACGACGGCGATCATCAACAACGCCTGAAGGGCAAAAATGGTGGCGGCAAGCTTGTATCGAAACGACATTTTCTTGTAGCAACTCCGCCCGGGCCGCCCCCATTCGGCCTCAATTTCTGCTGGGGCCTCTAGGCCGTGCCCGTTTCCTCGCCGTCGCGGCTGAACATGTAGCCACCGTTTCTGATTGTACGGATATAGCGCGGCCGTTTGACATCCGGCTCGATTTTACGCCGCAATCGGCTCACTTGGATGTCGATGCTCCGATCAAACGGGGCAAACTCCCGGTCGCGCGTCAGATCCAACAGAAAATCACGGCTTAAAACGCGCTCGGGACGGGATACAAACGCCAGCAACAACTGGTATTCGCCGTCCGTCAGCGGCACCAGCTGTCCGTCGCCGGAGGTGAGCCGCCGCGAGCCGGTATCCAACTCCATCACGCCGATCTGATAAACCGCGCCATCGGCGCCGGGGGCATCATCCGTTGACGTCCCCGCCGCGGGAACGCGGCTCGCCCTCTTCAGCACCGCCCTGATCCGGGCCAATAATTCCCGCGGATTGAAGGGTTTCGGAACGTAGTCGTCGGCGCCCATCTCGAGTCCGATGATGCGGTCGATGTCGTCGCCGCGTCCGGTCAGCATGATGACCGGGATATCGTAGCTGTGGCGGACTTCATTGGTGAGTTCCAGACCGTCCTTACCCGGCAGCATGAGGTCGAGAATAACGAGATCAATGTCGCCAGATGCGAGTAGTTCGGTCATTCCCTCACCGCTGTTCAACGTCGTGATCTTGTAACCGTTTTTAGCGAAATAGCTTTCCAAAGACGCACAGATCTCGGGATCGTCGTCAACGACCAATAGATGCTCGCCTTCAGACATGATGTCGATTTCCCATTGTCCACTCACCCCTTAAACCGGCGCTTTGTTGTTGTTTTTGAAGCAATCCGGTTCGAATTGTTACGCCAATGATACACGACTGCGCCTTTGAGACAAAAAGGAGAAGATAACGTAAAATATCTTTCGCACTTTCAGGAATGACGGCTTCTTCTTAAACT
>CAYOAD010000230.1:0-5895 GCA_964401845.1 uncultured Rhodospirillaceae bacterium | reverse complement strand
GACCTGACCGTTTACACGGCCGTCGAGGCCGAAGACCTGAAGGCCTACGCTAAGGAATTCAACAAAACCAATCCCGACATCAAGATCAAGTGGGTGCGCGATTCCACCGGTATTGTCACGGCCAAACTTTTAGCCGAAAAAAATAATCCGAAAGCCGACGTCGTATGGGGTCTGGCGGCCACCAGCCTGATGCTGTTGAAGGCAGAAGGCATGACCGAACCTTATGCTCCCGTCGGTGTGGACAAACTCGATAAAAAATTCGTTGATTCCGCCAATCCGCCGCACTGGACCGGCATGGACGCCTGGATCGCATCCGTCTGCTACAACACGGTCGAGTCCGGCAAGCACAACCTACCCGTCCCAACCTCGTGGAAGGATCTCACCAAGCCCGTCTACAAGGGGCATTTGGTGATGCCCAACCCGAATTCCTCGGGTACGGGTTTCCTCGACGTCTCCAGCTGGCTGCAGATGTTCGGTGAAGAAGGCGGTTGGAAGTTCATGGACGCGTTGCACCAGAATATCGCCTGGTATACGCACTCCGGTTCCAAACCCTGCAAACAGGCGGCCAGCGGCGAAACCCCGATCGGTATTTCGTTCGCTTTCCGCGGCGCCAAATCCAAGGCCAAGGGTGCGCCGTTGGAGATCATTCTGCCGAGCGAGGGCGTCGGTTGGGACATGGAAGCCACCGCCATCGTCAAGGGCACCAAAAAGCTCGCGGCCGCCAAGAAGCTGGTCGACTTCACGATCACCAAACAGGCGAACGTGATGTACAACAAGGGCTATGCCGTCGTTGCCTACCCGGGCGTGGCCAAGCCGGTGAAGCACTTCCCGGAAGGCATACTGGACGCCATGATCGACAATAAGTTCGAGTGGGCGGCAACCAACCGCAAGCGCATTTTGGCCGAATGGCAAAAGCGTTACGATTCGAAATCCGAACCCAAAAAGTAAACGCGTAATCGGCACCTACCGCCGGTCGCCCGGTCGTTCTATGGTGAACACCGGGCGGCCGGGGAGCCGTTATTGATGGATCGGATTTGTCTTCAATGGATAACGCCGCCAAGCCCTATCTGAAAATCGAAAACGTCGTTAAGAATTTCGGTGATTTTACGGCGTTGAAGGATATATCCCTCAACGTCCATGACGGTGAATTCGTTTGTTTCCTTGGCCCGTCCGGCTGCGGCAAGACCACGTTGCTGCGCGCCATCGCCGGGCTCGACATCCAGACCAGCGGACGCATCGAGCAGGACGGCAAGGATATATCGGCCCTGCCGCCGTCGGAACGCGACTTCGGTATCGTTTTTCAATCCTATGCCCTGTTTCCCAACCTGACTGTGACGCGCAACGTCGCTTATGGATTGGAAAACCGCAAACTGCCCAGGCAGGATATCAATAACCGGGTGAGAGAACTCCTGGACCTGGTCGGATTGCCCGATCAGGGCGAGAAATACCCGGCTCAGCTTTCCGGCGGCCAGCAGCAGCGCGTGGCGTTGGCGCGCGCCATGGCGACTTCGCCGGGCTTGTTGCTGCTGGATGAGCCTTTAAGTGCCCTGGACGCCCGCGTGCGCGTCCACTTGCGCAGTGAGATCAAAGACCTGCAGCGCCGCCTCGGCGTCACCACCATCATGGTGACCCACGATCAGGAGGAAGCGCTGACGATGGCCGACCGCGTCGTCGTGATGAACCATGGCGTGATCGACCAGGTTGGAACGCCGGAGGAGATTTACGGCAGCCCCGCCACTTCGTTCGTCGCCGATTTCATCGGTTCGATGAATTTCATACCCGGCGTGGTGGGCGGGAACGGCAGCGTTACCATCGGAGACACCCCGCTCAATTGCGATACCGACGGCTTGGGTGTCGGCGCCAACGTGATGGTGGCGATTCGGCCGGAGGACATCAACGCCCAGGACATGGAGCACGACGACAACGTTGTCGCCGCCGAAATCATCCACCTTCAGTTCATGGGTTCCTTTTACCGCGCTGAGTTGGGCGGCGAGGCTTTTTCCGGCCATGAAGTCCAGGCTGATTTTTCGGTCAACCTGGTGCGCCGCAAGAACGTTGCCGAAGGATCGAAACTGCCGATCCGACTGCCGGCCCAGCGCATCCAACTCTATCCGGCGCCGGAAGACTGAGCCGTGGCGGATGCCGCGCTAACAAGCCAATCCGACAAGGGTGCTCTCGTGCGGCCGAAGATGAGCCGCGACGACTGGATCATGCGTGCCACGATGATCGGGATCGGCGTGTTCCTGCTGGTCGCCGTGCTCTTCCCGCTTTACGCCATGATGTCGAAGAGCGTCGAGAACAAGGATGGCGACTTTATCGGCCTCGCCAATTTCGCCGAGTACTTCTCCACCCCGGCTCTGTTCAATTCCGCCTTCAACAGCTTGTCGATTTCGATCTTCACCACCCTGATCGTGCTGGTCTGCACCTTCATCTATGCCTATGCGCTGACCCGCACCTGCATGCCGTTCAAATGGTTTTTCAAGCTGGTCGCCGTCGTGCCGTTGCTGACGCCGTCGCTGCTGGGCGGCATTTCGCTGATCTACTGGTTCGGCAATCAGGGCGTTCTCAAGGAACTCCTGATGGGGGAAAAGATCTACGGCCCCATCGGCATCACCATGGGTTCGGCCTACTGGGTTTTTCCCCACGCGTTGATGATCGTTGTCACCGCGCTCTCGATCACCGATGCCCGGCTCTATGAAGCCGCCGAGGCGCTGCGCACCAGCAAACTCAAGACCTTTCTCACGGTCACTATTCCGGGCTGCAAATACGGCCTGATCAGCGCCGGCTTTGTCGTCTTTACGCTGATCTTCACGGATTTCGGCGTGCCCAAGGTTATCGGCGGCAACTACAACATGCTGGCCACCGACATCTACAAGCAGGTGATCGGCCAGCAGAACTTCCAGATGGGCGCGGTAGTTTCCGTCGTGCTGCTGGTGCCGGCGGTGATCGCTTTTTCCGTCGACCGTATCGTGCAGCGCAAGCAGGTGGCGCTTTTGTCCGCCCGTGCCGTGCCGTATACGCCGAAGCCGGACCGCGTGCGCGACATGTCTGTGCTGGCATTCTGTTCCGTCATCGCCATCATCATCATCGCCATGATCGGGATGGCGCAATATGCGGCGCTGGTTACCTTCTGGCCCTACAACCTCGAGCTTGCCTTCAACAACTACGACTTCGACGTAATGGACGGCGGCGGCTGGGAAGCCTTCTGGAATTCCATCGAGATGGCGCTCTACACGGCATTCTTCGGCACCATCATCGTGTTCTCCGGCGCTTACCTGATGGAAAAGGGCAGGGGCTTCACCGCCGGACGTTCGGCCTTCCACATGATCGCCATCACGCCGCTGGCGGTGCCGGGTCTGGTGCTTGGCCTGGCCTATATTTTCTTCTTCAACAACCCGGACAACCCGTTCAATTTCATTTACGGCACCATGACCATCCTGGTGGTGGCGACCATTGTCCACTTCTACACCGTCAGCCATCTCACGGCAGTCACGGCGCTGAAGCAAATGGATCCCGAATTCGAATCCGTCTCCGCTTCCCTCAAGGCGCCGTTTTACAAGACCTTTACCCGGGTCACGGTGCCGGTCTGTCTGCCCGCCGTATTCGACATCTCGATTTATCTCTTCCTCAACGCCATGACGACCGTCTCGGCGGTGGTTTTCCTTTATTCCTCAGACACTACTCTCGCCTCGGTGGCGGTGCTGAACATGGACGATGCGGGCGACGTCGCGCCGGCCGCCGCGATGGCCATGATGATCGCCTACACCTGCGCCGGAATGCGCATTCTTCACGTCGTCCTGACGCGGGGAATCGCCGTTAAGACTCAGGCCTGGAGAACGAGGTAAGTGTTTGTGTTTGAACGGATATTCAGGGCGATCCTGGCTTTGTTATACTATAAGTAAAACATATAAAAATTATTGGATATAACGATTTGTCTTATTGATTGAGATGCGTTGATATGGCGCGAATCAGATCGAAACCTACCAAATCAGGAGAACGAAATGCCTGCTGCCTCGGATTACAATTTTCAGCGTACCTACAAGGGTAAGGTTCAAGGCGTGGTCCTTGACTGGAGCGGTACGACCGCCGACGCCTACGTCATCGCCCCGGCCGTCGTCTTCGTCGAAGTGTTCAAACGCCAGGGCGTCGAAATATCCATGCAGGAGGCACGCGTTCCCATGGGGTTGCGCAAGGACCTCCACATCAAGGCGTTGACCGAAATGCCGGAAATCCGCGAGCGCTGGAATGAGATCAAAGGCAGCTACCCGACCCAGGACGACGTCGACGCCATGTTCGCCGACTTCGTGCCGCTGCAGATCGAATGCCTGCCGGAATACACACCCTTGTTGCCCGGCGTCGCCGAAGTGACCCAGAAGATGCAGGCCGATGGCCTCAAGCTCGGCGTCTCCACCGGTTTTACGCGCGAGATGGTGGATGTCCTGCTGGCCGCCGCACGCGAGCAGGGGTTCAATCCGGACGCCACGGTTGCCGGCGACGAAGTCGAACACGGCGCCCGGCCCAAGCCTTTCATGGTCTACCGCAATTGCGATCTCTTGGACCTTCACCCGATCCAGTCCGTCGTCAAGGTCGACGACACGGCGTCGGGTGTAGGTGAGGCGCTTGAAGCCGGCTGCTGGGGCGTCGGCGTTTCACTCTACTCCAACTATATGGACATCAGCACGATGGCCGAGGCCGATGCCATGTCAGCTGAAGAGATCGCCCGGCGCAACGCTCATACCGCCGAAATCTTGCGTAAAACCGGGGCGCATTATGTCATCGATACGATCATCGACCTCCCTGCGGTGATCGACGACATCAACGCCCGTCTAGCCCGCGGCGAACGCCCTTAGGCGTCGCTGGTGGGAACAGGGGCAGGCATGAACGTCGCCGAACGGGCCCTGGCGGTTTTCCCCGCCGGTATCTCGAACGGCGAGTTCGGCCTGCCCACCGAAGACCTCGTCGTGATGGCGCGGGGCGAGGGCTGCCGCCTCTGGGATTCCGGGGGAAAGGAACACCTCGATTTCTCCCTGGGCTGGGGTTCCTGTTTGGTTGGCCACGCCCGGCCGGAAATTGTCGAGGCCGTACGGGAACAGGCGGCCAACGGGTCCAACTTTGCCTACCTCAACAGCCATGCGCTGGCATTGGCAGAAGAAATCAAACGCGTCAGCCCGGCCTCGGAACGGCTGCGTTTTTGCGCCTCCGGCACCGAAGCCACGATGTACTGCCAGCGCCTGGCGCGGGGATTTACCGGCAAGACCAAAATCCTAAAATTCGAAGGCGCCTACCACGGCGCCAACGAAGCCGGCGTCACTAGCCTGTTTCCGCAAAACGATTTGGCCTTTCCCCAGCCGGAACTGACCAGCGCCGGCACGCCGGCTGCGGAATACCAGTTGCTCGTCGCGCCCTACAACGATCTCGAAACAACGGCGGCGATCGTTTCCGAACATGCCGATAATATTGCCGGCGTCATCATGGAGCCGCTGCAACGCTGCACGCCGCCCAAGCCGGGTTTCCTCGAAGGCGTGCGCAAGTTATGCGACGACCGGAGCATTATTTTGATCTTCGATGAGGTCGTCACGGGTTTCCGGCTGGCCTACGGCGGGGCGCAGGAATTCTACGGTGTCGTGCCGGACCTGGTGGCCTACGGCAAGGCGCTGGGCGGCGGCTACCCCATCGGCGCCTTCGGGGGCCGGGCCGACATTATGGAAATGACCAGCGAACACCGCATCGGCCGGAACGACTACGTCTGGATGGCCTCGACACTGGGCGGCAATCCCATTTCGACGGCGGCGGCCGGCGCCGCATTAAGCGTTTTTCGACAGGAAGGCACCTACGAGAGGCTTCACTCTTTGGGTGAGTACTTGCGCGACGGCATGCGCCGTGTCTTACGAGATC
>CAYOAD010000229.1:0-5920 GCA_964401845.1 uncultured Rhodospirillaceae bacterium | reverse complement strand
GGGCGTGGAGCGCACCCTCTATTACCATAACGAGGCCCAAGGCCGCGGTCAGATCAGCCATTTCGGCGCGCCACTTACCACCGATAGCCGGAACCCGCCGTCACCAGGGTGACGGCGGGTTCCGCCAGCGGTTAGTTGTTACTCTTCACACCCCCGCCGAGATCGCCGAAGAAAAGGAAAAACTCCGAATCCGGCGACAACACCATGGTCGTGCCGTCGCTCGTCAACGCCTCGCGGTAGGCCTGCATCGAACGATAGAAGGAGAAGAAGTCAACGTCCTTGCCGAACGCTTCGGCGTAGACCTTGATCGACTGGGCGTCACCCTCACCGCTGATGATCTGCGACTGTTTTTGCGCCTCGGCGATCAGCACCGTCTTCTCGCGGTCGGCGCGCGAGCGGATGCGCTGGGAAATCTCGGCCCCTTGCGCCCTGAACTCACGGGCCTCGCGGTCACGCTCGGTCTTCATGCGAGCGTAGATCGCCTGGTTGTTGGCTTCCGGCAGATCAGTGCGCTTGATGCGGACATCGACCACCCCGATACCGTAGGCCTTGGCCTCCTGGTTCGCGGCATCCCTGATGGCCTCCATCAGATCACGCCGTTCACCGGTCAAAACGGTGGCCAGCGGCACACCGCCCAGCACCTGGCGAAGGCTGGAGGTCAGAACAGTGGCCAGACGCGACCGGGCGCCCGCTTCGCTGTTAACCGCTTTGTAGAATTCCAGGGGATTGTTGATCTGGTAACGCAGGAAAGCGTCAACGACGAGCCGTTTCTGGTCCGACGCGATAATCTCCTCCGCCGGCGCGTCAAAGGCCAAAATCCGCTTGTCCAGATAGATCACGTTTTGGATGAACGGCACTTTGACATGCAATCCCGGATCGGTCGCGGTGGATACCGGATTACCGAACTGCAGCACCAATGCCTGTTGGGTCTGATGCACGGTATAGAGCGCGCTAAACGCGGAAACGCCCAGCGCCAGCACAATCACGCCCACAATGGCGAGGAATTTGGTACTCATTGGGCACCTCCCGCACGCTTCTGTATTTCAGGCAGCGGCAGGTAGGGCACCACGCCCGAGCCGCTCTTGCCGTCGATGATAACTTTGTTCATGCCGCGCAGGACCTCTTCCATGGTTTCGAGATAGATCCGCTTGGTGGTCACGTCCTTGGCCTGGGCGAATTCGCGGTAGACGGCCAGGAAGCGGTTGGCGTCACCTTCGGCACGGGCGACGACTTCCTGCTTGTAGGCTTCCGCCTTCTGGATCATCTGTTCCGCTTCGCCTCGGGCGCGCGGGATGATGTCGTTGGCATAGCCTTCCGCCTCGTTGCGCTGTCGCTCCAGGTCGGCGCGGGCACGCTGGACGTCGCGGAAGGAATCGATGACAGCGCCCGGTGGATCCACTTTCTGCAGTTTGACGTTCTGCACTTCGACGCCGGCTTTATAATCATCGAGGATCTGTTGGGTCAGCTTGCGCGCCTTATCCTCGATCAACAGCTTGCCTTCGGCCAGGGCCGCGGCAATCGGCGTGTTGCCGACGATTTCGCGCATGGCGCTTTCCGCCACGGCCTTCACGGTCGCTTCGGGGCGTTGAACGTTGAATAGAAAACTGCCAGCGTCCTTGATCACCCAAAGGATGGTGAAGTCGATATCAACGATGTTTTCGTCGCCGGTCAGCATCAAGCTCTCTTCCGGGACATCCTGCCGTGACGTCGAACGGCTGGAATCGCCGCGCGCCCTAAATCCCACGTCGATGCGGTTGACCCGGGTAACCCGGGGCGTCAGCACTGATTCGATGGGGCTCGGCAAGTGGTAATGCAGACCCGGCGTGGTGAAGTTCACGTACTCGCCGAAGCGCAGGACAATGCCCTGCTGGTCGGCTTCGACGCGGTAAAACCCACTGGCGGCCCACAGCCCCACCAGTACCAATAGAACCAGCGCGACAATCTTGCCGCCGCCCCCGCCGCCCGGCAGGAAGCGTTTAAACTTGTCCTGGCTTTGCCGCAGAAGATCTTCCAGATTTGGCGGTTGCTGTCCGCCGGGGCCTTGGCCCCATGGTCCGCGGCCACCGCCGCCGCCCTGATTGCTCCATGGCATGGCTCTATCGTCCTCCGTCCCGAATAAAAGGAAAATTCATAAACAGACCCGCTAAAGGGCCAAAATCAGTAGGGTCTTAGAAAGCTTTAAATTCGTCGCCATGCGCGTTATATGACAGCTTGAAGCGGCGCGCAATGAAGCATGGCATGCCGCAGCACAACAATAACCCCCTTTCACCCCCAAGTCTTTTGTATCCGCCGTCATCGTCCAAGCATATCGGCACTTTTCTGGAGAATTTCAAGCATGTCCACCGTCACCGACGAACAGGTCTGGGAAGCCCTTAACGAAATCAAGGATCAGGAGTCGGGCAAAAGCGTCGTCGAACTGAACATGATCCAGGGCCTGCAAATCAAGGACGGGCATGTCGTTTTCAGCATCGAGGTCGATCCGGCCGACGCCGAAGCCATGGAACCCTTGCGCAAAGCCTGCGAGGAAATCGTCTTCGATCTGCCCGGCGTACTGTCCGCCACGGTGGTCCTCACGGCCGAACGCGGCGGCGAGGCGGAGGCACCCGCGCAAGCTGAGCCGGAGCGCCATTCCGGCCAGCAGCAGCCCGGCGGCATGGAAATTCCGGGCGTCAAGTCGATCATCGCCGTGGCCTCAGGCAAGGGCGGCGTCGGAAAATCCACCGTTGCGGTCAACCTGGCGCTGGGCCTGGCGGCCGGCGGCCTCAAGGTCGGCCTGATGGACGCCGACGTCTACGGACCGTCCCTGCCCCGCATGATGGGCATCGGCGGCAGCCCGCTCTCGCCCGACGGCAAGTACATGATGCCGATGTCCAACTATGGCGTCGAAGCCATGTCGATCGGCTTCCTGGTGCCGGAAGAAACGCCGATGATCTGGCGTGGTCCCATGGTCATGAGTGCCCTGGAACAGATGATGCGGGATGTCAAATGGGGCGACCTCGACGTGCTGGTCTGCGACCTGCCGCCGGGCACCGGCGACGCCCAGCTCACCATGGCCCAGCGCGTGCCGCTCACCGGCGCCGTCGTGGTTTCGACGCCGCAGGACGTGGCCCTGGCTGACGCGCGCAAGGGCATCGCGATGTTCGATAAGGTCAACGTGCCCACCTTGGGCCTGATCGAGAACATGAGCTACTTCGTCTGCCCCCATTGCGACGAACGCACGGATATCTTCGGCCATGGCGGCGCACGCGAAGAAGCGGTGCGCCAGGGCATCGACTTCCTGGGCGAAATACCCATCGACCCGCGCCTGCGGGAAACCTCGGACACCGGTACGCCGATCACCGCCAAGGAACCAGACCACCCGGTCTCCGTGGCCTTCAAGGAAATCGCCGCCAAGGTTGCCGAGAAGATCAAGACCGCCGACGCCGAAGCCGAAGCGGCAGCCCCTAGAATTGTGGTGAGTTAATCTCGTATCCTTTTTGAATGATCCTGGTCGGCCAACTTGATTCGCCCTTTGTACGAAGAGTGGCGGTTTCGCTGAACCTGCTCGGCATGCCGTTCGAGCAGGATCCCTTGTCGACCTGGCAGAACCTCGACGACATGCTGGCGGTCAATCCGCTGGGTCTGGTGCCGGCGTTGAAGCTCGATGACGGCGAATCGCTGGTCGACAGCCAAGCGATTCTCGACCACATCGACGAAACGGTTGGCCCGGAGCGCGCCTTGATGCCCCCCGGCGCTCGGGACCGGCGGAGCAGCGTGCGACGCACCTCGGTCGCGCTGGGATTGGCTGACAAGGCCATCGCCCTGCGTGGTGAGTTGTACCGGCGGCGCGAGGGCTCCCAGGATCAAGCCGTCATTGACCGGTTACAGACCCAAATCGATTCGGCACTGGGCTGGTTGGAGCTGTCTTTTCGCGATCAGCCGATGGACTCAGGCCGTATCCGGCAGGATGATCTCACAGCCGCCATCGTGGTGACATTTCTCAAGCATAAGCCGCCCAGTCATTTTGACGCCCGCACCCATGCGGCCCTGGAGCGTTTGAATAAATCCTGTGAAGCGATGGAGGCTTTCAAGGCCTCCCCCTTCCCTGCCGGCTAGCCGGTCACCGTCTCCAGCACGAGGCGCACCATATCGCCGAAGCCGCGCTCGCGCTCCTCGGGCGGCAGGTCCTCACCGGTGATGAGGTGATCGCTGACGCTGAGCACCGCGGCGGCGCGGGCGCCCATGCCGGCGGCCAGACGGAACAGCAGGGCCGCCTCCATTTCGACGCCCAGGGCGCCATGATGCGTAAGGAGATCGAGGAAACCGTCCTCGGGCCGGTAGAACTGATCGCCCGAAACGATCGGACCGGCGTGATAGCTGATGCCCAATTCGTCAGCCTTGTCGGCCAATGCCCGCGTCAGGGAGAAATCCGCCGCCGCCGCATAGTCGATGTCACCGAAGATCGCCCGGTTGGCGCCCGAATCGGTTGACGAAGCCGTTGCCAGTATCAGATCCCGCACCTTGACCTCGTTGCGCAAGGCCCCGCAGGAACCAACGTCTTGGCGCCGAACTCGTTGAGCAATTCATGAACGTAGATCGCCAGCGAGGGCATGCCCATGCCGGTGCCCTGGATCGAAACCGGTTTGCCGTTGTAGCTGCCGGTGTAGCCGAACATGTTGCGCACGGCGTTGTACTGGACGACGTCATCGAGATACGTCTCGGCCACCCATTTGGCGCGCAAGGGATCGCCCGGCAACAGAACGGTTTCGGCTATGTCACCGGGCTCGGCGGCAATATGGGGTGTGCCCAAACGATCAGCCCCCGTCTTCCAATTCGGCCATCAGTTCGCGCCATTCGCGCGGCGACATGCCGCTGTCGGCCTGCTCGACCGCCTCGCCGGCCAGCAAGCGGCGCACGACAGCCATGCCCTTTTCCGAGATCGTCGTGCCGCCGACACGGTAGTCCATGAACGCCTTGTAGGTCGCCGGCACCCATTTCTGCAAGGTCTCCAGCATAGCCTGGGCATAAACGCGGATTTCGTACTGGGCGTGCTCGTCGGCCCTGAGCGAAAGGAAGTGCAGCAGATTGTGGAGGTCCGTTTTCCAATACCACTGGGTATAGAAGTTGAGCGAGAGGTTCATGCGCGCGAGTTCGCGCGCCAGGCCTTGGCGGTTTTCGTCCACCGCATTGCCGGCCTCGTCTTCGTTGAGCATCTCGGCGTAGTCGGCGTAGGCACGTTCGGAATCCTCGCGCAGCAACTGGAAAACGCGCGCCGCTTCATCGCCTTCCAGCACGTCGCCCCGGCCCTGGCGGTTCATGCTCGATTGGGCGGCGAGATTATCTGCCGTCGGGATGTAAAACTCGTTGTCGAGAATGGAATAGCGCGCTGAATATTCGTTGACGTTGGCGGTGCGGTGGCGGATCCACTGGCGGGCGACGAAGATGGGCAGTTTGACGTGGTATTTGATCTCGCACATCTCGAACGGCGTGGTGTGCCGATGACGGAGCAAGTAGTTCACCAGACCCGCGTCGTCGCGCGTCGATTTGGTGCCGCGTCCATAGGAGACTCGGGCGGCCTGGACCACGGCGCCGTCATCGCCCATGTAGTCAATGACCCGGATGAAGCCGTGGTCGAGCACCGGCGTGGCCTGGTAAAGGATTTCCTCAAGACCCGGCGAAACGGCCCGGCGCGTCGGCTGGGTTTCGGCGCGTTGTTCTTCGATTTCTGCGAGTTGGTCGGGGGTGAGACCCATCTGATCGTTCTCCGGCGATGGTGTAGGCGGTGCTACGCATTTGAATAGGGAAGAAACAATATAACGCTCCGGTTTCACCAACGCCACAACATGTTGTGGTCTGTGGCGATATTTCCGCTAAATGCCGTGCCGGTCGGCTTTGAAAGGCCTTTAAATTCCGAACCGAACACCCTATATTCCGGGCGTCG
>CAYOAD010000228.1:0-5960 GCA_964401845.1 uncultured Rhodospirillaceae bacterium | reverse complement strand
CCTTTGTTGGGCGCATAGCCGTCATGGCCGTCGAAATTGTCGATCTGCGTCGCGCCGGCATAGGCGGCGCCCACCAGGCCGGCTTTGCGCCCGTCGAAGATCATCCGCGCCGCCTCGGAATCCGGGCCGGCCGCCATGTGGGAATAGGCGGTTTCGCGGGCAATGCGGCCGGCTTCGGTCGCCGATGCGGCCGCCGCCACGCCGATCAGGTCGAGCAGCAGATCCTCGGTATAGCGTACGATGGGCTCGGGTATGCGCTCGAACGTCAAGCCGAAGATGAACTGGGCAAAGGGCTCGAAAATATCATTTTGAACGTGCGGCATGGCGCGGTCCCTTCCAAACGCCTGCCGGATAGTACCCTAATCAGCCCATTCACGGCACGATCAGCGGTTGGCCGAAGCCCATTTCCTGCCGCACAGTACCGCAGATCTCGCCGTGGGTGACCCCGGCGATAGCGGCGTTGACGACGCTTTCGTAAGTGTTTTCACCGTCGCTGTTGCAAGCGCGGGCGAGATCGTCCTTGGCGCGCTGGACGGCGTCCTGGTCGCGCTCTCGTTTGAAGGCGGCGAAACCGGCGAGGTATTTGTCGAGCCGCGCCGGATCCAAGCGTTCCTGCGGCGGCGGACGGTCGGCCGGATCGTCCGCCACGGCATGGGCGTTGACGCCGACGACGATCTGTTCGCCACTTTCGACCTTCATTTGCCAGTCCAGCGCCGATTCGCCCAGCATGGTCTGCACCACGCCCGCCTCGGCGGCGCGATACATACCGCCGGCGTCGTCGATCTTGGCGATCACCGCCTCGATTTCGCCTTCCATGTCGTTCGTCAGGCTCTCGACGTAGTACGACCCGCCGAGGGGATCGATCACGTCATCCAGGTGGGCCTCGGCTCGCAGGATGTTCTGTGTCGCCACGGCGATCTGGGCGGCGGCGGCGGTGGGACTGCCCAGTGCCTCGTCATAGCTGTCGGTGTGCAACGATTGCAGACCACCGAAGATGCCGGCCATGGCCTGCACGGCGGACCGGGCGATGTTGTTCAGGGGCTGCTGGCGGGTGAGATCGACGCCGGAGGTCTGGGCGTGGAAGCGGAAGCGGCGCGAGCGCGGGTCCTTGGCGCCGAAGCGCTCCACCGTGATGCGGTCCCAGATGCGCCGGCCCGCACGGAACTTGGCGACTTCCTCGAAGAACGAAATGGAGATGTCGAAGAAAAAGCTGAACCGCGGCAGGAAATCGTCCGGCTCATGGCCGCGTTCGATAAGGTCATGGGCATACTGGATGGCGCTCGAGATCGTCAGCCCCATGGCCTGGGCCGGTGTGGCGCCGGCCTGCTGCATGTGCTGGCCCACCACCGACAGGGCGTTCCAGCGCGGCGCCTCGCGCAGCATCCATTCGATGTGGTCGAGCATCAGCCGGCGCTGGCCAGACAGCGCCACGCGGAAGAACATGTGCAGCGCCGTATAGTGCGAGAGATAGTCGGATTGATTGGTCGTGCCCGCCAACTGTTTCCACGCTATGCCCCGCTGTTTGGCGACGGCGAACATGAAGGCCGACAGGGCATATGGCGCGGTGCAGCCGAGGCTGACGCCGTAGCGGTCGATGGGCAGCCCATCGAGGCAGACACGCACGTCCTCCGCCGAGGCGATGACGGTGCCGCAGGTGCCCAGCAACTCCGGCTCGACCTCGTCCGGGTCGTAGCCCCGCATGTGCGAATTGCAAGGCGCCAGGAACAGGCCCGTCAGGCCGATGTCGTAAAGCGCCCGCATGCGGGCGTTGTAGTCTTCGGGCAGGCCCAGGCCAACGACGAGGCGGGGACTCCAGGGCCGGCCCCGGTGCATGGTGGAATATATCCCCCGCGTCCCCGGCGACTGACCGGGATAACCGAGATCCGCCATATAGCGGCTCTGATCCCAATCGCCGGGGCCATAGATCGGCTTTACCGTGACGCCGGAGCGGTTGCGGCGGACATCCTCGCCCCCGAGATGGGAAAGGTAGTCAGCCTCCCATTTAGCCCTGGCGTCTTCGTGTGTACTCATGTCGTTCCCAGTGGTGTTGTTACCGAACAGTCGTTCAGTAGAAAAGATATCACCTGAATCGATCCGGAGGCAAGCACGCGCCGTCCCGGACATGAAAATGAGTCATCAAATTACGCCGGGTCCAAGGTCCCTCTTGACTCGCCGGACCTACCGAGCGACCGTTCGGTATAACAAACAGAAACTTCGACGCGGGGGACCGGCGCGAATGAGTATCAGGACCGCAAGTCGCGCGACAACCGACAGGCCGCAGGAAAACAGGCGCGGTGATATGCTGGACGCCGCCGCGCGTTCGTTCGCAAGGCAGGGCTATCATGGCACGTCGATCCGCGATATTGCGGCGGAGGTCGGCGTCCAACCGAGCTCGCTCTATTATTTTTTCCGCTCGAAGGACGACCTTTTCGAGGCGGTCTACCAGAAGGGCATGGAGGAGATGCAGTCGTCGGTCGAGGCGGCGATTGCCACGGCGGACGATCCCTGGACGCGCCTTGAACGGGCAGCCATGGCGCACCTGCAGTCGCTGCTGACCAGCGCCGATTACAATACCCTGGTGGCCAACATCGTGCCGCGCGGCGACAGCGACTTGAACCGTCGCCTGATCCGGCATCGCGATTCTTACGAAAAGGTCTTTATCCGCCTGATCAAGGAGCTGCCGCTGCCGCCGCGCACCGACCGCCGGATGTTTCGCCTCGCCGTCCTGGGCGCCTTGAATTTCGTCGTCAGCTGGTACCGGCCCGGCGGCGCCACGCCCAAAGCCATTGCGCGCAAGATCATCCGCATGTTCCGCCGCCAGATGGACCCCCAAGCGGAGGACTGAGGCCGATGGCGCAGTTCAGCGTGACCCGCCAAGGCGCGGTCCTCAAAGCGGCGGTCTCGAACCCGCCGCACGGCTACATGGACGGCGATACGGAAGTCGAATTAGCCGCTTTGCTGGACGAGGTCGAATTTGACGACACCGTCCGCGCCGTGGTGTTCACCGGCGGCGAACCCGACGTCTTTATCCGGCATTACGATGTCGGCGTGCTGGAGGAGAGATCCCGCGCGTTGGCAGCGAAAGGCGTGAGTTTCGACACTGACCGACCGGTACCGGAATCGCCTTACCTCACCTGCCTGCGGCGGATCGAGACCCTGCCGAAGGCTTTCGTCGCCGCCATCAACGGTACCGCGATGGGTGGCGGTTTCGAGCTGGCGCTGGCTTGCGATATCCGCTTGGCGCAGGACGGCGATTACCACCTTGGCCTGCCGGAGATCAATATCGGCCTGTTGCCGGGGGCGGGCGGCACGCAGCGTCTCGTGCGATTGATCGGCGAAGGCCGGGCACTGGAAATGACCTTGCTGGGCCGCACCATCCGGCCGCTCGAAGCCGCAGCGCTCGGCATCGTCTCGGCCTGCGTCGAAGGCGATGTGGTGGAACATGCCATGGAAATCGCCGCTGAACTGGCCGCCAAACCGCCACGCGCGCTGGGCCACATCAAACGGTTGGTGCGGGGCGCTGCCGGCCGACCCCTGGCCGAGGGCCTGGCGGACGAGCGCACATTGTTTTGCGATCTCATGGTTGACGATCAATCGATCGAGCTGATGGCCGAGATGAATGCCGGCAAGCGGGATATCCGTGACCGCAGTTAGATTTTGTAACCCGGGAATTCACAGCCATGCCGTCGATTGACAACGCCCAAGTCTTCCTGCCCGATCTTTGGGCGACCCACGCCCGGTTCCATCCCAAACGGGAGGCCGTCGTCTGCGGTGACGTGCGCCGGACCTGGGGCGACTTCGACCGCAACATGAGCCGCGTCGCCAACCGGCTGATAGCCGCAGGCATCCGTAAGGGCGACAAGGTTGCCGTGCTGATGGGCAACTCGGTGGACATCCTGGAAATCATGTTCGGTATCGTCCGCGCCGGTGCCTGTGTCGTCCCATTGAGCGGTTTGTTGACGGCGACGCAGGTCGAAGGCCTCATCACGGACAGCGGTTCGGTGGCGGTATTCTGCTCTGCCGAACAACGGTCCAAGATCGACGAGGTGCGCGGCGGCCTGGCGTCCATCCGTGACGACGGCTTCATCGCCCACGGGTTTTCCGGCGCTGGCTGGCAGGGCTTCGATGATTTTATGGCCGGCGCGAGCGGGGATAAGCCGGTCGTCGCCTACGACCTCACCGACGACTTCAACATCATCTACTCCTCCGGGACGACGGGCCTGCCCAAGGGCATCGTGCAGACCCACCGGGTGCGCCAGCACTTCGCCTTCAGCAATGCCGTCGAACTCCGCTTCCATGCCCAGTGCCGGGCGTTGACGACGACGGCGCTCTACTCCAACGGCACCTGGCTGATGGTGCTGCCGGTTCTGTTTGCCGGTGGCACCCTGCATGTCCTGCCGGAATTCAGCCCCCGGGCCTTCCTTGAAACGGTCGAGCGCGAAAAGATCACTCACACTTTCATGGTGCCGACCCAGTTCATCGTGACGCTCGACGATCCGGAATTCGACAAGTATGACCTTTCGAGCCTGGAGACGGTGCTTTCCGCCGGCTCGCCGCTCAGGCCCGACACCAAGGCCGACGTGCTGCAGCGGCTCTCCCCCAACCTTTACGACCTCTACGGTTTTTCGGAAGGCTTCGCCACCCTGAACCGGCCCGACATGCAAATCGCGAAACCCGATTCGGTGGGCACGCCCGTCATCGGTTTCGACGTCAAGATCGTTGATGACGCTGGCAACGAACTGGGGCCGGACGAAGTGGGCGAGATCGCGGGCTATGGCGCCGGCATGATGAAAGAGTACCACCGCCGGGCGGAAGCCACCGAAGCCGCCATCTGGCAGGCTCCGGACGGCCGCACCTTCATCCGCTCCGGCGACATCGGCAAGCTCGACGGGGACGGCTGCCTCTACATTCTCGACCGCAAGAAAGACATGATCATCTCCGGCGGCTTCAACGTCTTTCCCGCCGATATCGAAGCCATCGTCGGAGAGCACGCCGATGTCCAGGACGTCACGGTGATCGGCATCCCCCACGAAAAATGGGGCGAGAGTCCAATCGCCCTGGTCATCCCCCGCGACGGCGCCGACGCCGATGGGATCCGCGCCTGGGCCAACGAACGCCTGGCCAAGCACCAACGCCTGGCTGCCGTCGAATTCCGCGACGATTTCCCGAGGAATGCGCTGGGCAAGGTTCTCAAACGCCTGCTGCGCGATGATTACGAGGGGGACGGGTAGGGGCTGCCGGTCTCAACCGGTTGAGTAGCAGGGGACTACCGGCGGCGCCGGCCCTTCTGCGCCGCAATGAATGCCAGAATGTCGGGACCCAGCGACTGGTCCTTGGTGTTGACGTGCATGGTGATCGAAATATGGTTGTGGCCAATTACCTGCTTTATCGCCGGCAGCATTTTGTCGCGTTTGAACAGCCCGTCTATCAGCAGCATGTTTTGCGCCTGGATCGGCGCCGGATCCAGTTCGGCATACACGACGAACACCGGAATTTTCCGGCCCGGCAGGTTCCGGATCGACGACATGTCGTCATATTTGGAGGCGTCCTCGCCGAAATAGCCGCGCTCTCCCGAATGCCCCAACTTGCCGTCGCGGGTCAGTTTTGTTTTGAGTTCATAGGCCGGTCCGGACACCAGTACGGCACCGGCGACGCCGTCATTGTTGACGTGAAAGCGTTCAAAGAAAACGTAGCTGGCGACATGAGCCGCCCCGGCGGAGGCGCCCATTAGAAAGATCCGCCGGCCGTCCCCGCCGAATTTGGCGCCGTTTTTCCGGATCCACTTGATCATGCGGGCGATATCTTCCGCGCCCGAGGGCCATTTGTTTTGCGGTGCGAAGCGGTAGTTAGCCATCATGCCGATCACGCCGTGACGGGCAAAGTAGGTACCCAGGTTGGCATATCGCCGCTTGTCGCCGCGGACAAAACCGCCGCCATGCAGGAACACCACGATCGGCGCG